>NZ_BDMN01000218.1 GCF_002189065.1 Bathymodiolus platifrons methanotrophic gill symbiont
AAAGAAGCTCAAGTGTTGCCATTGCCGATCGACTGTATCATGCACTGGGCAGAGAACCCCCGATTCATCAGCAAAACGGGCGCCTGGTTCAAAACCTATCTGCAAATGAAGTTCATTCTGTTCTAAAATATTGTCGTTTGAAAAGATAATTTCTTCCACTTTCCAAGGCGATTGTAAGCCTAAAGCCATACTAAATAAAGATTCATTATTCATGGTATTATTATCGCACTACCCACTAGGATTCACATAGAGCCTTTTTTTCTCAGTGCAATTGCACTGGCTTATTCCGCTTATGTTTGTAGAGTGTAGACCTTAATGATGTGGTTTAAGCCTTTTATCCTGTTTTTGCTGGCCTTGTTAATAATGTTTCATCCCGCTGTGGTTATTTCTACGCTGGGGCTTATTCTGTCCATGTATTTTTTAATGGATGGTTTTGCAGGTATTGCTTTATCCGTTGAAATCAAACCCGCTAAGGGTTGGGCTTTTATGTTGCTGAATGGCCTGTTATCACTGTTACTGGGTGTGATTGTACTGGTAGGTTGGCCGTTGAGTTCCGCATGGCTGGTAGGTTTGTTGATTGGTATTAGTTTTCTGTTTGATGGTATTGCATTACTTGCCATAGCCGGGAATATTAGAACCACTGGTTAAAGTTAATATTTCATTTAACTCTATATTGGTAGAATAAGCATTCATTAACCATTTGTAGTAATTTATGACTCAATATATTCCAGTCACTACTTGTCACGATTGTGGTTTATTACAGCAGATAAGCCATATGCCAGAAGATGGCGCGGTTAAATGTTGCCGTTGTGCTGCAACATTACGCAAACGTGAGCGTGTTAAACCTGAGAAAAGTATTGAGCATACGCTGGCATTAGTGATTACTGCACTGGTCTTATTGGCCATTTCCAATGCTTTTCCAATTGTGCAGGTGGATGCGGAAGGCCATGAGATGGCATCTACTTTATTTGGCTGCGTAAAATACTTGTTTACTCATGACATGGTGTTTCTTGCCGGACTGGTGTTTCTAACTACTATTGGTGCTCCACTGATACAATTAACAGGTTTGTTGTATATCCTGCTACCTCTTAATTTCAAACGAATTCCTCCCTTTGCTCCACAAATCTACCGTTTAGTCCGTATTATAACTTCATGGAGCATGTTAGAAGTGCTGATGCTGGGTATACTGGTTTCAGTGGTCAAGTTATCCGCCATGGCAACAGTGGCTCCGAGTATTGCCTTATGGTCTTTTGCATTGTTGATGATTGTTATTGCTGCGATTTTGAATGATGTGGATAAAGAAATGCTTTGGGGGTTGATTAGCCCCGATACTAAGGGTAGGGATACGCAGCAATACAAGTCAGGCGTGCAATTAACCAATTGTCATAATTGCCATTTAATACAGGCATTAAGCGCCGAGCATACATCCTCATGCCCTCGATGCAAGGCTGATGTGCATTGGAGAAAACCAGACAGTTTAAATCGTTGTACGGCGCTGGTGATTGCAGCGACTGTTTTGTATATTCCTGCTAATTTATTACCTGTGATGGTGGTTAGCAGTATGGGCAAGACTGAAGGTGATACCATAATCAGTGGGGTTATGTATCTGGCAACGAATGGAGATCTACCGCTGGCGATTATTCTTTTTATTGCCAGTATCTGCGTGCCCACTATTAAATTAGTCATCTTGTATTTGCTGTTAATAACGGTACACTTTAAGTCACAATGGCGACCCAAGGAACGAACTCAACTGTATCGTCTGACAGAGTTCATTGGTCGCTGGTCAATGGTGGATATTTATGTCGATACATTAATGGCTGCGATGATTCAGATTCAGGGGTTGATAGTGATAGAAGTCGGTGTTGGTGCGGTTGCTTTTGGTGCTGTGGTGGTATTAACTATTTTAGCCGCTAAGGCTTTTGATCCCCGTTTAATCTGGGATGGTATGGAGAAAGAAAAATGAATGAACCGAGTCAGGGTGAAACTATGAATAATTTACCAGAGAGCAACATTCAGCCTCGGTCGAAATTTTCTATCGTCTGGCTAGTGCCCATGGTGGCCATTTTGATAGGCGCATGGATAGGCTATAAAGCCTGGTCTGAAACGGGACCTACAATTACCATTACTTTTAAAACAGCTGACGGTCTGGAAGCAGGTAAGACTAAAATAAAATATAAAAATGTCGAAATTGGCGAGGTCACAGCCATTCATGTGAATCACGATACTATGAATGTTGAAGTGACCGCTGAAATGAAAAGGGACATAAAGCCCTTTCTTACCGATAAAACAAATTTCTGGGTAGTCAGAGCGCGTATTGATGCCAGTGGTGTATCAGGATTAGGGACTTTGTTATCAGGCGCTTATATTGGACTCGAACTCAATTCGGAAGGCAAGAGTGTGCGTAACTTTACAGGTTTAGAGATCCCGCCTGTGATCACTGGAAAAGTGCCTGGCAAGCACTTTGTTTTACATACCAAGGACCTGGGGTCGATAGAAAGAGATGTACCGGTTTATTATCGTAAATTCAGTGTCGGAAAAGTCGAGGATGTAAAACTCGATCCAGACGGTGAATCAGTGACAGTACGTATATTTATAAATGCACCGTATGATCAGTGGGTTAATAAAACGACAAAGTTCTGGAATGCCAGTGGTGTAGATGTTTCGCTTAATGCTAATGGTATAGATGTAAGAACTGAATCTTTGGTCTCACTTTTAATAGGGGGGGTTGCCTTTGAGTCTAAAGATATGAGTAGTAATATGATTCAGGCAGAAAATAATAGCGAGTTTAAACTGTACAAGGATTATGCAGATTCATTAAAAATCATTTACAACGATACCGGTAAATATGTTATTAATTTTACAGAGTCCGTGCGTGGATTGAAAGTTGGTGCGCCTGTTGAGTTTAGAGGCATACAGTTAGGTGAAGTCAAAGAAATATCATTATCGTATGATATTGAACATAAAAAAATCACCGTTCAGGTAACGATCACAATTGACTATCAAAGGTTTTCGC
Organism: Bathymodiolus platifrons methanotrophic gill symbiont; assembly: GCF_002189065.1. Classification (GTDB taxonomy): domain Bacteria; phylum Pseudomonadota; class Gammaproteobacteria; order Methylococcales; family Methylomonadaceae; genus Methyloprofundus. Next base: position 3,014 of record NZ_BDMN01000218.1, read on the forward strand.
TAAAAGGTAACGACGAAACTGCACAACAGCTTTTTGACACCCGAAGAGAGCGAACTGAAATTTTTATCAAACAGGGGATTCGAGCACAACTGGAGACAGGGAGCCTGCTTACCGGGCAATTGTTTGTCGGGCTTGATTTTTTTCCAGATGCACCTCTTTTTGTAATAAACTGGGATGCAGAGATTCCAGAATTTCCAGCAGTATCCGGAACATTTGGTGCGATGAAAGTTCATCTAGGCAGTATTCTGAAAAAAGTAGACGACATGATGACTCAGATTAAAGAGCTCAGTTATAAGCTGAATCATAATCTGGAGCCTGAACTGTCAGGTACTTTGAAGCAAGCTGAAAATACGCTAGTGACTATTCAGGATACCTTGAAAAATGATTCACCTCTGCAACAGGATTTGCAAATGGCATTACGCGAATTTACTAAAGCAGCACGATCTATCAAAACTCTGACCGATTATCTGGAAAGACATCCAGAATCACTCATTCAAGGGAAATAAGGAGACTAAATATGAATAACAATACTATTATATCTATAGCGCTTATTTCATTAACTTTGTTATTTGCTGGCTGTGGAAGCTCTCCAAATGCCAAAATATATATTTTAAACCCGATTGACAGAGCTACTTCAGTACCTGCATTGAAAGTTGAGCATCGAAGTGTTGCTGTTAAGGTGGGACCTGTTTCTATTCCTGATACGCTGGATCAATCACTGATTGTTACACGCACTGGTCCTAATATACTGGTTGCCGATGAATTTAATCGCTGGAGTGGCGATCTTCAGAGTGATATTCAACGGATTATAGGAGAAAATATTTCGATATTGCTGCCTACGCAGCAGGTTGCATTGAGTCAGGAAATAATGCTATTGCCTGTCGACTTTCAGGTGATCATTAATATACGAGAGTTTGATGGGGCATTGGGCGGTGTTGTCACCTTGAATGCAGGCTGGACAGTGGCACGGAAAGGTAAGGATAAATCTGTGATGTCGAAAAAATCTGTCATTCAGGAAAATACTGGTGGAGCAGATTATCAAGCCTACGTTGCCACACAAAGTCGATTACTGGAAAAACTTAGCCAGGAAATTACTGCTGAGATTAGACGGCAATTGACTAAATAAAGTTTAATCCTGCATTCGGGGAGTCGCTATTTTTGCGAAAGCTTGTTTTGGGCATCCCAGCCTAAAACAAGCGGTCCTACGGCTATCGCGGACTAAAAACTTCACTTCGCTAAAGCTCCGTTTCCGGGATTTTTAGCGACAGTATCTTCGTTATCCCGTCTAGTTATCACAGTACAATCAGCATCATTAACAACACGGTCTAATACGCTTTTAAGCCTATTTCTGGCTTCAGTAAATGAAGCGATACGAATTTTTTATCCACATGTTCAAGTTACTGGTAAAAAATAATCCTAAACGCTAAATTGTACAATATACAGTACATGCTTTGTTTTAGGCTAAAGCTACTGTACCTATGGTAGTTTATTGTATGCTCTTTGTATCTTGGCACTAAAAATCTCGGTTCAGAATGTTTAACAACTGATCTTCTGATAACACGCTAATTCCTAGATCTTGTGCTTTGGTTAATTTAGACCCCGCGGATTCTCCGGCGACGACATAGTCTGTTTTTTTAGAGACACTACCTGAAACTTTGGCTCCTAAAGCTTGTAATGCTAGTTTGGCCTCATTTCTATCCATTTTTGTTAAGGTCCCTGTTAATACATAGGTTTTACCTGCCAGCGGGAGTTCGTGTGATTCTTTAGCCTGAATTTCAGGCCAATAAATTCCCGTCGCTATAAGTGCCTGTATAACCTCCTGATTATGTACCTGCCGGAAAAATGTGACGACATGTTTGGCAACTATCTCACCGACATCATCGACTTGTTCTAGTGCCTCAATATCGGCATTCTGTATTGCGTCCAGTGTAAGAAAGTGTTCAGCCAGGTTTTTCGCTGTGGCATCTCCGACTTCCCGGATGCCTAATGCCAGTATAAATTTGGCGAGTGTAGTCTGTTTACATTGATCTATGGCATTAATCAGGTTTTCTGCTTTTTTGGCTGCCATCCGTTCTAAGGGTACAAGTTGTTCGGTGTTTAGAGTAAACAAATCAGCGGGGTTATTAATCAAATGCTCATCGACTAATTGCTCAACAACTTTAACGCCTAAGCCATCAATATTCATTGCTTTGCGTGAGGCAAAATATTTAATGGCTTCTTTACGCTGTGCAGCACAGTATAAGCCACCAGTGCAGCGCGCTATAGCTTCGCCTTCGATACGTTCAATCTCGGAATCACACACGGGGCAGCTAACTGGAAAAATAATTTCTTTTAGCGCTTGCGAACCAGGTAATGCTTTTACAATTTGAGGAATTACATCTGCCGCTCTTCTGATAATAACTGTATTGCCAATTTTTAATTCCAGGCGCTGAATTTCATCGGCATTGTGTAAACTGGCGCGACTGACAGTGACACCTCCGACAAAGACAGGTTCTAAGATGGCAACGGGAGTGATTGCACCAGTTCTTCCGACTTGAAATTCAACATCAAGTAATTGAGTCTGTTCTTCCTGGGCTGGAAATTTATGCGCGGTTGCCCAGCGTGGAGCGCGAGCAACAAAGCCCAGTTGTTCCTGTAGTGCTATATCATCAACTTTATAAACGATGCCATCAATTTCATACTCAAGTTTTGGACGATTTGCTAATAATTGCTGATAGGCGGTGATACATCCTTTTGCGTCTGTTTCCTGAGTGATTTCATGGGTGATTGGCAGGCCCCATTGTTTAAGCTGTTGCAGCCTCTGGTAGTGACTATCGGCCAGGCTGCCTTGTTCGATAATTCCTATACCGTAGCTATAAAAAGCAAGAGGTCTTTGGGCCGTAATATTAGAATCGAGTTGGCGCAGGCTTCCGGCCGCGGCATTACGTGGATTGACAAAGCCTTTCGTATCATTAGCAAGTGCCTGTTGATTAAAAGCATGAAAATCCGCGATAGGCATAACGACTTCACCTCGTACTTCGAGCCGTTGTGGGATGTTGTCTCCCTGTAAAGTATGTGGAATGTTTTTAATAGTTTTAACATTGTAGGTAACATCTTCACCAACGCTGCCATCACCACGCGTTGCCGCTCTAATCAACTGGCCTTGTTCATATAACAGGCTGATAGCGAGGCCATCTAATTTAGGTTCAACACAAAATATAAGTTCCTGAGTATTTTTCAGGCGCTTATGGATGCGTTCGATAAACTCATTTAATTCTTCTTCTGAATAAACATTACCTAGTGATAGCATTGCCATCTCATGTGGCACTTTATTAAAAGAATCTAATACGGGGCCTCCGACTGACTGGCTGGGAGATTCAGAGGAAGCATATTGGGGGTATTTGTCTTCCAGGGTACGTAGTGACCTGATTTGCCTGTCATATTCTGCATCGGTAATGGTGGGGGTATCGAGCGTATAATAATTATAGTTATGTGTTTGGATTTGTTGGCGTAGTGTGGCTATTTTTTTGGCGGTTGACTCAGGCATGTGATAAATAGTTACGTTTTTTTTCTGGAACTGCTAATCTTATGATTATAGTTTTTATTTTTGAGAAAATATTTTGGAAGAAGACCTAACAACGGATTTAACGGTATTACAGGGCCACCTAGATGGCATGTTAAATCGTGTACATGCTAATAGTGCAACATTACAACGGTTTCAAACGTTTGAAAAGGGCTTGTTTAATCTTAATTCATTATCTGAAATGATGGAGTATGTTTTAAAAGCACAGGATTTTTTTGAACTTGATTATATCGGTCTTTGTCTTATAGATGCAAAAACCGAATTAAAAAATTATTTATTTAAGGGGGGCTTTGCATTACAGGCTAATCCGAAATTAATAATTTTACCCGATGATGAACTTATACAAACGAAATTTGGGCACTCAGTGACTCCCTATTTAGGGGCTTATAAAACTGCAAAATGCGCTGAATTTTTTTCCTTAGATAAGCATAAGCCAGCTAGTGTAGCCATCATTCCACTGATACGTAGAGGCAAGTGTCTAGGGACTTTAAATATGGGAAGCCTTGATTCGCAACGTTTTATTGATAGTATGGCAACAGATTTTATTGAGCATATGGCGGCTGTTGTTGGTATTTGTCTTGAGAATCATTTGAATTTTGAAACGCTGAATCGTAGTAGTTTGATTGATAGTTTGACTGGTGTGAATAATCGTCATTTTCTGGAACAGCGCCTAGGTGAAGAAATCGCTATAGCTCAGCGTAGCACTGAACCATTAAGCTGTTTTTTTCTGGATATTGATGAATTAAAAAATATAAATGATCATTATGGATATCATGTGGGTGATCAGGTTATAATATTAGCTTCTGCTGTTATTCGGGAGCAGTTGCGTAATAATGATGTCTTAGTTCGATATACTGGGGAAAAGTTTATTGCATTACTGGCTAATATTGAACAAGGGCAAGGTATTGAAATTGCGCAGCGAATTAGATATGCTGTGAAAGCATTAGGTGTCAGTACACCAGATGGCTTGGTTTCTGTGACTATTTCTATCGGTTGTTCAACTTATAATCCTGTTAACGGAGTTCAGCTAAAGCCAGCTAACGTTGAGACTAACCTGATTGAGAAAGCTGAACAAGCTTTACATAAAGCAAAAAGTGATGGTCAGGATAGTGTGGTATCTGCAAGTGGGTTTTCAGATCCTATGACCCTTGCTAACTTATTTAAACGGCATCAATAATTGAAAATTTGGAGTTTTATATGATTCGGCATATGGTCAGGCATCATAATATCCTTTCCATCGTAGGTAATATCATTACGGTTAGTGTTCCAGAGACTGAAGGAAACTCTGATGCGATCACTCGGTTTGGTGATTTAGCTATGGTTGAGGATGAATTTAGTACTTCGATTGCTCAAGTGATCAAAATTGACCGTAATGAAATTGCTTTGCAGGTTTTCTCAGGCACACAAGGTGTCTCTAATGCAGCATCCATACGTTTTCTGGGTACTGCAATGAAAGTGACTTATTCGGCTGATATTTTAGGTCGAATTTTTAATAGCCTGGGTGAGCCGATGGATGGCGGTTCAAATCTGGCGCATGATCCTAAAGTGAGCATAGACGGTCCTTCAGTTAATCCGGTTAAACGTATTCTTGCTTCCAAGATGATACGTACTAATGTACCGATGATTGATGTCTTTAATTGTCTGGTCGAAAGCCAGAAAATTCCTATCTTCTCTGTTTCTGGTGAACCTTATAACCCTTTTCTTGCACGTATTGGTATTCAAACCGATGCAGATATTGTGGTCTTTGCAGGTTTAGGCCTTATTTTCGATGACTACCATTACTTTCGCACTCAATTTGAAGAGGCGGGTGTATTTGCACGCACAGTCATGTTTTGCAATCTTGCTTCAGACCCTATCGTTGAACGATTAATCGTGCTGGATATGGCATTAGCGTTTTGCTGTAGAAGAGGGGAAGCGTGTGCTGGTATTGGCTACAGATATGACTGCCTATGCCGATGCCATGAAGGAAGTCGGTATTTCTATGGAGCGAGTACCTGCTAACCGGGGGTATATGGGAGATTTGTACTCTCAACTGGCACGCCGCTATGAAAAAGCATGTGATTATGATGGTGCAGGGTCGGTCACTATTTTATCGGTAACAACGATGCCAGGCGGTGATGTAACACACCCTGTTCCTGATAATACTGGTTATATTACCGAAGGGCAGTTTTATTTACATGATGATATGCTCGATCCTTTTGGTTCTTTGTCGCGTTTAAAACAGCATGTCATAGGTTCCTCTACTCGCGAAGATCATTCGCAAATTATGAATACCATGATTCGTTTTTATTCAGGAGCAACAGAAGCCGAGCAGAAACAGGCGATGGCATTTGATTTATCAAGTTTTGATGAAAAACAAATAAAATTTGGCGAATTATTCAGAAAGCGATTTATGCGCCTAGACGTTTCTATCCCTTTAGAAGAAGCACTGGATTTATGCTGGCAAACATTGGCCGAGTGTTTTGATGCCGATGAATTGCTAATGAAACAAGCCCTGATTGATAAATATTTCCCTAAGGTGGCTGCTAGTTCTTCCCCAGTAGATTCAGCTCAACCAGATAGCGAGTGATAGAGCAATGGCTAGGCTAGCATACAGTAAAGCGTCTTTAGTGCAAAACTTAAGCGCTATAAGCAATTTCTACCTTCGCTGGACTTAAAGCGTCAGCAGTTAGCTGCTGAGCGGAAAAAGGCACAATTAAGCTTAGCTAAAATAAAATATGGAATTGAACAGTGTTATCAGAAATCAGCACAAATGTTACCGATGCTGGCAGATAAGAGTATCCCTGTAGACAATTTAGTGAAAGTATCTAAGTTAGAAATGACAGAGGAAAATATTGTCGGTATACATTTGCCGGTTATTAAGGAACTGACGATTGATGTGCAGAAATACTCTTTATTTACTGAACCGCATTGGGTGGATCAGTTAGTTGTACAATTAAAAAAAATGTTGCAATTAAAAATGCAGCTACAGGTTGAAGAACAACGAGTTGCACGCTTAACTGAGGCACTGAAAAAAGTAACCCAGCGGGTTAACCTGTTTGATAAGGTATTAATTCCCAAGGCACAACAGGATATACGCAAAATTCGGATTTACCTTTCTGATTTGGAAAGGGCGGGGGTCGTACGAGCTAAAAGTACTAAACAAAAGCGCCTTAGGAATGTGCACGAAATAACTTCCTGAAGCAGCCAAGCTTGAATAAAGCATAGTTTCAATTTTACCATAAATAATTATTGGGAAACTTCAGTATTTGCTATATAATGCTTTCCTATCCTAAATACTACCCTCAATAGAAATCATGAGTAAAGTTAGCAAACGGCCTAACCGAGAAGCGCGCAAAGCGCATAAAAAAATAGTTAGCAACACAAAAAAAATTGCGAGAGCAAAAGAAAAAAGACGGTACTTATCAAAATTCTAATAAGGTCAGTGATTTAAAAACGATAGAAGATGAGCGAGAAGCTCGAGAGGATTCCCTGGACGCGCAACTTCAGGTATTTCGGAGGCTTCTACCCGTATGGCTAAAACAAGTCTCCTCATTGAAAGACCCGCGTCAAGATAAAACATAAATTGGCAGTTGTACTACTTTTTGGGCTATTGAGTTTTGTTTTTCAAATGAGTTCTCGTCGACAAATGAATAGCCAAATGAGTCAACCCTGTTTTCGTGAAACGCTACAAAAGTTATTTCCTGAATTAGAATCTATGCCGCATGCTGATACCTTGGGGCACGTACTGGAAACACTGGAATTGGACGCCTTGCCAACAGCCCATGTTGCCTTGGTAAAGAAACTTATACGCAGCAAGAAATTCGCCACTTATCTCATTCAAAATTGTTACCCGATTGCTATTGATGGCACGCAAAAACTGGTTCGTGATGGACAGTGGCACCCAGAGGAATGGTTAGACCGTTCGGGTGGTGAGAATGAAACATCATGGGAGCAACAGTATATATATGTTTTAGAAGCCAATCTTGTTTTTCATAACGGACTGACACTGCCTTCGCTGTCAGCCCCGGACGGGATGATAGTCTCCAGAAGGCGCAGGGAAATTTGCCAATCCGAAGTGCGCGATAGCGCGCGAGGGAGGCTAAAATTTTACCCCGAATAGCCGTAGAGCCATTTGAGGTAGCATGGCGCGCCTATATTCTCTGAATTCCTGAGCCATACTGAAGGCGCCCCCGATGATGCGAAGCAGGATTGCGAGTTAAAGGCATTCAAACGCTTGGCTGGGAAAATTAAGCAAGAATTTCCACAATTACCGATCATGATTTTGCTGGATGGACTCTATTCCAATGGTCCGGTCTTTGAGCTTTGCATTCAGCATGACTGGGATAGCATGATCGTTTTAAAAAAGAAAGCCCTGAAGTCCGTTTGGAAAGCCTTTAATGCCCAGAAAGGTCCTGACACCCCCAGCTATGAAGCTGATTGGCGGGGGCGAAAGCAAAAAATAACCTGGGTTAATCATATTCCTTATACACTTAAGGACGCGAAAGGGATGAAAAAAACTTTATTCCTGAACCTGGTTGTTTGCAAGGAGGAGTGGTTGGCTGTTAATGCAGACACCACAGAGATTGAGGCTAAATTTAGCCGCCATGCGTGGATTTCAGGCAAGCCACTGACACTCAAAAACGTACATGAACGGTGTACTTAGGCGCCCGCTATCGTTGGGCTATTGAGGATAGTAATCATACTGAAAAGTGCCGTGGTTATTGTTACGAACATGCTTTTTCTTATAACTGGCAGGCGATGTGTGGCTTTCACCATTTGATGCGTTTAGCTCATTTGATCAATGCAATAGCTCTCGCCACTCATCGCGTGGTGAAGTGGGTGAAAAAAATGGGGATTCGAGAGTTTCTTTCTTTTGTCAAAGGAACCTTAACCGGCCCGTGGATTAGCAGCGATTGGGCTGCACAGTTTTTGCGGCAACCTTTCGAATTTCACATCGAATAATTTCTTTGTGTACTTGTATTTTCAGAGGGCGAACAGTCCTTTTAGGAGGAGTGTGCCTTGCGTTTGTACAAATCACATTTAATAGGCGATTTCCCTCATCATTGGTGAAATCCGCAAATAATATAGAGCACAATAAGATGATCTATGAGGAAGAAGTTTTACATGCTATAAAGAAACATGAATATTGCAAGGTTTATGCGTCAGGGCTGGGTAAAACCAGTCGATGATATTTTATGTTCGTCTGATAATTTTTCGGGAATTAACTGAAGAAATCTTTCGAGATAACTCGAAAGTTGGCATGGATTTTCAGAGCAGGGTTTGTGCCAAGTTTTGTGTATTTTTCATCGTAGGTTACAAGTATCTGGTTATTGAAAACATGAACTATTATACTATATTTTAATAGCTTATAATTAAATAATCCTTAAGTCAACAGCATTGGGTGTAAGGGGGGTGGTTTTTATTGCAACCCCCCAACTGAATCCCTTTATAAATGGGGCTTTAAAGAAAGTAGGGGGGGTAGAACATTGAACATATTAGTATATAAAACATGTAAAATTCTAGCGTGGTTTTTTGGATTAGTTTTTCTATTGGGGATTAGTTTCGTCTTATTCTTTTTTATGTTCCCCCCCTATTATTGGGGAAATCTTGTTTCTCTTAAATTTGTTAACCTAACTTTATTTGCTATATTTTTTATCCTAATTCGGTGGTGGTTCAAACTGTGGTTCTGTCGCAAAAAATAAATATTTGTGCAAAAATCAACTGTAACCTGTTTTTATGCGACAAGTGGTGCGTAAGTCCTATTTTAGTTGAACATGCGAGCCTACTTTGGCTGAAATGCAATCTTATGATCGTAGGTGTAATAGGGGGTTCTGTCGCATAAAGGTTCTGTCGCAAGAATAAGTGTTTGTATAAAAATCAACTGTAACTTGTTTTTATGCGGCAAATGGATAAAACACCATTAACAATAGCAAATATAAAATGGCTTTTTATGCGGGTTTTATTTCATGCGTCAGGGCTGACCAGACCGCATCAAAATCCGAACGGCCAGGACTCCCCATCTGTCAATGGCCAAAATAATTGAGCCACTTTTCCAGCAAAAAGGATATTTTGATTTATTGCATATCGCAGCTCATGGCAGGAATTAACCAAGGTAGTGAGCCAAGCCGTAAAATACGCTTTAAAGCCCATGATTTACTTGTGACAACTAACAGAGGAATAGGCGGCACAGAAATAAAGGATTAAGAAAGGCTTTTGAACGGCTTTCTGGGACACGAATTGAAACCAACATAAAAACCAACGGACAAGAAATAATAGAAGGTTTCGGCATTATTGATAGTTACAGAATAGTAATTGATGACCCTAAAACAAAGCGCATGGTAGAACTTGGAATAACCCTTTCAGAATGGCTTTACAATTCGGTTATAGGCGAAGAGGTTTTAAGTATAAACCATGATTATTTTAGGCTTAGAAAACCCATAGAAAGGGTAGGGAGTTCTTTAGCAATAGCCTTCCCATTAATTTGAATAGCCGTGTAATGTTTACTTTCCATGATTTCATCTCTAATAGATGAAAGGTCTGAAGCATTACCGTTATCAATACTGTCAGCATCTATAAGAAGAACTTCAGATCCTGAAAGCCCTCTCATGATTGCAAGATTTATAGTTGTAGTAGTCTTGCCACTACCACCTTTAATTCCACCTCAAATTATAATCATTTAAAACCTGTTTATAAGTGAAAGCTATATATAAACCATATAGCTTCTATATGTTAAGCATATTGTTAGTATGTGTATATCATATCTAAACAATACAATTCAACGGTTTGTTTTTTGTAATATCTTGCTGGTGAAGAACAAAAAACTGGCTTGCTTCCGTGTAACAATTAATTGATAGGAAAGGGCAGGGTATAGGTATAAAAACAGTTTCTAACCAGTTTTTTGTAAAAAGGTTTACAATATTTTAAAATGTAATATCATAATTACGTAATTACACCATTATGATTGAAAAAGGGGGAGTGATGGCTAGAAAGACAGAATTAACACAAGACTTAGTTAATGAAACCGCAGTTAGGCTTTTGTCTATTGCTTGCGAGAGTAAAAAAACTTTTTTGGGTGATTCTAGCATGCTGATTCCTCAATTTAATTTAAGATGCTCTTCCGGGAGCATTCTAATGTAGCATTTAAAAACGACCTCCACACGTGTTTTTATTATTTTTTACTACCGTTCAAATGGACTCTAACCCCTAGGAAAAATAGACTTTTCTATGGGGGGGGGTATGTCTTGAATTGAATCTGAAAAGTATTGCAGCATGGCGAGCCAGCCCTCCTCTAAGGTACAAGGGCGACTGCCGTGGCGCGATATCGCCCGCTTTTAGGGGAAGGAGCAAAGCCTGAGAATGGATTCCTATTTCCCCGCCCCCGAGATGCAATGGCTTGCCCAAGATAAATCCATTTATAAAATACTAATTTCCTTTTGTATCTTGGCTAACCGTTGCAGGATTCCACTGTCTAAAGTCTATCACCAATGACCCTCAGACCTGCTACCTATTCTTTACCAATAAAAACTTCTATATGATCTTGAAGCCTTTATTTATTTAATCATTTAATTATTTATCCGGCTTGGAGGTGATTTACTGTACAAGCTATATAGGGTAAATTGTATATTGGTTTATTCTTTCTTTGTCAAGTGCTTTATTGCTTTATTTTATCAGTTGATGGGGCTTCTTGCGGAAAAGGAGACTTTAGAGCTTTGATCTCTTCGGAAGTCAGACCCTTCATGCGCTTATTCAACTCACCTTCAAACCCTCGCATTCTCTTACCCAGTGCAAGCAGTATCTCACTTGTAACTTTATCCGATATGCCCACGCTTTCCATACTTTTAACACTTGAGTCTGTTATGAAATCAAAACCTGCCTGAACCTTGACGTGTTCCAGATCAACGTCCCCTGACCCTGCCAGCCCCTGCTTTTTATATAACCCCTTCTGCATTGAAACAAGAAATTTTAGAGCATTTGTTGCAATTTCCGAATTCTCGAAAGTTGAGAAGTCTTCTTTAAAATCTGTAATGAGCAAAGCAAACAAGCTTACCATAGCTTTCTGAATCCGGTCTATTTGCTCATTAAACGATAAATCTGGATTAGATACTATCTCCAGCACACTCGTACGGAAAGTTTCTGGATCAAAAACTAAAAATGCATGAGCAGGCAGTCCCAGAGTGTCTTCTTTCGGCACAGTGTCTCTCGCCTTATTGAAAGCAATGACCTGCGGATTTGTAATAGCTTCATATTTTGAGTAATTCGCACCTTTCAACTGTTTGTTCAACTTAAATTCAAAACCTGTCGCGAACTCTGCCAATTTATCTAGTACATGCCTGCGCTCCTGATGTTCTACTCCTGCGTCCTGCATCTCCAAGACTAAGCCGTCCATCATGAAATCAAGTGCCGTTTGTATTTTTAGATGCGTAAAATCGACATTCTTCTTATTATCGAAACCTATTTTATTCTGTAGGGGGGTGAGGCTTAAAAATAATGTTTATTTTGTAATATAGTCTCTTATTATCATAGAAATAGTGATGCCTTTGTTTTTTAGTCGTTGGGTATGAATTTCACTGGTGTATTGACTGCCTTGATCCGTATTAAAAATTTCAGGTGTTCCGTAGAGAGAAAGCGCTTCATCTAATACATCCATAACTAAAAAAGAATCCATTGTGTTTGATATTTTATGGGCGAGCACTGCTTTTGAGTGCCAATCAATAATCGCCGCTAAATAAACCATCCCTTCTTTGGTTTTAATATAGGTTATATCTGTACTCCAAACTTGGTTAGCGTGTGATATATCAAGATCTCTAAGCTTATAAGTATATTTTTTATGTTCTTTTATGGGGATCGTTGTATTGACTTGTTTTACCGCTAATACGGCTTTCAAGCCCATCTGCTGCCGATAAAATAGTTTCAATTTTACCATAAATAATTATTGGGAAACTTCAGTTTATATAACTGTTTGGCGTTTTATTTAACTGATCTTTAAGGTGAATTTCAAATCCATGCGAATCAAGTGCATCTTTTTTACTCATATTTATTGCCTTATTAATGATAGAAAAACATGCTAATGCAGCAAATCAAAATGGTCATACTCAGATGTTGGAAAAACTGACAACCCTTTTACAAAGCCTTCAAAAAATATAATGTATCAATCCAGTATTTTTTAGTCATGAAGCACCTATTTGGGCTCGTGGTTTTTCATGTCTTTCCAGCTCCATAAAGCTAAATAGCTAAAAAGTATAACCACTGAAAGTACCGCTAAACCTACAAATATTTTATTAAGTATCATCAAGCTCTGCTATTTTGGTTCAATTCGACAATAAAGATTCAGCAGGAATGCCTAAACCTTTATGCAACCTCTTTATCATAGGTAATGTAAGCTGTCTTTTTCTATTTAGAATCTCGTAGACACGGTTAGTTTGTCCGATCATTGGCACTAAGTCTTTCACAGTTAAACTGCGTTGCTCCATAGCAAACTTGATTGCTTCAATTGGGTCTGGAAAATCAATTGGGTAATGTTTTCGCTCGTAATCTTCAACTAGGGTTACAAGTACATCCAGACGATCACCTTCTATAGAGCCAGTCTTAGCCATCATTAACCCTTCAATTTCTTGAAGTGTATTGCGATAATCATTTTCTGTTTTAATTGGGTGTATATTCATTTTATTTACCATTTAAATGCTTTGAGCATCAACCTTGTCGTATTGTTTATGTGTTCCAATAAACCGAACATAGATCACTCTATAGTCATAATTTATCTGAACAATTAGGCGGTACTTATTACCACTAATATTGAATACGACACGTCCATCTTTAAGAATACTTGCATTTCCAAAGTCAGATTTAACTTTGTCTGGGCTAGACCAATCAGCTTTTAAAGTATGGCGATACCAAGACATTATTGGATCTTTAGCATCAATATAGTCAGGTGAATCAATCCAAAATTCTTTAAGTGTTGAAAGTGCAATAATTCTCATGGCTTTTATTATAGTCCCGTAACGGGACTACTGCAAATTTCCGTTAATTGAATACCATGTAGCTGTATCAATATTCATAGCTAACCAGCCTGTAATAGCTACAGGCTACTGTTATTGCTACATATATGCAATATCTTACATAAGATAACTCTTCCTTTAGTCTATCTAGTTTTGGCATTGTTCAGTTTCCCTTTAAGATTAATTAACTGAAGTTTCCCAATTATTGAGTAGCTGAAATACACAATGCTGGTGTATCGAGGTTTATTTTAGGTGGTTTTGCCATGTTTATAGCAAACCCCTACTTAATTCCCCTTAGGCAATAGCAT
>NZ_BDMN01000219.1 GCF_002189065.1 Bathymodiolus platifrons methanotrophic gill symbiont
GCTGGGATGCCCAAAACAAGCTTTCGCAAAAATAGCGACTCCCCGCAATTCCTGTTGTCTAAAGGGAATTAAATAGGGGTTTGCTACAAACAAGGCAAAACCACCTAAAATAAACCCTGATACCCCAGTATTGTTCTTTAAAGCCACCCAGTAATTGAGAAACTTCAGTGATATAGAGACGATATTTTTATCATTACATTTCTAAATTTTAAGTGTTTTACACTTTGAGTATGGAGATGATAAAGGAAACGTTTTTATCAAGGGGGATGGGGTCAGAAACAGGTTGAGGTTTATAGAGATTTCTACGTCTCTTTCCAGCATATGGGAAGGGGGGATGGGTATCGAAACGATTAAGGTTTATAGCTATTATTATTAGTATTTATTATTACTTAATAGTACTTAATAGTAATAACAGATAAGTAATAAAATATTTAGGAGAAAGATAATGAATAAGAAATTTAAGAAATAAAATAAGTAAAAAGATAGTTCTAGGTACAGTAGGTTTATTATTAACTACTACAGTATTAGATACACAAGCAGTAAATGAACCACAAGTACAGCTTGAAGCACCAGAACTAACTAAAGAAGAGATGGTTGTTTATCAGAAATCATGTTTAGATAAAATACAACGTCAATCTTGGATGACAGACAATGAATATGCACAATTATTAACACGAATACAAAATACTGGATGTGCAATTCAATTCAAAGAAGGGGATACTGGATTAGCAGGAGGTACTGTATTTTATGTAACAGATGGTGGTACACATGGAATGGAAACATCACCTACAATCCTATCAAACCTAGAATGGGGATGTGAACATGTATTTGCTGCTACTTCATCAAGTATTGGTTCTGGACTTACAAATACTGCTTATGTTGTAAGAGAGAATTGTAAATCTGCAAGAGGTGGAGAAACAATATGGAGTGCAATAAGTAAATTTCAAGTTAATGGATTCAGTGATTGGTACATACCATCAAGGAAGGAATTAACTGAGGTATATAAATATGTAAACCTTAAGACAGAATTACATTCAGATAATATTTATGAATACCCTAGTTATATGTGGTCTTCTACTGCAAGTAAGAAAGCGCCTGCTGAGATATCACATGCTATAAATTTATGGAATGGTAATAAGACAGAAACGACTAGAGATTTCAGACTGAGCATAATTCCAGTACGGAACTTCTAATTAGTAATAGGAAATGTAACTACTCAGCGTGATTTAAACTCATAACAGATTGATTTAAAATAATAATTAATGTATCTCTCTGAATTTTAGTCATTTTCACCCCTTTTTAAAGGTGAAAATGACTAAAGTCAGGTTAAATTAAAATATATCCATTTGATTTTAAAGTTAAAAAACACGCAGAGAGTTACTATTTTTTTAAATAACTTTAAATGTCTAGGATTGTAAGTTATTCAAGAGGGGCAATAACTTGTTAGGTTTTAAAAATCTTTCTAAAAATTACAATGGTAAAATAATGAGCACACTGACTGAACGAGAAAAACTTGATAAATGTTTTGGAATTATAATCCGAGATGAAGATGCGTTGCTTGAAATTAATAAAATTGAAAAGTATTATTTGGCAATTCTTTCAAATCCTAATCTTGTTAATAAAGACACAGAACCGAGCGAGATAATAGAGTTAGCTTTGGAGTATGGTAGCGATTATGAGCTTGATATGAATCTGTATTTAGCAAGAAAGATGGTAGATGAAAGATTTCGCTAAATAACTAAATTACAAGGTTTATATCCTTATTTAATTAAGGATAGGGGGGTATTCAATCAATGGCATTCGCTTAAATAACAAAGTAACTAAAGATTTATTCCGCGCTCAAATTACTGTAATCCAAAAGGTTTATGAAATTACAAA
>NZ_BDMN01000220.1 GCF_002189065.1 Bathymodiolus platifrons methanotrophic gill symbiont
GCAGTCAATTGGCTCTGGCTTGGCAAAGGCAACTTTGGCCGGAAGGGTTGGCGGTGTGTTGGTTGATGCTAGCGCCGTTATTGAAAACGATACTAATCTGCAAATCATAACGGCTAAAGATGATGAAGGGTTAGAAGTTATCCGTCATTCATCTGCGCATTTACTTGCTCAGGCAGTTAAAAGAGTCTTTCCAGAGGCGCAGGTAACGATTGGCCCGGTTATCGAAAATGGTTTTTATTATGACTTTTCCTATGAGCGTCCTTTTACACCTGAGGATATCAAGAAAATAGAAAAAGAAATGCAGCGACTGGTGGCTAGTAACCTAGAGATTACACGCTCTGTTGTCTCGCGTGATGAAGCGGTTAAGTTTTTTCGTGATTTAGGTGAGAGTTATAAAGCGGAAATTATCGAGTCGATTCCTAGTAACGAAGATTTGTCCCTGTATACACAAGGCGATTTTACTGACCTTTGCCGTGGGCCGCATGTGCCGAGGACCAGTAAATTAAAAGCCTTCAAATTAATGAAAATTGCCGGGGCCTATTGGCGCGGTAATTCAGATAACGAAATGCTGCAACGTATCTACGGGACAGCATGGAATGATAAGAAAGAGCTGAATGCTTATTTGCATCGCTTAGAAGAAGCGGAAAAGCGTGATCACCGTAAGCTGGCTAAAACATTAAACTTTTTTCATACTCAGGAAGAGGCTCCAGGAATGGTTTTCTGGCATGAAAAGGGCTGGACAATTTATCAGCAAGTTGAGCAATATATACGCGAGAAATTGCGTGTGCATGGGTATGGTGAAGTAAAAACACCTCAGCTTGTAGATCGCAGTTTATGGGAGAGATCAGGTCACTGGGATAAGTTCGGTGATATGATTTTTACTACTCATTCTGAACATCGTGATTATGCTATTAAACCGATGAACTGCCCGTGTCACGTGCAGATTTATAATCAGGGTTTAAAGAGCTATAAAGATTTACCTTTACGCATGGCAGAATTTGGATCGTGTCATCGTAATGAGCCATCAGGTACTTTGCATGGTTTGATGCGTGTACGTAATTTTGTTCAGGATGATGCGCATATATTCTGTGCAGAAAATCAGATTCAAGATGAAGTCTCGACTTTTATTGATTTGCTATTTGAAGTCTATAAGGATTTTGGCTTTGAGGACGTTTTAATCAAGCTATCTACACGTCCTGAAAAGCGGGTAGGCGCAGATGAAGTTTGGGATAAAGCAGAAAAAGCGTTAGAGCTAGCTTTAGATAATAAAGACCTGGACTGGGAGTTACAGCCTGGTGAAGGTGCTTTTTATGGTCCTAAGATTGAATTTTCATTAAAAGATTGTTTAGAACGTGTCTGGCAGTGCGGTACTATTCAGGTGGATTTTTCGATGCCAGGGCGTTTAGATGCCCGTTTTATTGCTGAAGATGGGTCTAAACAGGTGCCTGTTATGTTGCATCGCGCCATATTAGGTTCTTTAGAGCGATTTATTGGTATTTTGATTGAACAGCATGCGGGAACTATGCCTGCATGGCTCTCACCAGATCAGGTAGTGGTGTTGAATATTGCCAGTCGTCATGACGAATATGCACAACAAGTCTATGCTGAATTAGAAAAACAAGGCTTTAGAGCAAAAATTGACTTGAGAAATGAGAAGATAGGCTTTAAAATTCGCGAGCATTCCATGCAACGAGTTCCGTATCTTCTAATTATTGGCGATAAAGAGCTGGAAGAAAAAACTGTGACGGTGCGATCACAGAAAGGTCATGATTTGGGTAGCTTGTCAGTTGATGTTTTTGTGCAGCGACTGAATGACGACATTGAATACAGAAAGTAATTAGTAACCAGGAGAAAAGAGTATCGCTTCTAAAAAAGATGCAACACGTTTAAATGACGCAATTACTGCAAGGCGTGTCAGATTAACAGGTTTGCCTGAAGGGCAGGGTGGCATTATGTCACTGATTGACGCAAAACGTTTAGCTTCTGATGCCAATATGGATTTGGTAGAAGTTTCGCCCAATGCTGATCCGCCGGTTTGTAAGATTATGGACTACGGCAAATTTTTATTCGACCAGAATAAAAAAATGGCGATGGCCAAGAAAAAACAAAAGCAGATTCAGGTTAAAGAGATTAAATTTAGACCTGGTACAGACATTGGCGATTACAATGTTAAGTTGCGTAATTTGACTAAGTTTCTTGAAGAAGGAAATAAGACCAAGATTACGGTGCGCTTCCGTGGTAGGGAAATGGCGCATAGAGAGATTGGTATGAATCTTTTGAAGAGAGTTGAGAAGGATCTGGAAGAGCTGGCAGCCGTTGAGCAGTTTCCTAAAATGGAAGGCCGCCAGATGGTGATGGTTCTAGGACCTAGAAAGAAAAAATAGACTATCTATCAATGTAGGTTGGGTTAGCTTTTTCGCTAGGCTCAAAAATCTAACCCAACCTACAAAATAATCAATAAAACGAAATTTTTACTACTATAGGAATAGTAGTGTTATCAATTCAGTCGGGCCAGTGCATTTTGCCTTACTGAGTTTTTATATCAGGGACGTGTTATTTTTATATTATATTGGAGAAAATAAATGCCAAAAATGAAAACCCATCGTGGTGCTGCAAAACGCTTTAAGCGTACAGCAAATGGCGGTTTTAAATGTGGAGCGTCACATCGTCGCCACATATTGACTAAAAAATCGACTAAGAGAAAAAGACAGTTGCGTAAAGCGGCTACTCTTCATCAATCAGATGTGCGCATGACTGCGCGTATGTTACCGTACAGCTAATCTAGGAGAAGAGAATGGCCAGAGTAAAACGTGGCGTAACTGCCAGAGCAAGACATAAAAAGATTTTAAAGCAGGCGAAAGGTTATTACGGTGCGCGTAGCCGTGTTTATCGTGTTGCTAAGCAAGCGGTTATCAAAGCAGGTCAATATGCTTACCGTGACCGTAAAGTTAAAAAACGTACTTTTCGTGCTTTATGGATTGTGCGTATCAATGCGGCAGCAAGATTATGTGATATTTCATATAGCCGTTTGATTAATGGTTTAACCAGAGCAAATGTTGCAATTGACCGTAAAGTATTAGCTGATATTGCAGTGCGCGATATGGATGCTTTTGCTGAAATTGCTAAAATTGCTAAAGCAAACCAAAGTCCACTATAAAGAATAACGAAAGTTATTCCTTTTGGAAGGTTTGAGAAAGGGCTGAAAAGCCCTTTTTTTGTTACGGAATATGTACGAAATAAAGTAGTGATGCTATAAAGTAGATAAACTACTGAAAATTAAATTATTTCGTACATATTTCTCCTTTATTTTTACCATTCTAAATATAAGCGAAAGATCCGTGTCAGCGACCCTCGAAGAAATTCTTGCACAAGCTCTACAAGAGCTTGAAGCAGCCAATGATTTACAAGCATTAGATCAAATCCGTGTGCAATATCTGGGAAAAAAAGGTGCTTTTACCCTACAGATGAAGGAGCTCGGTAAGCTAGACCCTGAGCAAAGACGGTCAGCGGGACAAGCAATTAACCAAGTAAAAGCCGATTTTCAAAATACCCTGGAAGAGCGGAAAAATTCGCTACAGCAAGCAGCACTTGATGCGCGTTTGGCGAGCGAAACCATTGATGTTACTTTGCCTGGTAGAGGACAATCTGTGTCAGGCCTACATCCGGTAACGCTGACATTAAGGCGTATTTCAACAATCTTTTCCAGTGTTGGCTTTAAGGTAGAAGAAGGGCCGGAAATTGAAGATGATTATCACAATTTTGAAGCTTTAAATATTCCTTCACATCACCCTGCCAGGGCGATGCACGATACCTTTTATTTTGATGCACATACGCTATTAAGAACTCACACTTCACCTGTGCAAGTGCGTGCTATGGAAAAGTACCAGCCGCCTTTAAAAGTCATTGCGCCGGGGCGCGTTTATCGTTGCGATTCAGATGTGACGCATACGCCTATGTTTCATCAGGTAGAAGGTTTTTTAGTTGATGAAAATGTCAGCTTTGCTGATTTAAAAGGCGTGGTCTATGAATTTTTAAGAGCCTTTTTTGAAAAAGACATCCAGGTGCGTTTTAGGCCTTCTTATTTTCCGTTTACCGAGCCTTCAGCCGAAGTTGATATCGAATGTGTCATGTGTGATGGTAAAGGTTGCCGTGTCTGTAGTCATACTGGTTGGCTGGAAGTCATGGGCTGCGGAATGATCCATCCTGAAGTTTTCAAATCAGTTAATATTGATACCGAAGATTTTACCGGCTTTGCATTCGGTATGGGTGTTGAACGACTTGCTATGTTGCGTTATGGCATCAATGATTTAAGGCTGTTTTTTGAAAACGATCTTAAATTTCTTGAGCAATTTAATTAAAGGGAGGGTTTAATAATGCAATTTAGTGAAGCTTGGTTAAGAGAATTAGTAAACCCTGCGCTTGACACGCAGGCGTTGGTCGAACAAATTACCATGGCAGGCCTGGAAGTTGATTCAGTCAATCCAGCTGCCGCAGAATTTAGTGGTGTTGTCGTTGGGCAGGTCGTATCAGTTGTTGCGCATCCTGACGCAGATAAATTAAGAGTTTGTAAAGTTGAGGTGGGTGAAAGTGAGCCTTTACAAATCGTTTGTGGTGCAAGTAATGTACGTGAAGGATTGAAAATTCCTGCAGCATTGATTGGTGCTGTTTTACCAGGTGATTTTCAGATTAAAAAATCAAAATTACGTGGTGAACTGTCCTTTGGCATGCTGTGTTCAGAAAAAGAATTAGGAATGGCAGCAGATGCAGATGGTTTGATGGAATTAGCCGCGGATGCACCAGTAGGTACTGATATTCGTGAATACCTAGCCCTAGATGATCAGTTGATTGAGGTTGATTTAACACCGAATAGAGCGGACTGTCTAAGTGTTGAAGGTGTGGCAAGGGAAGTTGCACTACTGAATAATATAGAATTTGAAGTGTCAGCGGTAAGCTCCGTTGCAGTTGAACATCAGGAGACACTTGATGTTAAGGTGAGTGCGCAAGAGGCTTGTCCACGCTACTTAGGAAGATTAATTAAAGGTGTCAATGCTACGGCAGAAACACCTTTATGGATGCAAGAACGTTTGCGCCGTTCAGGTCTAAGAAGTTTAGGGCCTGTCGTGGATGTCACTAATTATGTCCTATTAGAAATGGGCCAGCCTTTACATGCTTTTGATGCCGCAAAGTTATCCGGTGGAATCGAAGTGCGAATGGCTAATGCTGATGAAGTGCTCGGTTTATTAAACGATCAGGAGATTAAAGCCAATACAGAAACCTTAGTGATAGCAGATGCTGAAAAGGCATTGGCTTTAGCGGGTGTTATGGGCGGTAGTGAATCTGCTGTATCAGACAGTACTAAAGATATTTTCCTTGAATGTGCGTTTTTTAACCCTAGCTTTATGATGGGTAAGGCGCGTCATTTTGGCTTGCATACAGATTCTTCACATCGTTTTGAACGTGGTGTTGATGCTAATATGCAAACTAGAGCCATTGAGCGGGCAACGCAGCTTATTGTCGAAATAGCTGGAGGTAGTGTTGGTGCAATCACTGAAGCCGTCGCGGAGCAGTATTTGCCGCAACGTCCAGCAGTGACTTTACGTCAGCTAAGAATTAAGCGTATTTTAGGCGTTGCATTAGCGGAAGCAGAAGTCGAAGGTATTTTGCAGCGGCTAGGTATGGCGGTTGTAAAAGATTCTGAAGGCTGGCAGGTAACACCTCCGGGGTTTCGTTTCGATATCGCGATAGAAGCCGATTTAATTGAAGAATTAGGTCGTGTCTATGGCTATAACAATTTGCCGCAAAGTAGTTTGTTAATGCGTTCTGCTTTGAGTCAGGCGCCTGAAGCTATTTTAGAAATTGACCAGATTAAAGACTTATTAGTAGGTCGGGATTATCAAGAAGCCATTACTTATAGCTTTGTCGATGAAGAGTTACAAAAAGCGCTAGTACCTGATGATACTTATATCAAATTACAAAATCCGATTTCATCAGAATTAGCTGTTATGCGTACTACACTTTGGTGTGGCTTGCTACAGGCTGCAGCCTATAATACTAAGCGTCAGCAATCTCGAGTACGTTTTTTTGAAGCTGGGCAACGGTTTTTAGGTACCGATGTGGCGCAGCAAGAAAAAATGCTGGCCGGTATAGCACTGGGTTCAGCTAATGCTGAGCAATGGGCTGAAAAAGCTAGTAAAGTCGATTTCTACGATGTAAAAGCAGATGTAGAAGCTATCTGTGCGTTAACAGGGGGTGAAGTGCAGTTTTTAGCAGCTAAGCATAGTGCATTACATCCTGGTCAAAGTGCAGAAATACAGACTATGCAAGGCGAATCATTAGGCTGGATAGGGATGTTACATCCAACACTGGAAAAACAGCTAGGTTTTGATACTAATGTTTTTTTATTTGAGCTATCTCAGGCAGTGTTATTGGAGCGCAAAGTTCCTAGCTTTAATAGTTTGTCTAAATTTCCATCAGTGCGTCGTGATTTAGCGCTGCTACTGGAAGAGCAAGTATCTTTTCATGCAGTTGAAAAGTGCATTAATGACTGTCAGGAAAAATTAATTAAAGAGGTCATGGTATTTGATATTTACCGTGGGCAGGGCGTTGAGCAAGGGTATAAAAGTATAGCATTAGCTTTAATTATGCAAGATGCAACACAAACTCTTACAGATGCTGAAATTGATGCTATAGTTAACAGGGTGTTAGACGCTTTATCTAACAAATTAAGTGCAAAGTTGAGAGATTAGAATAAATGGCAGTAACTAAAGCAGATTTCGCGGAAAGATTATTTGATGAAATTGGTCTAAATAAGCGTGAAGCGAAAGAAATGGTTGAGATTTTTTTTGAAGAAATAAAGACTTCGCTAGAGCATGGAGAGCAGGTAAAAATCTCAGGTTTTGGTAAGTTTGAGTTAAGAGATAAAAATAGTCGCCCAGGAAGAAACCCCAAGACAGGTGAAGAGATTCCTATTTCCGCACGTAGGGTCGTCACCTTTAGAACCGGACAGAAGTTAAAAACACGAGTAGAAGCCTATGCTGGAGCCGAGTAATAATAACGAATTACCCGCCATCCCCGCAAAACGCTATTTTGCAATTGGAGAAGTGAGTGAGTTATGTGGAGTAAAACCACATGTATTAAGGTACTGGGAGCAAGAGTTTGAGCAGTTAGAACCAGTAAAAAGACGTGGAAATAGGCGTTATTATCAACGTAATGACGTCATGTTAATTCGTCAGATCAGAGCTTTGTTGTATGAGCAAGGTTACACGATAGGTGGCGCTAGAACTCACCTGCAAAGTGACGATGCGAAAGATGATTCAGGGCGTACAAAACAGGTCATTCACCAAATGGTTGGTGAGCTAGAAGATATTCTAGAAATTCTAAAATAAAGATTGATAAGCCGCGCAGTTCATTTATACTGTGCGGGCTATCTATAAGTGACTAACGCTCGTTAGTCATTCTTAAAGTAATCACAAGTTCAATATGTCGGGGCGTAGCGCAGTTTGGTAGCGCACCATACTGGGGGTGTGGGGGTCGTGGGTTCGAATCCCGCCGTCCCGACCAATTGAATCAATGGCTTATCATGTAAATGGGGGGCTTTTTTTATGCCTAAAAACGCTGTGGGTAAAATTCTGGGTAAAAACTACTTTTGGGTAGGCTGTTTATTTTGATGCAAGATATGTTTTGCCTATTTCCGTGTCTGTTGAAAGAATAATGACCTGATGACTGGCACTAGGGAAATAGTTTTCAACTAATTTTTTACGATGCTTTGAATCAAGTCGTCCTAGAGGTGTATCAATAATCATAGGGAGTTTTCGGCTCGAAGTTTTTGCCAAAGCATCAAGCATTGCAATTGCATATATTTGGCGCTCACCTGCTGATAAGCTCTCTTTAGGTATCTCATTGCCAAAATCATTAAGCAAGGTGACTCTAAGTGTGGATTTTAGAGTCTTGGTTTTTAGGTAAAGAATGGAGCTCAGGGTGTAAGTATTTAATATTAAACAGGCTCAAGCCAAGTAGGAATAGTCAGATTTTAAAGCCAAACGAGTGCTTGTTTAGTGATTTTGTGCCTTGCAAGTCATTGAATATTAAGTGTGTATAATTTTTTTTATTCGGTATTTGGCATGAGAGAAATATATTGGCAAATAAAAAACATGACTACTTTTACTACTGAAGTTTCCCAATTATTGAGTAGCTGAAATACACAATGCTGGTGTATCGAGGTTTATTTTAGGTGGTTTTGCCATGTTTATAGCAAACCCCTACTTAATTCCCCTTAGGCAATAGCATTTGAAACGAATGAAAAGACTATTTTTTCATATAGTTGTAGCATAGTTTCAATTTTACCATAAATAATTATTGGGAAACTTCAGTTTAGGACTCTAAGTCCTTTTCTATTTTCTCTTGAAACTTTACATATTTGCGTATCA
>NZ_BDMN01000221.1 GCF_002189065.1 Bathymodiolus platifrons methanotrophic gill symbiont
AGCATAGTTTCAATTTTACCATAAATAATTATTGGGAAACTTCAGTTTTACTATAAGCTAACGTAGATATCTAAGGTATATAGATACGATGAGTAAATAAACTAAGCAAAACTTTTACGCAGTACTATGTATCTTGGGTTATGATGGCATCAATAACACTTTGCTTATGCAAAAAACTTTAGTAAAAAAATAGATTTAAATTTATGAGCGAAGACTCAGAAAATAGTTTGGACTTCAGTACTATAACTGACCCTTATGCGCAGCGTGAGGCTGAGAAATATGAGCAGCCAATACCTAGCCGGGAGTTGATTCTACAACTGATTGAGAAGGGTGGCAGGCCGATAGGTCGTAGGCAAATTGCTGAAGCATTTGGACTGGAATCAGATGATCAGTTAGAAGCCTTGCGCAGACGCTTAAGGGCAATGGAACGTGATGGACAGTTATTGTTTAACCGTCGTCAACAATATTGTCTGGTGGATAGTCATGACTTAATTCCAGGAAGAATCTTAAGTTACGCAGATGGTTTTGGCTTTTTAAAGCCTGATGATGCGGGTGAGGATTTATTTATATCTCCACGGGAAATGAACCGTGTGCTACATAATGATCGTGCTTTGGTGCGTGTTTCTGGCGTTGATAGAAAAGGGCGTAGAGAAGGTAAGATTGTTGAAGTTCTGGAGCGCAATACCCAGCAAGTGGTGGGTCGTTTTATAAAAGAACATGGGGTGCAATTTGTTCAGCCTGATAATAAAAAAATCACACAAAATATTTTAATTCCTAAAGGAAAAGGAAACGGAGCAAAAAAAGGGGAGATGGTGGTTGCCACCATTACGGAGCAACCTACTTTAAGAAGTCAGCCAGTAGGAAAAATCTCTGAAGTACTCGGTGCACATATGGCGCCAGGTATGGAAATTGATGTAGCAATACGTACCTATGATTTGCCCAGTGTCTGGCCTGATGATGTTATTGAACAAGTTAAGCCATTAAAAAAAGAGGTTGTAGAGGATGCCAAGCAAGGCCGGGTTGATTTACGTGATGTACCGTTAGTCACTATTGATGGTGCGGATGCACGTGATTTTGATGATGCTGTATTTTGTAGTAAAACATCAAAGGGCTGGAAGCTATTAGTAGCCATTGCTGATGTGTCGCACTATGTGCAACCGGGAAGTGCATTAGACCTTGAAGCAAAAAATCGCAGTACTTCGGTTTATTTTCCAGAGCAGGTCATTCCGATGCTGCCTGAAGTTTTATCTAATGGTTTATGTTCAATAAATCCTGATGAAGACCGTTTGTCCATGGTCTGCGAAATGGTCATTAATGAACAGGGCCAGGTTATTCGTTCACGATTTTTTGATGCAGTGATGCGCTCTCATGCTCGGTTGACCTACGACAAAGTGTCTGCCATGTTAGAGCATAATCACACAAAACTTCGCAAAAAATATAAGCCTGTTTTGCCGCATCTGGAAGAGATGTATGCTTTATATAAAGCAATGCGTGGTCAACGTGAGATACGTGGTGCGATGGATTTTGACACTCAGGAAACACAAATTGTTTTTGCTGAAGATCGAAAAATAGAAAAGATTATTCCTGTACAGCGCAATGATGCGCATAAGTTAATTGAAGAATTTATGATTGCTGCAAATAGTGCCGCTGCGCGTTATTTGAATCGTAAAAAAATGCCTCGTTTATTACGTATCCATGAGGGGCCTTCTGACGAAAAAATCAGCACACTAAAAACCTTTTTAGGTGAGCTAGGTTTGCATATGGGGGGAGGTGACAAACCGACACCTGTTGATTATATGCATTTGACTAGTAGCATAAAAGATCGACCAGATGCGCACTTGATTCAGACGGTGTTATTACGCTCTATGTCACAGGCAGTGTATAGCCCAGAGAAAAAAGGTCACTTTGGTCTGGCGCTAGAGGCTTATACTCATTTTACTTCACCTATACGCCGTTACCCGGATTTAATGGTGCATCGAGCTATTCGCCATTGTTTACAAGGCAAGTCACCAGAAAGTTTTTATTGTGGCTTTCCTGAAATTACGACTCTGGGTGAGCATTGTTCAGCTAATGAACGGCGAGCAGATGAAGCGACACGGGATGTAGTAAGCTGGTTAAAATGTGAATATATGCAGGATAAAATTGGTGAATCATTTGCCGGTATAATTTCTGCTGTCACCAGTTTTGGTTTTTTTGTTGAGCTATCTGATCTCTATGTTGAGGGCTTGGTGCATGTGACTTCTTTAGGGCAGGATTTCTTTAAATTTGATCCAGCTAGTCATCAGCTAAAGGGTGAGCGTACTGGGAAACGCTATCGATTGGGAGATACAGTCAATGTGATAGTTGCCAGGGTAAACCTGGATGATAAGAAAATAGATTTTGATTTGTTAGGGGTGCAAGGTAGAGATGCTAAACCTGTAGAAAAGAGATCGAAAAAGCCTAAAAATGATAATAAGAAAAAAACTAAGCTTAAAAAAAGTAAGAGTAAAATAAAAAGTAAAGCTAAGCCGCATAAAAAAGGAGCGTAAATGAGTCTGGCTAAAATATTTGGCGTTCATGCGGCGCAGGCGGCACTGGATTATGCGCCTAAAAAAATAAAGCAAGCCTGGGTAGACCAGAAAAGACAAGATGAACGTCTTATGTCTTTAGTTAAAGGTTTGCAAAAACATAATATCAGACCTGAAAAAGCAGACCGCAAGAAGCTGGATAACTTATCAAAGGGCAGTAACCATCAAGGTATTATTTTAGAAGTTGAAATGCCTGCAATGCGCTCAGAGAGTGATTTAAAAGCGGTGGTTGAAAGTGGTAAACAAATACCTTTCTGGTTGATTCTGGATCATGTGCAAGACCCACAAAATTTAGGTGCTTGCTTAAGAACAGCAGATGCAGCAGGGGTGCAAGGGGTTATTGTAACCAAAGATCAGGCGGTAGGGATTACGCCAACTGTTTGTAAAGTTGCTAGTGGCGCAGCCGAAACCGTTCCAGTCTATCAGGTAACTAATTTAAGTCGAACTATCAATTGGTTAAAAGATCAGGGTATCTGGATTGCAGGTGCAGCAGGAGAGGCCGAGCAAACTATTTATGAGATGGATGCCAATATGCCGCTGGCTTTGGTGATGGGGGCTGAAGAAAAAGGCTTGCGCCGGTTAACCCGTGAGCAGTGCGATTTTTTAGTGAAAATTCCCATGCAGGGTAGCGTAGAAAGTTTAAATGTATCTGTTGCAGCAGGAGTGTTGATATATGAAATACTTAGGCAACGGTTGAAGGTGTAGTTAATGGGGATTCTTGACCAGTTAAGAAAAGAAGCGGATCAGAAAAGTCCTCTGAACAGCAGGAAATAGACCAGAATAAGCTGTGTGAACAAAATTATAAAGCTGAAATATTACCTAAAATGCAGGAAATATTGGCTCTATGTGAATCCTAGTGGGTAGTGCGATAATAATACCATGAATAATGAATCTTTATTTAGTATGGCTTTAGGCTTACAATCGCCTTGGAAAGTGGAAGAAATTATCTTTTCAAACGACAATATTTTAGAACAGAATGAACTTCATTTGCAGATAGGTTTTGAATCAGGCGCCCGTTTTGCTGATGAATCGGGGGTTCTCTGCCCAGTGCATGATACAGTCGATCGGCAAGTAAACAAATACCTTTCTGGTTGATTCTGGATCATGTGCAAGACCCACAAAATTTAGGTGCTTGCTTAAGAACAGCAGATGCAGCAGGGGTGCAAGGGGTTATTGTAACCAAAGATCAGGCGGTAGGGATTACGCCAACTGTTTGTAAAGTTGCTAGTGGCGCAGCCGAAACCGTTCCAGTCTATCAGGTAACTAATTTAAGTCGAACTATCAATTGGTTAAAAGATCAGGGTATCTGGATTGCAGGTGCAGCAGGAGAGGCCGAGCAAACTATTTATGAGATGGATGTCAATATGCCGCTGGCTTTGGTGATGGGGGCTGAAGAAAAAGGCTTGCGCCGGTTAACCCGTGAGCAGTGCGATTTTTTAGTGAAAATTCCCATGCAGGGTAGCGTAGAAAGTTTAAATGTATCTGTTGCAGCAGGAGTGTTGATATATGAAATACTTAGGCAACGGTTGAAGGTGTAGTTAATGGGGATTCTTGACCAGTTAAGAAAAGAAGCGGATCAGAAAAAGTCCTCTGAACAGCAGGAAATAGACCAGAATAAGCTGTGTGAACAAAATTATAAAGCTGAAATATTACCTAAAATGCAGGAAATATTTAGCTATATGCAATAATTGGTGAAATATTTAAATTATCTAGAAGTTCCTGTGCAGGTTGAAGATTATAGTACACGGTATCCTGAACTAGGTTCTTTAAAGCAAAAGGATTACAAGGTTAGTACCGATGGGTTTGGTGGTCTAGCGGATATTGATAAATTAAGGCATATTAATATTACTTTTTATTGTGAAGGAGCTGGGGTACTTGAATATGTAGTACGTGGAAAAACAGATATAGAACGTGAAATTTCTTTTCTGCATTTCAAGCGCTTAACTAGCAAAACGCTAAGAATCCCGGGGCATAAGAAGGATGATGCTCTTAAGTTTCTGGTTGATCGTAAAATACCAGTACGCTTGCGTTTTGAAGTGGATTATGAGAATTCACTTATTAAGGTCATTATTAATAATTATTCACAGTTTTCTATTTTTACGGAATCGTGGAAAGCAGAAGAAATTGATCATGACTTTTTAGATATGGTGACACGTTATTTATTGCGTCAGGATTCTGAGTTTATTAAGCCAGAGATGAGTGATGAAGCGCGCAAGGCTTTACGCAAGAAACTAGCTGCAATTAAGAGGTCTGAACGACGTTTTTTTTGAAGAGTTAAGTCACGAAGGTCATGAAAAACAAGAAAGGTAGGGCTTTTCTTTGCACTACATGTTCTTCGTGGGTAAACTTTTAGTGAACAATTAATTTATTTCAGCGCGGAGTGACTTTAAATAATTCGCTTAATAAATCCTGAACGATTGCTGTATTTGTTCAAACTCATATAGATAGGGTTTTGCAACTTCGTGATTAGCTGCAATAATCACTAGGTCATGTGAGAAAACCGAGGTGTTATACCAGTTAAAACTGCCATCTATGACAATATAATCATCGATAATACAGTACTTAGAATGGATGGGAGAGTATGGCACTGGATGATCGTCCTGTCCATAAACAAGCCCAACAATCACGCCGGAGTTTCTTAAGCGTTCAATAACGGGTAACAGTGGTCGATTTAGTTCCTCTTCCATCGATCGTTCAATACCAATTTTACCTTGCCTGGCTAAATGTCCATTAAACAGAATATGTACATAGACGCCTCTGTTTTTTGCATTGATCAAGGCGCAAATAACACTGTCATTATAATTACCCACCAATTCTCCAATCAGAAATAAGCTGATTTTAATGGAGTGGATGGCGCGGTTTATTTCAGCCAGAATAGCATGGTGGGGCAGGTAATTTTCGCCACTCTGCATGGTATGTCTGCCAAAGGTATAGAGTAAATTAAACTGACTAAAGGGATCTACGCCATAGGGTTGAATCACTCCGCCGCGCTGGCTTTGAAAAATATTATCCAGTAAGCGACACATGCCTTGGGAATGAAACGTCATGCCTGATTCCCAGTTTGCCCACCAGCGCTCAAAAGTAATATTAAATGACCCCAGAATACAATCTTCATCATTAAAAATAATGAATTTTGTATGCATGTCGGGCTCTACTTCAATCAAATGGTGATCAGGACTACAGACTACACCAAGCAATTCAACGCCCGCACGTTTTAAGCGAGCATAATTATCGCTATTGGTCATGGTCATTTTGCGCCAATCGACTAGGCATTGTACAAAAACGCCCTGTTCACTGGCATGAATCAAGTGGTTGGCAAAATCTGCATCATCAATACAATCAACACTGACTTTAATGGTGCAAAACTTATCCTGAAATTCATGTTTATTATGAATAACCTTATCTATCAGGTCATGGATATAGCGCTTCGGGTGATAAGGGTGGTTCGGCTGACCCTTAGTAAATTTAGGTACCAGGTGTAATGATTCAAAATGATGATTCATCCAGTCCACATCACTTTGTAATTCATGGGCCTGTAGCTCATAAGTGCGATAGTGATTCTGGGTGGAGTGCAGACCGTTTATTTCTCTATATTGAGGGGTATCAGAGTCAGCATGTAGCTGCTTCCAATCCATGAAAATATAGTCTTTGTCTGAAGCGATAGAGCGTTCATCTTTATGAATAAGAAAGGAAAACTTTACGCAATTGATTACGCCAAATGAATTGGAGTAAGGATGGATATAAAAGTCCCGGGTACGGCGCCTATGACGATTCCATTTAATATCATAGGCATCGGTATCGATAACATAAGTTTCGCAAATATTGTGTTGCCGATAGACTTTGAGAATGACTTTTAAATTAACCTGTTCGCCATGATACATTTCAAAATCAATTTTTCCCCAGCGTAGAAAAAACTGATAATTGAAGTCATTGACTCTGGCAAAGGATCCTCCTAGTTCACCATGTATGGGTTTGGCATAATGTTCAGCTATTTGTTGCATACCATTTCCTTGTTATTATTATTTTTTAGCTTAAAGAGATTCAAATGTCATTAAATAACCGCAATGATCAGAGACACGACCAACATCCTGATCCGTAAAAACAACCCTTGCGGAAGTGGCTTGTATCTCACTGTTTTTATTCATAAAGATATAGTCAATCCGGTAATCATCTGCAAGCAGGTCCTGCCAGTGCGCATCATTAACTTTAAATATTTTATCAAACACACCCTGCTTATTTATCGCTAAATACTGATCTTCGTATTCATTTGAATTAACCACCTGTTTATAACCACTTGAACCTGCGGTAATGTTAAAGTCACCACATAACAAGGTAGCCTTAATATCAGCGGATTTAATATTACCAGCCCATTTACGTAACCTGATGAATTGTTCCTGGAATCCTCCTTCCAGCCAGCTTAAATGAGCAGAAAAAACATTGATAAACCCAATATAGGGCACATAAATACGTGCCGTAACAACTTTTCTGGAATTGATATCATAGATATCATGACTATCTGATACATAACCAGAATCTTGATTTGACA
Source organism: Bathymodiolus platifrons methanotrophic gill symbiont (assembly GCF_002189065.1). Taxonomy (GTDB): domain Bacteria; phylum Pseudomonadota; class Gammaproteobacteria; order Methylococcales; family Methylomonadaceae; genus Methyloprofundus. Next base: position 7,114 of record NZ_BDMN01000221.1, read on the forward strand.
AGGGATAGCGACTTAATATGGCAACTCCCTCTCTATATTTATCAAAGCCTAAATGTGACCAGTCAGTATGTAGATAAAACGTTTCACTAAGGCGGTCATTAATAATTTTAGCAGAGTTCGAAAGCCAGTCGCCATGACCATCATTCCAGTATTCTGCCACTTCCTGTAAGCAAACAATATCCACATTTAGATCATCGATTGTCTTGGCAATGGTGGTAAACTTTTCATCCTGATTTTCTTCCTGATAGCAGTGTAAATTTAATATCAGGATTTTAAGTTGTTCGCGTTGAAAGGAGTAATCATGCTCATCATTGTTGTCCCAGATGGTTTGCTGGTCATTTTCACAGCTGATAACGTATTTTAAATTAAACAGTTCGGTATGATGAATTTTCCCCGACCAGAGTTGATTGCCGTATTGATTCGGGTTACGTGCATTACTATGTGCTGCTTTATTCCAATAGTCACGCTTAAATGTACAAACTGTTAGCTTTGTTGTTTTCCAGTCATTGGTAGTCCAGTGTATAGTGACTTTTTTTGCATTAAAAGAACGGGCGATGGCGACACATACAGAGGTGGTCTGCTGGCCAATTTGTAATTGACTGTCAAAATCAACATTCTGCAAAGACTGATTATCTGTCAGTTTAAGACCTGAATCCGCTTCACTAGAGTAATTTTGACTGTGATTGTCGATTAAGTACTCGTGACTTTGAACCCGGTAGCGTAGATTAAACTGAATGTTTCCTGGTAAGGAGTGTTTTTCGCTTAAGCTTAGGGTAATGCTGGCAGACCAGTACTCACTACCATGCCCCATCATGCTGTGATATTGCGCGGGCAGAATTTGCCAGATACCATCTTCTCCAGCCCAATGGATATCAACCTGTTTATCATAGCCAATATTTTCTAGCGCTAAAAAGAATGATAATTTCTGTTGAACTTGCTTAGTTTTGCGGAAAATTATATTTTCTACATAGAGCAGTTTAATTTGATTCATGCTTAATAGTACTCCTTGGTAGTCAAACTTGTTGTTGGACTTTTTTGCCTACAGGGTAATTCAGCTTATTGTTCATTACAGGCTTCTGTTCTGGCATATAATAATTTCGAAAATCAGCATCAGGGAAGACCTCGTCTAATATTTCCAGTGCGCTTAGATAATCTTCGTCAATAGCATTATTTCGTATACTATCACGTAAGTAATTAAATCTCGCTAAATGATCCGTGATACGTTTTTTGGCATATTCAACGGTTGTTCCTGTCTGCATAATAAAAGGCCAATCTGATGCCTGTGCTAGTAATAATGAACGTACAGCCTGATTTAAGGTTCTTTCCTGTAATGGTGAGGCAGTAACTCGCTGAAAAATGGCTGCTAGATTTTCCATATCCGCCCCGGCTTTGTGCAACAAAGGATAAATCCAGTCATTGGTTTCATTAATCCAGAAACTGGAATAACCCTGAGCGCCCCAGGTTGATGCAGAAGGTGTTGCTTTTTGATGAGTAGGTATTTGTGTTAAATAATAGGAGCAACTGATAGTCTGTACCGAGTTGTTAGTGCTATCAGCAAAACGCAATACCCATTCTAGCCATAAGGGTCCTTCATACCACCAATGCCCGAATAATTCGGCATCATAAGGCGATACAACAATTGGAATACGGTCCATATCAGTGCTCAGGCGATTGATTTGTAACTGGCGCTTGTTGATAAAGTCGTGCGCATGTTGCTGTGCCTTGTGTAGCGCTTGTCTGGGTTGATATATTTCTTTGGGTAGGTCTGTGCCGGTGACCCGGTGGTATTTAATTCCGGTGTTTATCCGGATATCCCCATCGAGAATATAAGGGGCAATATAGTCCAGGTTCAGATCAAAGCCGATATCACTATAATATTCGCGGTAATCATGATCACCTGGGTAACCCTCATGAGAGCTCCAGACCTGGCGAGATGATTCAGGGTCTCTGGCAAATGCCATCACATCATTGCCGCAGTTAAGGGGTGCATAGACGCTATTTCTAGGGGCTATACTTGCGTTTTCGATACCGTGTGAATCTACGAAAAAATAATTAATACCTGCATCTTTCAGGTGTTTTTCCAGGCCGGGATAGTAGCCACATTCTGGTAGCCAAAAACCAGTGGGGTTAAAACCTAGGTGAGATATAAAAGTTTCAACACCTGTGTGGATCTGATTGTGTACTGCCGCATCGCTTTTATTGAGTAAGGGTAAAAAACCGTGAGTAGCAGCACAAGTGATCAACTCCAGATTTCCTGTGGCATGAAATTTCTTAAATGCTGTTAATAAGTTGCAATCATACTGAACAGCAAAAATATCTAGTGTATCAAGGTACAAACGTCGGTAGAGTCGGGCTAATTTTTGATATTCGGGGGTGCTTTTTGTTCTGAGAATTTCCTTTTCTGCCAATTCTAATCGACTATTAAGATAAGTGAGGTAGCGTGATTGCAATAACTCATCACTTAACATTGAAATAAGTGGGGGTGAAAGTGAAAGGGTCAAGCGGTAATTGATACGATCCTTGTGTAGCCGATCAAGTGAACGAATTAGCGGTATATAACATTCGGTAATTGCTTCAAATAGCCAGATCTCTTCGAAAAAGCTGTCATATTCCGGGTGGCGCACAAAAGGCAGGTGCGCGTGTAGAATGATGCTTAAAAATCCTTTTTTCCTGGTCACTATAACAATTTCCCTAGCCCGGACACATTTTTAATAGTTGTCTTTGTAGCTTTGGAGTTTAAGTAAATATCACTCTCTTGTTTTGCTTCAGCAAGGATGGATTCCAGGTGCTTGTTATTTGTATAGACCTTTAAATCGTAACCGTAATCATTAAAATTCTTCAAAATTAAAGCTTCAGTTGGGGCGTTTGCAGTATTGGCTTTGGGAGCGATATTAGTTTCCATTGTTTGACTATCTTGTCTGGTATTTTGCTTATTTTCATTATGTCCCATATGTTCGGGTGGGACATCATTGCTAACTACGGTATGCAAAAACTTATCGCTAATTTGCAGTGAGTTTTCAAGGTTATTTTGATTATTCTCAGAGACAGGATTTTCTCGTGGGACATGAATAGGATCAGAAGTTGCCAAGGCACTAAAGTTGTTATCCGCATTGATTTCACCAATAACTGCTGAATAGGCAGATGCCGCAATTGGCAAGTGCACTTTTTGCTGGTTTTGTAAACCATGTACGTCGATATCAAAACAGAGCTGGAGTTCACTGGAGTGCTCGCTGAGTTCAGGTATCGAGTATATTCTCAAGGCCAGTTGTTTGTCGATAGGATTGGTTTGAATATCTGTTTCGCTATCTTTTAGATTCCAGTAAGCATAAAGATTTATGGGGTCAACAGGCATAAGTACTAGTTCAGGCTGATGTGGGGGGCTATGAGGAGCGTATGTTCGAGTGATTTCTTCGCTAATATTAAGCAAGTTCTGCTGAGAAAGTTTGCATTGAGAGTTATATCTGGATTGCAAAAGTTTCATTATTAAGTGATATAAGTGCCTGGGAAATGGATTGACTATTTTATTCAGTCAATAAACATGCATAATTTATGCTGGTTAGCGTAGATTATACAAGGTACGTAAGTGTATGCAAGCCACAGTAGAAAGACTTCCAGCTTCATTTAACAGAACTTACAAAAACAGCAGTGATGATAATAAATCACGTAGTCACTGGTTTACTCAATATAGAAATATTGCCGGCCTTTATAAGCATAAACTTGAGTATGCTATTTTCCAGCTTGGTGTTTATAAACTGAAGTTTCCCAATAATTATTTATGGTAAAATTGAAACTATGCTACAACTATATGAAAAAAATAGTCTTTTCATTCGTTTCAAATGCTATTGCCTAAGGGGAATTAAGTAGGGGTTTGCTATAAACATGGCAAAACCACCTACGCTGCCAGCCATGGAGAGCGAACGCGAGGGCTGGTAGTCCCCAGAAGGCGTAGGGCCGTTGTTTTGTCGGAATCGTAGCGCTAGCGTAGGTGGAGACAAAATAAAAGGCATTCCGAAACGCCGTCCAGTCATTTGAGGGAGTGTTACGAAGCCAGCACCGAGTTTACGATGGTAGTGGCGAAGTGGCACGTACGCAGGACGTCTGGGGCGCCGAAGGCATTAGCGGTCGCGTTAAGTTTTTGCCGCTTGCTTGGGCTGGGATGCCCAAAACAAGCTTTCGCAAAAATAGCGACTCCCCGCAAATAAACCTCGATACACCAGCATTGTGTATTTCAGCTACTCAATAATTGGGAAACTTCAGTAAACATGAGACATATACACTATAAAATGTTTGGCCTTGTGCTCACCCTAGCTCTGTCCAACTCGGGCAGTAGTGTCACCGTGCAAAACGATAACCAGGATAACCAGGATAACCAGGATAACCAGGATAACCAGGATAACCAGGATAACCAGGATAACGATGCATAACAAGATCAGGGCTAGACTGTGTATGCTGTATAATTCAAATCACGTGTGTAGCATTGAGTCAAAGCTCGCTTGCCCCGAACCCGGGATAATTGCCGGAATAAAGGAGAAAAATTAATAATGAACAAAGACATACAACCAGCTATCACCTTGCTAAACCTGGGGCATATGATAAAGCTGCTGAAAACATTCGGGGTCTCCAGAGAAGATACCAATCGCCAGGGAGTGTTGGACCTGAATCGCAGAACGATGGTGGTTCTGACAGGTTTGTTGGTAACCTTGACCATGGCTGGCTGCACGTCTGCGCCGAAGCGAGTGCTTTTCGAAAAGGCGCCAACGTACGCCGCGTTGCCGAATGGATACAATCCATTGAGCCCAGACCAGGTTTCACCCATGTACGCCGAGGCGGCGTCCGGAGCGAATGAGAACCTCGCTCGCAATCTGGAACGTAAACGCGGTCACGCGCTCAATATACTCTCCATGTCAGGCGGTGGTCAGAACGGAGCCTTCGGTGCCGGCTTCCTCAACGGCTGGCGCAAGAGCGGTTGGCGGCCGGAGCTTGATGTCGTCGCCGGTGTGAGCACCGGTTCGTTACTGGCAACGCACGCGCTACTGGGCACTCCAGCCGACGACGCGATACTCGAGCAGATGTTCACGGAGGTGACCGATAAGGATATTTACGAGGGTAGGTCAGTGTGGGGCCTCATATCTGGCGCTGATTCCCTTAGAGATACCGCGCCGCTACAAGCGCTCATCGCCAAATATATCACCGCCGAGACCTTACAGCGAGTAGCTACCGCCTACGATGACAATCGACTGATATTGGTCGGTACTACCAACGTTGATTATGGCCAGACCTGGGTTTGGAATATGTCGCTTTTGGCGAAGGATGGTAAGCTCGACCTCTATCGTAAGGTATTGCTCGCCTCTGCGTCGTTCCCTATCGTCTTTCCACCGGTGGAAATCGATGGTCACCTCTTCGTCGATGGGGCCGCGCGTTCGAATCTAGTCGTTCCTGGCACGGGTGGGTCACAGCGACCCAAACCTCCACTGTATGGACCCGGCAACTTGTACCTGATTACTAACGGCAGGATAACGCATCCTCCCGCGGCTTTAACCAGGGCTCTCGGTGCTGTCGCAGCCACAACAATTGGGGTGATGATGGACCAATCGATGCAAACGGCCTTGATGCGGTCCTACTTCGGCACCAAGATCCTGGGTTACACCTTCAATCTGGTTGAGATCCCGGATGAGGTAGAGATTGGCAATGACCCGCTTGCCTTTGATCCAGAACAGATGCGTGCAGCCTTCGACGCGGGGCATGCGCTCGCGCAACAGCCCGACCCATGGTCGAGCGAGCCGCCCAACGTAGGGGACATTCCCGCTTGGGCGATGGACGCGATTAAGGTGAATTACTGAGTCAGCGACTCTCTTTTTCGCCGCTCCAGCGCGACGGCTTGAGCGCGCGCTTCAATCGAATATTCACAGCGACAAGATCAGCTAACCGGTGAAACCAAGGGAATGAATCGAAGGCTGAGATCATAATAGATAATGGAGAGGTAAAGGAAATCCATATTAAGCCTGTTAAAGGCAAAAGCCCTTTGTCCGCAAATAACTTACGTGATTTCAGAGCATTTGTTGATAGCTATGCTGATGAAATAGTAAAAAAGTGGATTGATTATTTTGTGCTTCATAAGCAAATCTCTTGTGAAAATATAAGTAGGAGAGTTAAATGATTTTAGATGAACAAATTATTTCTGTGGAAAAAGTAAATCATATCGGTGACTTTAAACTCGAATTGGAATTTAATGATAAAACCTGTCAGGTGGTTGATTTTTATCCATTCTTATCAAGTTCACTTAATCCATTAATCAGAAAATATTTATCACCTGAAGAGTTTTCAAAATTTGAAATAGATGAAGGTGATTTAGAATGGAATGACTACGATCTTTGCTTTCCAATTGCTGATTTATATGAAAATAAAATAGTGCATTAACACTTCGAAGGAATCAAGAGATTGGCCAGCTTGATGTTTATTTAAATTGATAGCAGAAAGAACCCCCGATTCTTGCCATAAGTTTTATAACCAAAAGTTCGACCAGACAGGCTGGTGAACTTTGCGTTAGATTTTTCAGTAATATTAAACATCAATTTTAAGGAAAAAAATGAACATACTAATTACAGGTGGCACTGGTTTTATTGGTTCTACTCTTTGTTCTCGTTTATTAGAAGAAAATAATGAAATTGTAATGCTCAGTAGGCATCCTGAAAAAATTAAGCTCCCGATGAAAGCTGTCGCTGACTTAAGTGATCTAAAAGATAGCGATATATTTGATGTTGTCATTAATTTAGCGGGTGAGCCTATTGCGAACAAACGGTGGAGTGATAAGCAAAAGCATCAGATTTTTAGTAGTCGCATTGGTACTACAGAGAAGCTTATTTCATACTTCGAAAAATTAGAAAACAGACCTAAATTATTTATTAGTGGTTCTGCTATTGGCTACTATGGTATTGATAAAACAGATAATGTTATCGAAGAAAAAGAGAGGGGTGACAATAGCTTTTCTAGTGAGTTGTGTCAAAAGTGGGAAGCAGTTGCTTTAAAAGCAGAAAAACTTGGGGTTCGTACTTGTTTGCTACGAACAGGGATTGTGTTGGGTAAAAATGGAGGAGCATTAAGTAAGATGTTGTTTCCTTTTAAAATGTGCCTTGGAGGAAGAATCGGTGATGGTAAACAATGGATGCCTTGGATTCATATTGATGATTTAGTTGGAATTATTTTGTATTGTATGAGTCATGATAATTTACAAGGGGCTATTAATGGAACATCACCTAACCCAGTAACAAATCAAGTGTTTACTAAAACCCTTGGTACGTCATTAAAACGACCAACTATTATTCCAATGCCTGCAATAGTTGTTAAGCTATTAATGGGGCAAATGGGGGAAGAACTGTTGTTAGCAGGTAAGAAAGTTGTACCAAAAAAGGCTTTAGATGCAGGCTATACTTTTAAGTACAGAACACTAGAAGAAGCTTTAATAAATGTAGTTTAAATGTGAGAGAAAAACAACCTTAAAAAGTTAAGTGTATGATGGGAGTTATAATCTAACCTTGTTCGTTAGAATTTTCTGTGATTTTCAATCTTGACTAATATAATCCATTGGATTATATTAAAGCTATGCAAAAAATAGTTTAATTACCAGAATACATACAGAGAGCCTCTCGATTACTGAGTGAATCTGAGAAAAAAGGAATTATTAGCTATTTGGCAAGTCACCCTCAGTCTGGTGTAGTAATGCAAGCTACTGGTGGAATTAGAAAATTTCGCTGGGCTACTGGAAATAAAGGAAAAAGCGGTGGTGTTCGTGTTATTTATTACTTCCATAATAAATCCATTCCATTGTTTTTACTGACGGTATTCGGAAAAAATGAAAAAGACAACTTATCAAAGTACTTGGTACGTCATTAAAACGACCAACTATTATTCCAATGCCTGCAATAGTTGTTAAGCTATTAATGGGGCAAATGGGGGAAGAACTGTTGTTAGCAGGTAAGAAAGTTGTACCAAAAAAGGCTTTAGATGCAGGCTATACTTTTAAGTACAGAACACTAGAAGAAGCTTTAATAAATGTAGTTTAAATGTGAGAGAAAAACAACCTTAAAAAGTTAAGTGTATGATGGGAGTTATAATCTAACCTTGTTCGTTAGAATTTTCTGTGATTTTCAATCTTGACTAATATAATCCATTGGATTATATTAAAGCTATGCAAACAATAGTTTAATTACCAGAATACATACAAAGAGCCTCTCGATTACTGAGTGAATCTGAGAAAAAAGGAATTATTAGCTATTTGGCAAGTCACCCTCAGTCTGGTGTAGTAATGCAAGCTACTGGTGGAATTAGAAAATTTCGCTGGGCTACTGGAAATAAAGGAAAAAGCGGTGGTGTTCGTGTTATTTATTACTTCCATAATAAATCCATTCCATTGTTTTTACTGACGGTATTCGGAAAAAATGAAAAAGACAACTTATCAAAGTCTGAGCGTAATGAACTAGCTAAGTTTGCTAACCTCCTTTCCAAAAATTATGGTGAACCAAATGTCTGATTTTTTTAATAGCATTAAGCAGGGGCTTACCGAAGCAGTTGAATACTCAGAAAATAAATGTCCTAAAGCAATTGTACATAAATTTTCTGCTATTGATGTAAAAGCTATTCGGTCTAATTTAAATATGAGCCAAACAGAATTTGCTTCTGCTTTTGGCATTAGTGTTAGTACATTAATGCATTGGGAAAGGGGGGATAGAAAGCCCCAAGGTCCTGCTTTAGTGTTATTGAATGTCGTAGCAAAAGAGCCTCAAGCTGTATTAAGTGCACTTGCAGGATAAAACCTTCTAACATGCACATCCACTTGACCGTAAAAAGCGTCATGCCTTTTGCAAACAAAATTTCAGGGTCAAATTTCAGAGTCAGGTCTTGTATTTTGCATTATCGAATAAAATAGTTGGCAATATTTTTTTCCAAAATACGCCATAAATGAGGCTTATTTCATTCAATGAAAGTAATTATTATGGCTACAATGAATATTTCTGTCCCCAACCCGATGAAAGACGGGGTCCAGTCTCAAGTGAATACAGGTGCATACGCAAATACGAGTGATTATGTCCGTGACTTAATTCGGCAAGACCAAGAAAACAGAAGTAAATTAAAGGCATTGCAGAAACCACATGTCCGGTGGTGGTCGGGAGAGGTGAAGGCAATGGCATTCGCTTAAATAACAAAGTAACTAAAGATATAT
>NZ_BDMN01000222.1 GCF_002189065.1 Bathymodiolus platifrons methanotrophic gill symbiont
ACAGCACACAGACCGATCAAATTATCACACTCTTACCCACTAAAGAGACTCAGCGTGACATTCGCAAACAATATCCGGATATCCAGTTCAAAGCGCTCACCATCAGACTGATTAAATATACACTGGAGGGCAAGACCTACTGTATCGGCACAACATTGCTTGACGAACGATACACGATTGACGCATTAAAAGAGGTCTATCACGCCCGCTGGGGAATTGAAGAGCTGTATAAAATCAGTAAAAATATGATTGTGGTCGATGACTTCCATGGCCGAAGTGAGCGTACCGTAAAACAGGAATTGTTTGCCCATTTTGTACTGATCACCATGAGTAGACTCTGTACCAATGAATCTGAAAACTTATTAAATAGTCTGTTAAATCTGCAACCAGACGAAATGGATCCGAAACAAACAATACAGGCAAACTTTAAAAATAGCCTGGCAACCATGTCGAGGCATCTGGAAGATATCATGTTTGTTCCGGCACGCTGTATCAAAAAAGTGATGGATGACATTGTCAGCTCTATTTCACGAAATCATCAAAAGCTCAGACCGGGTCGATCCTATATTAGGAAATCCAAAAAGCCTGTGAACAAATGGCGGGGGTGTGAATCGACGGCCTAATGTAGATTTGAAATGGGTAAAGTGATTTCTCATGCGATTGCATTCGTGCGGGCTCTTAACCGAAGGGGGTAATGGCTTAAGCCAATGCCATTGGAGGTGAAGGGCGCATCCCATCACCCCGACCCGATCACTGAATACTTTCACAGTCTCTGTAGTTAGCCTTTATAGGGTGAAAAGGGCTGTGAAAGAATTCTATGGCCCTAACTTCAGATAACCTGAACTCGCGGAAAATTACTTGATACTATTTTATACCTCGTCATTCCGGCAGGGAAGCCGGAACCCAGTCACATGGATGTGAACGATGCCATCCATGGCACTGGATACCCGCTTCCCTGCGGGTATGACGGGTGATTGGTACATTATGTAACTTGGTTCTGATGCATGAAACTGTGCATTATGGTCTCACTATATTATTTTGATAATTCCTATAAGGCTTTGATTTTATTATGCTGAGATCAGGTGTTCTGAACTTAATTATTATTTTGCCAATGATGGGTGTATCAGATTAATCTCCGATAATGGCAAGCCTCTTTTCTCAGGAGAATAGCGGCTGTATTTTGATAGTGTAGTGGGGTCAAGATACCCAATAATTTGTTCTAGCTCTGATAGGCGCATGCCCTGCTTTACCAGATAGACTATATAAGAATGAGAAATAGATTCAGCGTTAATTTCTTGTGTTTCAGAAAAACCAGCATCAACAGCTGCATAAATAAGAATAGCTTCGAGCATTTCTACAGATACTTCCTGATTCTTTTTCCAGGCAGGGCAGGGGGGCAGTTTGCTTGAAAAGTGTTTTTAAAACGGGATTAAGTGAGATTGTACGAGGTTCTTCTTCAGTGATATTGATGCTGTCCTGGTCGAAATTTAGGTGTTCTTTTTTTAGCAGGGAAATTTCCTTTAATGTCATTCCACTTAGTAGTAAAGAGACAAGTTGCCTGGTCTTGATATCGGCTGTCTCAAGCAAGGAATCTAATTTTTCAACACTAAGTTCAGTGGGGAAATCATATTCAAGCGCGGGTTTTTTTCATGTGCTAAGGAATGTGCACGAAATAACTTCCTGAAGCAGCCAAGCTTGAA
>NZ_BDMN01000223.1 GCF_002189065.1 Bathymodiolus platifrons methanotrophic gill symbiont
AGCTAAATCATGGGTTACTTCTGTCGAACCCTCTGGAAACATAGGAAGTTGTCGCTGAGCCATTAGTTTTTTCCGGCAAGTGTAGTCTCGGTTAGTCTACGAATAATGTAAAAAGGGTATCATTACAAAATCAGAGGGATATGAAAAGAGTTACTTGAATTTCATGGGCAAAAAGTTTGTTATTCGTTGATTTTAATGTAATTTAATACTTAACTGGGGGGATTTATGTAAAGGTAGAGGTCTGGTGCTCTGACCTTAATGGCAAAGCGTTTGCCCAGCTTATACAACAAAATGACACCCGCATAGAGCAAGCCCAATCTACCCAGAACTGGTGGGACTGGGAAACACTTGATTCACCATTACAAGGGCATTATGTTGATGGAAGTTCATTACCCACAACCCCCATATCAAAAACAGATGCTGAAAGCATAATCGATACAGCGACACAAACATTTCAGAAGATATTTAATGTTCCCAGTATTAGTACCGTCGCACCCTGCTATTTATGGAATGATGAAATTGAACTGGAATGGTACAAGCAGGGTATTCAGGTTATACAAACAACTGGCTACCGTTGCACTGGCCGCGATGCAACAGGAAAGTACACACAAAACCCACCCCTGATTCGCGTAGGTGACAGTAACAAGCTGGGACAAATTTATCTGGTAAGAAATGTAATGTATGAACCTGTTGATGGTAAAAATACAGCAGATACAGCCTACAAGGAAGCGGTTATCGCGTTTAAACAAGCTCTACCGATTAGCATATCAACACACCGTTATAACTACACACGCAGCATTCAAGAACACCAAGCATCATTAGCGGGATTAAATACCTTATTAAATAATATCACTAGAAAACTTGCTGATATTCGCTTTGTATCATCTCCTGAACTGGGTCGCTCGATTACAACACCAGCCCAAGAGGTTGTTAATCAGTTTGAACCAAGCAGCTACCCGGCCATAAAAAGACTCGATGGCCCAGCAAAGCTCAGCCCTTTTCTGTATCGCTTATATTATCGCCATCCCAAGCTAGTGATTGCAAGCTACCTTAGCGGTCTGATAATCCCCGCCTGGATTATCTGTAAAACACAGAAAAAATCAGCTTAATGAAAATCAGCGCGATAATACCCGCATATAATAGCCAGGATTTTATACTAGATGCCATTAAAAGTATCCAGAGACAAACTCACGCTGTTGATGAAATCATCATTATAGATGATGGTTCTGTTGATAATACCCAGTTCATAGTACAAAACCTAGGCATTGCAAATATTAAATATATCAGACAAGAAAATCAGGGACCTTCCAGTGCCAGAAACAGAGGCATTAAAATAGCACAGGGAGACTGGCTTGCCTTTTTAGACGCTGATGATCAATGGCTCGAAGATAAAATAGAAAAACAACTTGAAGCCCTGGCACTCTCGCCGGAATTACATCTTATTGCTGGAGATATGCAGGAAATCGGCATTGATAATAAAGTCATAACTCAGTCGGTACTTGCTAAACACAATCTTTTGCAGAAATTCCAGACCAATCAATCACGAGCGATTAAAAATGCATTGGCTGAGTTAGTTCAAAAAAACTTTATTCCAACCGGCACTGTTTTAGTGAAACGCGCAACACTGATAGAGTCAGGCATGTTCAATAACCTCATTCATTTTGGAGAAGACCTTGAACTATGGGCAAAAATTGCAGCTAAGCACCCTATCACCTGTATGCCTGATATATTGATGCTACGCCGATTGCATGAACAAAATGCTACCAGCTCGACAACCCCGATGTTAATAGATTTAGTGACTGTCATGCAATCAATTAGAAAACACACAAAAGCAACACTCACGGCGCAAAATATATCTGCCAATAAGTTAGTGGCTGATGCGTGGGCAACACTTGGCTATTGGTACTTTGTAAATGTAGATTACCCACAAGCACAAACAGCTTTCTGGAACTCTTTAAAAGAACAATATAACAAGCGAGCTCTCATTTATCTGAAGTTTCCCAATAATTATTTATGGTAAAATTGAAACTATGCTACAACTATATGAAAAAAATAGTCTTTTCATTCGTTTCAAATGCTATTGCCTAAGGGGAATTAAGTAGGGGTTTGCTATAAACATGGCAAAACCACCTAAAATAAACCTCGATACACCAGCATTGTGTATTTCAGCTACTCAATAATTGGGAAACTTCAGTCATTTATCTTAGTGCATGTTTACTACCAAAGGGATTGATAAAAATCAGCCGAAAAATAAAACAGGTACTTTCCTTCTAAGGTGATTAGCGAAAAAGAACATACCAGATTACGCATGATTTTTGTTCATCTTCAAAGCCTGCCCCGTACTTGATACGGGGGCGCGATTACAGCTGCGCAATGTAACTTTAGTCGCAACGATGTAAGCGCTCAATCAAGCGCGTCAAACTCAATATTCTGCGCACCATTAAGAACCATAAAATGTTTACCACGTGACCTGGAAATCAAAGTTACACCTGATAACTGAGCCATTTCAAGGCCCATTTGTGTTGCGCCTGAGCGCGAAAGTAAAACAGGGATACCCATTTGTGAAACTTTAATCACCATTTCAGAGGTTAAACGCCCTGTGGTATAAAAAATCTTGTTATCACCCGACACACCGTTCAACCACATATATCCTGCAATAACATCTACTGCATTATGTCGCCCCACATCTTCGACAAATAACTCTAGCTGATCCCCAGTGTATAACGCACACCCATGTACGGCCCCTGCTTTTTTATACACCTCATTATGCTCTCTGACTGAATCCAGCAACGCGTATAAAGTTGACTGTCGAACACTATTTTCAGGCACACGAATTTTCTGCAATTTTTCCATTAAACGCCCAAAAACAGTTCCTTGCCCACAACCAGTAGTTACCGTACGCCGTTCCATTTGCTTTGAAAAATCACTATCTTCCCGTGCTGTTACAACGGCTACCGATTCAGTTTCCCAATCCACCTGAACAACTTTAATCTCTGCAATATCTTCAAAAAATCCCTGATTTTTTAAATATCCTAGAGTCAATAATTCCGGGTGCGAACCAATCGTCATTAAGGTAACAATCTCCTGTTTATCCACATAAATAGTCATTGCCCTTTCGCCCACCAGCTGCACTTCCCGCGTTGCTCCTGTTTCGTCAACACCAACCGCTGCTTTGGCAACACTTAAACCCGCATTTGTCATTTCTGGTTGCATGATTATTCCTTAGTCGCTAATTCGGCTAATTGTTCCGGTGTATTAATATTAGAGAAAAATTCGGGGTTAGCGCTAAAATCCACTTTTATCCATTTATGTTGATCAAACCAGCGATCTATCTTACGCTCTCCCTGTGCTAAATAATTTTGCAGGCTGTTTTTAAGAGAACTTTTGATGACCATAAAAACCGGATGTATCCGCTCTCCATCAAATGCCACAGCAATATCAGCCTGACAACGTTCTCGTTCATCAATCAAAGTCTGCAAGCCTGACGCAGTCATAAAAGGAGTATCACAGGGCATAACCAGCAAAACATCATTAGCACAGACCTTTAAAGCGGCATAAACCCCCGCTAATGGCCCTGCAAAATCATCTCTTGCATCACTTATTACAGGATAATTAAATTGCTGATATTGCTCAATATTACGATTAGCATTGATAAACAACTCATCCACCACAGGCATAATCGCCTGCAACGCATAATTAATCATTGCTTTATTATTAAATTGGACCAAGCCTTTATCCTGCATATTCATACGCCTAGCTAAACCGCCCGCAAGAACGACACCTGATATTTTTGATTGTTTATTCATTGGATAATTTTGTAACTATAACCTTCACTGAAATAAAGGGGTCAGAACCCTTTTCTACAAGAGAACGGTTCGTAATTCGAAATATACCTCACCCATCTAAGAAAAATAAGTGCTTCACTAACATAATTGTTTCTTTTGTAAATAGTGATTAATACTATTTAACACTTCATTAATTTCTTTAAAATACACCATAGCCAGCTGAATTCCAGCAATCATTTCTTCCTGATTTGTTGAGTATTCATGAGTCAGCTTATTTCTAATTGTTCGATAGTTCATCCACTGGTCTGCTTGTGTAATAATTTCCAGCTTTTCCAGTTTATCTAAACAATCAATTAATGCCATACTATCCTTATACTGAAGTTTCCCAATTATTGAGTAGCTGAAATACACAATGCTGGTGTATCGAGGTTTATTTTAGGTGGTTTTGCCATGTTTATAGCAAACCCCTACTTAATTCCCCTTAGGCAATAGCATTTGAAACGAATGAAAAGACTATTTTTTTCATATAGTTGTAGCATAGTTTCAATTTTACCATAAATAATTATTGGG
>NZ_BDMN01000224.1 GCF_002189065.1 Bathymodiolus platifrons methanotrophic gill symbiont
AAACGTAGCCTAAGCGAAGTGATGATTTTTAGTCCGCGATAGCCGTAGGGCCGTTGTTTTGTCGGAGTCTGAGCGTTAGCGAAGGTGGAGACAAAATAAAAGGCCATCCGACACGGCGTCAAGTCATTTGGAGCCTATGTTCCGACCCCTTGTTGGGTCGGGACGAGGTGACGAGGACGAATCGGGGCCGCCGGAGGCATAAGTTGGTCGCGTTAAGTTTTTGCTGCTTGCTTGGGCTGGGATGCCCAAAACAAGCTTTCGCAAAAATAGCGACTCCCCGCTAATTGCGCTCAAAAATCTAATATCCCACACAGCCATACAAAATAAAATATATTATGTATCAAAATGTTAAATTAATAATATAAAGTTAATTATAAAGAATTTTTCCGTATATTATTAATTTCTGCAAGTGAAGCTTGACAATATTCTTGCATCATAGAAACTATACCTAACTTAACTTACTCAATTGCTCTCTTTTGAACGACATTCCTCTTAGTATACTTTTTGGTGCACTTGCTGCTCTGCTTTTGTTATCCGCGTTTTTTTCAAGTTCTGAAACTGCACTGATGACCCTCAATCGTTACCGCCTACAACACCTGGTTAAACAAGGGAATAGAAGTGCAAAAAAAGCTCAACGTCTATTAAAGCGACCAGACCGCTTGCTTGGCTTAATCCTATTAGGTAATAACTTCGTTAATATCCTGGCTTCTTCTCTGGCAACTATTATCGGTATGCGCCTGATGGGTAATGAAGGTATTGCCTTGGCTGCAGGTATTCTGACTCTTGTTGTATTAATCTTTTCAGAAGTTGCCCCCAAAACTCTTGCGGCACTAAAACCAGAATTAATAGCTTTTCCAGCCTCCTGGATTTATACCCCCTTATTAAAACTATGTTATCCACTCGTATGGTTTGTCAATCTGATTGCCAATGGCTTATTACGTATTTTCGGTGTTAAGGCTAGCGATCATAACGAGACAACACTGAATAAAGACGAGCTTAAAAGTATTGTTGCTGAAACTGACTCAATTATGCCTGATAGGTATAAAAATATTTTACTCGGGATTATTGACCTGGAAAGTGCGACAGTTGAAGACATTATGACTCCCCGTAATGAAATCATCGGCATCAATATAGAAGATCCAATTGAAGAGATAATTCATCAACTTAAAAATAGTCAACATACCCGAATCCCTATCTACAAAGTAAGTATAGACCGCGTTATTGGTTTTTTACATTTAAGGACTATTCTGACGCAACTGCTTAATAGTGAAAATTTCAGCAAACAAGATATAACCAACAATCTTATTACTCCGTTTTTTATCCCGGAAACCACACCTCTACACAAACAGCTGCAAAGCTTTAAAGTCGATAAAATGCGCATAGGCTTAGTTGTAGATGAATACGGTGATGTTCAAGGTTTAGTCAGTATGGATGATTTATTACAAGGTATTGTCGGCGAAATTATGACTGAAGATGCCGATGTAAAAAAATATGCTGATGGTAGTTACCTGGTTGATGGCAGCGTAACAGTGCGTGAACTCAATCGTATTACTCACTGGAATCTTCCCACAGAGGGCCCAAAAACAATCAACGGTTTAATTATTGAGTTTTTAGAAACTATTCCCCAGACAGGCACAAGCCTTCAACTACACTATCATCAGTTAGAGGTTATTTCTCGAAATAAACACGCGATTACTCAAGTGAAATTTTCCCCCCTGAATTAGGCTAATGACTTTATTGTCCGCCCAGCCCGGTAGCAAATAGTAATAACAGTTAATATTTGAGAACTGCAGATAATCAAGTAATATTCTAAACAAGGCCATGAAAACTTGTCTATACTTAAAATAATTCTGACTGTAATCAGGTACTGATATTATTCGAATTATATGGCAAAATTTACCGATTTCTATAAAGACAACCTTTTAAGCTCAACAAGATTTGAATCAGGCGTTGTCCATATAGGTCGAGATGAAACTAATGACCTATCAATTGATAGCCTGGCATTTGCGCCAGCTCATGCTGCCGTTATCCTACATAACTCTGAAAGTATCATTAAACAGCTAAATGCAGATTTTCCACTTATGATTAATGGACAACGTCATAGCAAGCACCTTTTAAAAAATGGTGACACCATCACAATTGGCAAGCATCGTATTATATATAATCATGCAGAACCATCGTCCTTAATTCAACAGCATATACCTAAACAAGCCCCCGAAAACCAGAAAAACCAACTCACTCTACCTGAAGCTAACTTACAAATAATGCCAGGCAAACATATTGGTCACATAGTTTCCCTTAAAAAAAACATGACCCGTATAGGTAATGAAAGCGCGGGGATCATAATCGTAACACGTCGAAAAGATGGCTATTTCGCTTCAGTGCTGAAACCCGATGATAGAATAAAAATTAATGACAGAGCGTTAACCGATAAAAGTCAATTACTCAAAAATAGCGACACTATTTTAATCAACAATACCCCCATGCAGTTTTCATACACTAAAACATCATGAAGTCAGATATAGATCATCAACAGTTTCACTCTATTTTTAATAAGGCTGCCGCCCTGTTAAACCACCAGAACATTGAATACCCTTGTGAACTCATCGATATTTCTTTGTACGGCTGTTTACTTCGATTTAAAAACACATGGGAATTACATAATCTTGAATCGTTATACACTCTGACACTTAAACTTCCTGATACAGCGCCAATTATTATGAACTTATCTATTAGTCATGCTGTAGATAATGAGGTTAGCTTCAAAGTGAGCATATTGATTCAATTGGCACCTCAGCATTACTCCATTTCGTTAAGCTTAACTTTGCTGACAGCGCATTATTAGACAGAGAACTTATTGCACTTAGAAACGTACACCATTTATAGGTAAGTATCTCGGCAAAATTGATTTAACCTTCTTAGAAAATGTTAATAGGCACGTCTCTGTCATTTCAAGGGTAGTGCACGTAAAACAAGCTTTTGCCCACATTACAAAACTGATTATAATCAAAAGCTAGGTAACGTTTTTTTTGTAAAAAGACCTAACCTGATTTACATCTGTCTTATTGAATTCAAGCTTCATAGTGCCCTTCCGTTTCTCTGCCTAGGAAAAATCCTGAATGTAAATTTTCTTGATTAGTAAGGAATATTTCCAGAATAGCCAGAAAAATTCTGGTAGGTGGTCCTTTAGGTCACTTTTTACAATGCTGGCTAAAGAGACGGTGAAAATATTCAGAATAATCCCCCTCCTTGGTTAAGGAGGGGTTAGGGGAGGTTTGATATATGTTTTTGGCTCTATGTGAATCCTAGTGGGTAGTGCGATAATAATACCATGAATAATGAATCTTTATTTAGTATGGCTTTAGGCTTACAATCGCCTTGGAAAGTGGAAGAAATTATCTTTTCAAACGACAATATTTTAGAACAGAATGAACTTCATTTGCAGATAGGTTTTGAACCAGGCGCCCGTTTTGCTGATGAATCGGGGGTTCTCTGCCCAGTGCATGATACAGTCGATCGGCAATGGCAACACTTGAGCTTCTTTGAGCATTCTTGCTATCTACATTGCTCTGTTCCTCGCATCACAACAAC
>NZ_BDMN01000225.1 GCF_002189065.1 Bathymodiolus platifrons methanotrophic gill symbiont
CTGAGCTTTGATAAAATAGACCTTAGAAAACAATTGATACCAGGAAATATATGACACTTGACGTTTATTTATCCGTTTTTACCCTAATGCTATTTTCCTTAGGTATTAACATCATATCTCTAAAAATGCGGATCCCTTATACAGTGCTGCTAGTCATTGGCGGTTCATTGCTAGTGCCGCTGTCTAAAATAGAAGCCCTTTCCTTTGTCACTAGTTTTCAATTAACGCCAGAACTATTGTTTTTTGTTTTTCTACCCATCCTGATTTTTGAATCTGCCTACAACATCAAGATTCGAAATATTAAGGAAAACAAATTTGCCATCAGTATGCTGGCAATTGTAGGCTTATTGATTTCAACCTTTTTTATTGGCTTTGTCGGTCGTTGGGCTTTTCAGCTCCTAGGCTTTGATATTCCACTGTTAGTTACTTTACTCTTTGGCGCCATTATTTCGGCAACTGACCCAGTTGCTGTCCTATCTTTATTTAAAGAATTCGGAGCTCCACGTCGTTTAACCTTGATATTTGAGGGCGAAAGTCTGTTTAATGACGGAACCGCTTTTGCAATTTTTCTAGTCTTCCTGGAAATTATGTTGTATGGCTTTAATGGCGTTACAACAGTTATGCAAGGCCTTTTTTCATTCTTCACTATGATTATTGGCGGTGGTCTTTTTGGCTTATTGATGGGCTTTTTCTTTTCCAAACTTATTGAGTGGGTTAAAGGTCATGAGCACCTTGAAATCACCCTGACTTTATTAGTCGCCCATTTTACCTTTTTATTAGCGGAACTTATCTCTGAAAAATTAGTAATCAGTGGCCACCACCTTCAAATATCTTCCATCATCGCTACACTTGTTTCTTCCATAGTCATGGGTAATTTTGGACGATTTAAAATGTCTGTTGGGGTTGAAGAGTATATGGAAAAATTCTGGAGCTATTTTGCCTTTTTAGCCAACTCCCTGGTCTTTATTCTGATGGGCTTATTGTTTACCAGTCTATCCATTTCTATCAATGTTGCGATCTTGCCAATTTTGATAATGATTTTAGTAGTAAACGTTGCCCGGGCAGTATCAATTTATGGATCAATTGGCATTGCCAACCAGATAAAATCAGAAGAAAGCATTCCCTTAAACTGGCAACATTTACTCTCCTGGGGCAGCTTACGAGGAGCAATTGCGGTTGTCATGGTTATGCTCATACCGGATGACTTAAGTCTTCCCAACTGGGATTATGACTTTTCAATCAAAGAATTCATAACAGCGATTACTATCGGTAGTATTTATTTCACCCTGCTGGTTAAAGCAACCACGATAGGAAAAGTGATACGCTGGCTAAAAATTGATGCTCTATTACCACACGAGCAAATGAGTTACTTTAAAAGTAAGGCTCTCATTTATCAAAGTTTGAATGCTAGAGTCAAAGAACTCTACGAGCATCGGGATATCAGTGAAGCACAGTACAAAACTCTAACGGGCAAACACCAGACTCTATACCTGCTTATATGTCAGCAATGTAATGAAAAAACCAAAGATCCAAGCCATGTTGTTGAAAATATGCTGCGTATTTATACCCTGGCTCTACAGAAAATCGAACTAAAAGAAATATTCAGGCGTGGTGAAATCAATGAAAATATATACAAAAAGAATTTATTGATTTTAGAAACACAAACAGAGCGGGTTGAACAGGATCGACCACAATTAAAATCACTCAATGCTTATTTAGATTCGTGGTTAGGTAAATTCAAACGTTTTTTCTTATCATCCACGAGTTTAAGTGAAACACAAGAGCTGTATCTCTATTACCGAACTCAATACAAACTGATTAACAAAGTTATTTCTGACTTGGCTTTAATAAAAAACTCACCCTTAATCGAAATCTTTGATGACCCTAAGGCCTTTCAAAATGTTGAAAATATTTATCAATACTTAAAAAATAAAACGGTGCAGCAAATGGCGGAAGAAATTCAGTCGAATAAAGACCTTGTCGATGATATGAATGAACAATCAGCAAAAGCTTTGCTAGACATTACTCAGGCAGATACCTTAAAAGATTTACATAAGCATGAAATTATTTCCAGCAAATTATATTTATTGCTTAAAAATGAAATTATTGCTGGAACTCCTCAAGCTTTAAATTCCGATGCTAGCAGTAAACGCTAAAATACTTAATTGAATTAACCTGAAAAATTTGTGGGAAGAGAAATATAAGTGCCGTGATACAGACTGGATTATGGGGAGGGGATTTATAAATGTTACAATTTTTGCTTTGACCAACAAAGCAATGCCTTCCTACATTTATATTAGGAAGGCATAAAATTACTTTACTTACCTAACACATCATTACGTGTGCTTTCTGCAATTGCAGCTGCTTGAGCAATAAGATCACCCGGCACATTCAACTCAGTCAGAGTTGCACCTAAATGTTCCATAACAGCATCAAAATGAGAGCTATTTAAACCCATTTTCACTAAATGTGCATGTACTGTACGCATATCGCCACCCGTATAATTATTGGGTCCGCCAAATGCCATGGTAAAAAAAGCTTTTTGTTTGGCAATTTGCTCTTCCATATTAGTTTTATCAAAAAAACGGTTAATACGGTGATCACTTAAAACTTTACGATAAAATAAGTTAACTGCAGCATCAACTGCTGCTTCTCCACCAATTTGATCATATAGACTTGCTGTTGCTTCTTCACTCATCGTTTTTTTCCTCTTTGTTATTGTTATACACGATTACAGAAACTTGATAGTAGCAAGTATGTGCTTACTATGCAATTAAAGAACATTAAAAAACTCTCATATAGTTGTCGACTTTTGTCGAGAGCAAGATGTGAGTTAGTGTATAGCTTCAACAGTAACAACTCCCCTTACCTGACTAGTACTATTTTCCCAATACAAGAGCCATCCTCAAGTTGATTATGCGCTGCAATAATATTCTCTACAGATAACTGCAGGCGCGCCATGCTACCTCACAACATTCTGGGACTCCTGTCACCAACATTCATTCGCCTACGCAGCGAATGGGAGATGCCCTGTCGCCCTGCGTCCGTCTCAACTACGCACAAAACCCTGCTCCGTTAAGACTACCTCAAATGGCTGGACGGCTATTCGGAATGCAATTCTTGCCTCCCTCGCGCGCTACTAGCGCACTTCGGATCAGCGAATTGCCCTGTCGCCTACCAGGGACTAAAAATCATCACTCCGCTTAGGCTCCGTTTCCCTGATTTTAAGCGAATGACTTGACGCCGTGTCGGATGGCCTTTTATTTTGTCTCCACCTTCGCTAACGCT
>NZ_BDMN01000226.1 GCF_002189065.1 Bathymodiolus platifrons methanotrophic gill symbiont
TAGTTTTATCAAAAAAACGGTTAATACGGTGATCACTTAAAACTTTACGATAAAATAAGTTAACTGCAGCATCAACTGCTGCTTCTCCACCAATTTGATCATATAGACTTGCTGTTGCTTCTTCACTCATCGTTTTTTTCCTCTTTGTTATTGTTATACACGATTACAGAAACTTGATAGTAGCAAGTATGTGCTTACTATGCAATTAAAGAACATTAAAAAGCTCTCATATAGTTGTCGACTTTTGTCGAGAGCAAGATGTGAGTTAGATGTATAGCTGATTACGTACCTTATCTGAACAGCTTCAACAGTAACAACTCCCCTTACCTGACTAGTACTATTTTCCCAATACAAGAGCCATCCTCAAGTTGATTATGCGCTGCAATAATATTCTCTACAGATAACTGACTGTAGGTTTTATTTAAAGTTGATGTGATTTTCCCGGAATCTACAAGCTCGGCAATTTTATTCAACATTTCATGCTGTTTAATTCTATCAGCCGTTTGATACATAGACCGGGTAAACATAAACTCCCAGACAAAACCGGCACTTTTAGATTTTAATTTATCCATGTTATAACTCTGCCTGCTTTCAACTATACTGCAAATCATTCCCTGAGGCGCAACCAGTTCCGACATAAGTTCAAAATAAGAATCGGTATCATTAAGGCAGAGAATATAATCAGGTGCTGAAAGATCATAGTGCTTATATTGGTGCCGTATGTCTTCGTTATGGTTAATCACTTTATCAGCGCCTAAAGAGAGACACCATTGACGGCTCTCTTCTCTTGAGGCCGTAGCAATCACATTTAGCCTGGCAACTTGTTTAGCTAATTGAACCCACACCACCTGCGCCACCGATAATTAATATTTGTTTACCTGCATCAACATCAGGATTGATCTTTATACGATCAAACAAAGCTTCCCAGGCGGTAATACTAGTGAGAGGTAACGCTGCAGCTGCCGCAAAATCCAGGGATTCTGGCATCAGACCAACAATATATTCGTCGACCAGCTGATGAGATGCATAACTACCATTACGAGTAATATCTCCTGCATAAAAAACACGATCACCCGGCTTAAATAGACTGACCCTATCTCCGACTGACTCAACAATACCTGCCGCATCCCAGCCAAGTACTTTTGAACCATCCTCTGGCGTTGAAATCCGTTGACGAACCTTATAATCAACTGGATTAACAGAAATTGCCTGTATCTTTACTAATAAATCATGCCCTTCAACTTTGGGCACCTGCGATTCCATCCTGGTAAAACGCCCTGCCATTTCATCAGTATCAACTTTATAAACTATTGCTTCCATTATTTCTCACCGCCTCAAATTATTATTTACCTGTTTAACCTATACCCTCAGCAATACTCATGTATTCGTAATTCCAGCGTTTTACCAGCCAGACGCTTTATTCTACTGTCGCTGAAGATTGTCAGCATTTAAGAACTGTTAAAATTTTCAAAATCCCAGCGTTGTAATACCTGATAATGAACACCATCAGCTGTACTACAGGATTCGATCAAACAAAAGCAGTCGGCCTGCCACTCTATAGCATCCAAATCAGCCTCAATCAGCCTACGCACTTTTCTGGCCAGGGTAACATGTGGTTTATAAGCCCTTTCTTCAATCGACAACCCGCACTGATCAGCTATCTTTTTCAAAGCATCAACTAATATTGCTAATTGCGGATCATATTGCTCCATTGTTAAACATAAAACTTTTGGTTTTTGCCAAAAATCCAGCTGATCAAAATGCAGTACAAATGGTTGAACACTTATCTTTTTAACTGCCTGCCTGATTTCAGCTTCAGTCTGGGCAGGTGTATTGCCTAAAAACAGCAACGTAACATGTAAATTATCCGCTTTAACCTTTTTTTGTCCCTCCGCCGTAATCGATTTATTAAACTGATTAACCTCTTTTCTCGTCTGCTCGTCAGGCCACAATGCAAAAAATAGTCTTTTCAAATTTACCCTATTGATTTAAAACAACACACTAAATTCATCTGAAACATCAGTACATTAATCAGCCCGTCATTTCAGAGGTCTTTTATTTTTTATAAATTAACCATTTAATTTAAGTCGCTTTTCTAGCTTTACCACCACTTGCCGCATTTTCAACACTGAATCGGGATTAAGAGAGATTGAACTAATACCATTTCCCACTAGAAACTCAGTAATTTCAGGATAATCAGAAGGTGCCTGCCCACAAATACCGATATATTTCCCCTCTTTTTTACAGGCATCAATCACCATTTTCAACATGCGCTTTACTGCTTCATTACGCTCATCGAAGATATGCGCTACTAGAGTGCTATCTCGATCCACACCTAAGGTAAGCTGGGGCAGGTCATTTGAACCAATACTATAGCCATCAAATACCTTTAAAAACTCATCGGCCAAAATGACATTACTGGGAATTTCGCACATAGCATAAATCTCCAGTTCATTTTGCCCCTGAATCAATCCCATCTCATTCATTATCGCTATCACCCGTCGACCTTCATCGGGAGTTCTGACAAAAGGTAACATCAATTTAACATTAGTTAAGCCCATGTCATCCCGCACCTTTTTAAGTGCGATACATTCCCATTTAAAAGCCTCTTTATAAGCATCAGAATAATAACGACTCGCACCGCGAAATCCGATCATCGGATTCTCTTCATCTTTCTCATACGCTTCACCACCCAGGATATGTTTGTATTCATTAGACTTAAAATCACTAGTACGGACAATCACCGGATTGGGGTAAAAAGCAGCAGCAATCATCCCTATCCCTGCAGAAAGCTTATCCACAAAAAAACTTTTAGAGTCAGAAAAAACCTGCATTAATTTCTCAATCTGTTCACTTCCTTTAACATACCGTCCTTGATACATATCAAAAAGCGCCATTGGGTGCGCTTTAATATGGTTATTAATAATAAACTCCATACGCGCCAGCCCTACCCCCTGATTAGGGATCTCTGCCAAACTAAATGCCTGCTCAGGATTGCCCACATTCATAAACAATTTTGTTTTAGGCTCTTGCATATCTTGCAAATCAATCGATTCAATTTCAAAATCAACTTCCCCCTGATAAACATATCCTGTCTCACCCTCAGCACAACAAACTGTCACTAGCATATTATCCTGTAGTAGCTCCATGGCATTCGAGGTGCCTACAATAGTACTTACTCCTATTTCCCGTGCCACAATCGCCGCATGACAAGTTCGTCCGCCTTTATTAGTAACCACGGCAGCAGCCTTTTTCATTAATGGCTCCCAATCAGGATCAGTAATATCAGTCACCAGTACTTCTCCCGCATTAAACCGGAAAGCCTCGCTTAAATCCGCTATTACCTTAACAACGCCAAAACCAATTTTCTCACCAATAGCCAAGCCACTTAATAACCGGGTACGCTTTGAACTATCTTCTTTAAGCCTATACTTTTCAATACATTGAGCCTGCTTACTACGAAGGCGCTTGGAATGTACTGTCTCTGGACGTGCCTGTACAATATAGAACTCACCTTCACTAGTATCTTTAGCCCATTCGATATCCATTGCTACGCCATAATGCTCTTCAATAATAAGAGCATAACGTGCCAGAATTACTACTTCATTATCGTTAAGCGAAAAACGTGCCCTTTCATTAAGTGTAGTGGAAACATTTAAGGTCTTAAGCTTGTCATCGTAGATCATCTTCATTTCTTTAGAGCCGAGCTGGCGCTTGATAATCGCTGATTTATAAGCTTTCAGAGTAGGTTTGAAAACATAAAATTCATCGGGATTAACCCGCCCTCCTACTATATTTTCTCCCAGCCCGAAGACTGCATTAATGGTAATGACATTATCATTCCCGCTTTGTGTGTCCAGAGTAAACATAACCCCACTACTCGCCTGATCACTGCATACCATTTTCTGAATACCAACACAAAGTGCAACCTGACGATAATCAAAACCACGACTATTCCGATAGCTGATAGCACGACCAGTAAACAGTGAAGCAAAACACTTTCTGACATGAATTAATAAAGACAGATCGCCACGGATATTTAAAAAACTTTCTTGCTGTCCTGCAAAACTCGCATCGGGAAGATCTTCAGCTGTTGCAGATGAACGCACTGCGACATCAATACTATTCTCGCCATACTTTTCAGAAAGCTCCCTGTAAGCATCTACAATTTCCACTTCAAGTTCAGGCGGGAGAGGCTCATTTAGAATTAATTCACGCACTGCTTTGCCACATAACTGCAGTTGAGCTACGTCTTCAATATCCAGTCCATCCATAAGTTTATCAATACGCTGAGCAAGACTATTTTGCGCAAGTAATAATTCATAAGCATCCCGAGTGGTTGAAAAACCATTAGGAATATTAACACCCAACTGCGTCAGGTTTTGATACATCTCGCCCAGGCTGGCATTTTTTCCACCAACCAGCCCGACATCACTCCCACCGTTGCAAAAACCTGATGTATTTCATAATATTCTCCTTAACCTTACTTTGAGCATAGCAATAAAATAGCAGCTTTCCAAGTAGGCATAAATAACTTCAGCTTTATCTCATTGTAGAAGGGTTTAAGGCGTGACTGGGTGTACACAAAACATCAATATTTATCGCTGCTAAAGCCGCCCCTACTTATCAAATCACCATAAAGTAAAAATTTAAAAAGGGTAAAACCAGCCAAATTGTGGCATCCTTCATATAACCATGAAGTAGCCCGTGCGGGGAGTCGCTATTTTTGCGAAAGCTTGTTTTGGGCATCCCAGCCCAAGCAAGCGGCAAAAACTTAACGCGACCGCTAATGCCTTCGGCGCCCCAGACGTCCTGCGTACGTGCCACTTCGCCACTACCATCGTAAACTCGGTGCTGGCTTCGTAACACTCCCTCAAATGACTGGACGGCGTTTCGGAATGCCTTTTATTTTGTCTCCACCTACGCTAGCGCTACGATTCCGACAAAACAACGGCCCTACGCCTTCTGGGGACTACCAGCCCTCGCGTTCGCTCTCCATGGCTGGCAGCGGTGGAGCTTGCGTAATACGGGCTACAAAACAAAACTGTAAACTGGTAAATGTTTACGTTATACTGAAGTTTCCCAATTATTGAGTAGCTGAAATACACAATGCTGGTGTATCGAGGTTTATTTTAGGTGGTTTTGCCATGTTTATAGCAAACCCCTACTTAATTCCCCTTAGGCAATAGCATTTGAAACGAATGAAAAGACTATTTTTTTCATATAGTTGTAGCATAGTTTCAATTTTACCATAAATAATTATTGGGAAACTTCAGCTGGTAAAAACCCTCAGATAGAATACTGGATGGCTATAAGTGGCGATACTCGCCATAGTTACGCGGATTTTGAGCGCCGTTAACATGTCGTCCTGCTTACGTAAAATCATTTCGAGACTAAATTCACTTCAACTTTCGCTTACGGCCTGCTGGCTTGCGCCCATCGTGCTTAACATTTGGAGTTACCTCCGCCTGCCCGATGCTTACTATCTGGTGGTTGACCTACCTTGCCAGAGCGGGACTTTCACCCGCTGGAATTATCGACCTTGCTCGGCCGCACACCCCTTGTTTTTGAACCCATAGCATACGATGATCTTCAAGATGTGTTAGAAAAGGTTTATACGCGGGATTTATTTGGTGAGAATTATCCTTTATACTAATAAGACTAAGGGTAAGTCATATATCAAACTGGGCTAACGCCTTAGAGCTTAAAAATTGTAATAAAGGATACTTATGCATAGAATTACATTAAATGTACAAGATAATAGACTAGCTCAAGTTATGCAGGTTCTCAAACAATTACCTGAAAATACAATCGCTTAAAATCAGGGAAACGGAGCCTAAGCGGAGTGATGATTTTTAGTCCCTGGTAGGCGACAGGGCAATTCGCTGATCCGAAGTGCGCTAGTAGCGCGCGAGGGAGGCAAGAATTGCATTCCGAATAGCCGTCCAGCCATTTGAGGTAGTCTTAACGGAGCAGGGTTTTGTGCGTAGTTGAGACGGACGCAGGGCGACCAGGGCATCTCCCATTCGCTGCGTAGGCGAATGAATGTTGGTGACAGGAGTCCCAGAATGTTGTGAGGTAGCATGGCGCGCCTGAGAAGTTATAAAAAATGAAGTTATACAAGACACCGGAGAAAATGAATTTGATTTTTCAGCGGTAAAAATAGAAGCCTTTAAAAAAGTAGACCCAGTTGAATGGCAAAGAAAAATAAGAGATGAATGGGAATAATGCGTTATTTACTAGATACCAACAGTATTATTTATATTCTAAATCAGAACTTAATTTTAAAAAACAGTAATGAATATCATATTTCTATTATTACGGAAATAGAGCTACTATCCTATTCAAAATTAACCTTGTTAGAAATAGATGAAATTAAAAAGGTTTTATCTAAATTTAATCGTATAGAATTAACAGAAACGGTGAAAGATAAAACCATTATGATTAGGCGAAAAAGTAAAATAAAACTGCCAGACAGTATCATTATTGCATCAACTCTGTATTATCAAGCTACTTTAATTACAAATGATCAACAATTAATAAAAACGAATTTAGTCACCAGTCAATTAATTGAAACAATTTTACTCTGACCCCAATTATTGAAAATGAAAAAAGTAATAAATCAATATGGCTCATTGTTACAGGTAATTGTTCTTATCGTTGCAATGATGCTGCCGAAGATTACCGATAACACGTTAATGCAATGGCTCTCACTTTGTTTATTATGGATGCTTGCTTTATGGAAATTACGCAACCCTAATTATCTTTATACAATCATCAAAGATAAAGCCTTTGTTGCGTATTTGATTTTTGTTATCTGGGCAATTTTTTCTAGTTTTTTTCTTTCTGTCGCTAAATCTATTAGCATAATGACGCTGATTACCTTTGTGGGAGGGGCGTTAAGCTATTTTATTGCTTTATACAGGTAATGAAAAAAAAGAGCTTTATTTTGATCGATTTATATTGTTTTTAGGCGTCGTCTTAGTGTTCTATACCTGCTATCAGAAGTTTGCTTTAGATATGTCACGCCCTGTTGGGTTGATGAGAAACTGGAATACACATGCTGCTTTTTTGGCGATGATTATTTTACCCTTGCTGATGCGTTATGCACTAAAATCCACGATTAGCACTTGGTTATTAGTTTTTATTAGCCTGCTCGGTGCGTTGTTTGCTTTTGCAATGGGCTTAACCTTGAGTCGTGGAGCTTTGTTGATTCTTGTTGTAGGCATAGTGTGCTGTCTCTTGTTTGCATGGCGGCAGCAGTTATTTTTTAAACATAGCTTGCTGCTTTTTGGTTCGCTAATTGTCGGTTACTTATTAAATGGCTTTATTGTTACTCAAAATATTGTTCTTCGCTTAGG
Organism: Bathymodiolus platifrons methanotrophic gill symbiont; assembly: GCF_002189065.1. Classification (GTDB taxonomy): domain Bacteria; phylum Pseudomonadota; class Gammaproteobacteria; order Methylococcales; family Methylomonadaceae; genus Methyloprofundus. The sequence goes on from NZ_BDMN01000226.1 coordinate 7,362, forward strand.
GACTATATCACTC
>NZ_BDMN01000227.1 GCF_002189065.1 Bathymodiolus platifrons methanotrophic gill symbiont
TGTAATGGATGAGGTAACTAGCAGCAATAATACTATCGTTTGTCCATTAACATACCCGCCGGAGCCTTTGTGTTTCTGCTTGTAAACCTTATAAATACGTTTTGTAGACTTAGATCGTGCTCGGTCTGATTCATCAAAGGCCAACACACCTTCAGTAATGCCATAACGTTTTAAAATTAAGACCACACTCACCCGTAGCAACCACTCCCAGGGTATACTTGCTTTACGAAACACCCAGGATAATGCGGCTACTTTGCAATCTCCAAGGCTTGCTCGCTCAAACTTAGCCCAGCAAAGAGAGTTCATTAGCAGTATGCCCGTTAAACAAGTGCCCAACCAAGCGGCTTGAATCCGTGTCAAAGCGGCTCCGGGTTTTAGCTGATTGAGCGCATCATTTAAATCGTCAATATAGCTTTGGATAAAGGTGGCTGGGGCATTCATTAACATGGGCTTACACCGATAAAATTACAACAACCTCAGAATACCTGATTTTACCTTCTCAATATCAAAAACTTGAACATCGAGTATCAGACACTGACTCTTTAACGGCTTTAGGTTCCGGACGAGATGTAATATGGGGAGCGGCATGGCACATGTATCAGGATAGCCCTTTATTTGGCTGGGGTTTGGGAATGTTTCAGTTTCTTTACAGGCAATACAAACCTCCACTATCTTTTGAGTTAGCCTTTTTTGCACATAATGATTATTTACAGTTTCTTCTTGAGTTGGGGCCTATAGGATTATTGATCTTTATCGCTTTTATTTGCGTACTACTCAAGCGTTTACTGATTTTAATAATAAACTTGGACTCAACACCAGTTAGCCATAAAATTGAGAGCTTTATTTATTTAACGGTCTGCATTGGTCTATTGTTGCATACCTTTTTTACCTTTCATTTATACCAATTAACTATGCAGATTATGTTTGCATATTATCTAGGGCGCTCTACAAGACATTTTTATCTTGCTCAAAGCATTGCAATATATAAGAAGAATCTGCAGCAAGAGAACAAGCTGTACTTCAGTTTATATCGAGGCTTTGTAACTATTGTGGTATTGCTAATGCTTTGTGGTGGCTTGTCTTTATATTATTTACAACAAGCGGAAAAGAGTCAAAATGAGCGACAGCAACTGAATTATTATTGGCTCGCAGGTTTATTTTTTCCTCCATTAGAGCATTATGATGCGCTCAGCGCCTTGGTCTTATCTAAGAAGTTATTAGATATGCCAATCGGGTCATCTCAACACGAAGAAATGGCAGGGCTGGCATTAAAAAAGATTAATGCCGCAATTGATAAAGTGCCTTTGAATGCAAGAAATTATGCAACTAAGGCTGGAATTCTACAAACAATGCGAGCAGATTCTACATCGGTTGTTGAAGAGTACGAACATGCTTTAACAAATACTCCCTTTGATTTTGGAATCCGCTATGATTATGCGCACTTTTTAGTTGCAACGCAACAAACTTCAAAAGCTTTAACTGTGTTATGGGGGGCTTGGGGAGGAGTAAATGCTCGAGTTTACAAAGATGCTATTAAGTTTTTAAAGTATCAGTTAGAACTCAATACCTTATATGGTAACCCTGAAGATAATACGCTGATAGAACAGCAAATTCAGCACTTAGCTAACTTACAAAAACAAGCTGAGTATGGGGTGTATGTCTTTAAAAAATAGCGATTACTAAGAAAGATAATATAAAAAACCATCCAAGCTACCAAGCCTGGATGGTTGGGTTTTGACGATGATTGATTTATAGGGTTAAATCAATCAGCAATGATTCTAACAGGCTATGCTTTAGGCAACAATTTATCTGGAAGACTAACCAGAGGTGTTACTACCCAGCTACATTGCGCTGCTTGAGTACAGGTTGCAGTCCAAATAACGCCCATTCCGGTAGTTATTTGCGAGCTACCTATTTCTGCAAAGTCTAACAGAACAGTAATTGTTCCTGTTGTGGGGGTTGTGGGGGTTGTGGCCAACGTGGAAGTGCCTATCGCTGTAACAGATACAACATATTTGCTTGTTATAGCTGTGGGATCAGCTAAACCTAAAGTACCGTTAGTTGAATTATTAGTAAGTCTCCCTTCACTAAAGGCAAGGGCAAGGGCAAGGGCAAGGGCAGTTTTTGCTGTTGATGATATAGACGCAGCCTCAGAAACCTTTGCTTTAGTCGTATAATCCTGATAGGCAGGAATCGCAAGAGACGCCAAGATACCAATAATCGCAACGACGATCATTAGTTCGATTAGGGTAAAACCCTGTTGTACTTTTTGATATGTTAAATTTTTCATGATTTTTTCTACCTTGTAGTTAAGAAAGAGAATAATGAACTCATTCAAGATCAAGCATAGTTTATGCCAACATAATTTCAAGTATGAAATGCGATAGATTATAGAGTCTGCATGTTATTTTAATATAAAAGCAAAAACAGACTGACAAAAATTGTCATATTCTAACTTTTTCCTTCAGTTGCTTAGGCAAAAAAAAGGACGCGGGGGAGTCGCTATTTTTGCGATAGCTTGTTTTGGGCATCCCAACCAAAAACAACAATAACTGGGGTCACAATGGATAACCAATAACTGAGGTCAGAGTAAGGTTAAATGAGGAAATCAAGGGGTCAGCCAGCTTGATTTTAGGGACTGTATTGGTGTTCCTCTTGGTTCAATTCAAATATACATCATGATTACCAATATCAATCAATACTATCTTGCCATCATTCATTAGCCTTAATGTAAGCAATACTCGATATTGCATATTAATAGAAATCGAATGGCATTGTTTTGTTTTAATGGCATGTAACCTTAAAGAACGGTGATGTGGGTTTATTGATAATAGCTTGAGTGCTTTGCTATATTGATCAATTAGTTCTGAATGTTTCTTAAAAAACTTTAATTCTCGTTTAATATAAGAATCAGGCCGAACAATTTTAAGCATCTTGCTTAATCTCTTGCCTTAATTGTTCTGAAAAGTTATCTAAATCATCAATCACACTAAACTTGCCCTTTATAAGGCATTGCTCTGCTTCATTAATCGCTTTATCTAACTGATATTCTCTATAGTGATTAAACTCCTCTATATCTAAAACTACATATTTAGTCTTTCCACGCACATCGATCAGTACCTGATGTTCTTCACTATTGATCATTGCCCTTTCAATACCTGAAACGCCACTACGCTTTAAATCATTTGCTGTAATCACGGACATCTGCAGCTCCTTGTAAAAGTGCTAATTATAGCACTTAAAATTATGCTATTTGGAAAGGAAACAAAGAGCAGCAATTCAGGGCATTATCAAGCAACCAGAAAATCGATAACTGGGGTCAGAGTAAGGTTAAAGCGGGGAGTCGCTATTTTTGCGAAAGCTTGTTTTGGGCATCCCAGCCCAAGCAAGCGGCAAAAACTTAACGCGACCGCTAATGCCTTCGGCGCCCCAGACGTCCTGCGTACGTGCCACTTCGCCACTACCATCGTAAACTCGGTGCTGGCTTCGTAACACTCCCTCAAATGACTGGACGGCGTTTCGGAATGCCTTTTATTTTGTCTCCACCTACGCTAGCGCTACGATTCCGACAAAACAACGGCCCTACGCCTTCTGGGGACTACCAGCCCTCGCGTTCGCTCTCCATGGCTGGCAGCGTATGAGGAAATCCAGCCAGCTTGATTTGAGAAGTTTTGGTAATTACAGAAATAACAAACAATAAAAAAGCCCTGTTACTGGGCTTTTTTATGAAATTGAATTGCAAGTTTTATTTTATCAGCTTTGTAAACCCTTAACTATTTCAGGAAACCAGGGGCTAAGCAAGATAGCTATATAAATAAACTTTAGATCTGTTCTGGTAAGTAAATTAGCCTGACTGCTTTTGATAGTATTTACTATCTCGTCGGCCTGGGTATCGGTAAAGCCTTTATCTTTTAGAGACTTAACCGCATCTTGTGTATCAAAATTAGGGATTGTTGCCATCTTCTTTCTGCATTTTTTATTTTTATATCAGATAAATCAAGGAGGTCAGCCAGTTTGATTTAAAGTTAAAATAAAAACCATCCAAATTTCAAAAACTCGGTGCGGCCAGAGTTCAATTGTCCAGAAGATCCCGATTGAAACTTATGCTTTTTTACATCCCTTTGAAAATCTGTGTATGACTACCTAATCGTGTTAAGTAAACAGTGTGTTCATCGGTCTGATAGATAAGTAGTGTATCTCCACCCACAGCAATTCTCGAAAGTCACTCCATTCGCCATGCAAGCAATGATCTTTTGACTCAAGAGGCAAAGGTTTATTGCTTAATAACATGGAAACATATAGGAATAATTTTGTTATTTGAGTATCTTTCAGGCGTACATTTTTCATGTCTTTAATAAACGATTTGTGACGTGATACACGTCTTCATTCTTTAGAAAATTCACGTTTTAGCTGTTTGAGTGAAGAAGTTTCCAGGTTTTTTCTTGCACGTCACGTACATCCCGCATAGTGCCTGAGTTTCTTTATTGGGTAATGTGACATTAAAAGCTGAAGTTTCCCAATAATTATTTATGGTAAAATTGAAACTATGCTACAACTATATGAAAAAAATAGTCTTTTCATTCGTTTCAAATGCTATTGCCTAAGGGGAATTAAGTAGGGGTTTGCTATAAACATGGCAAAACCACCTAAAATAAACCTCGATACACCAGCATTGTGTATTTCAGCTACTCAATAATTGGGAAACTTCAGATTAAAAGGTAAGCCTTGTTTAGCAACAATTAAGTTGGTAAAGATATTAACAGCTTCACTAAAGTTTAAGCCAAGATCAGCAAGGATTTGTTTTGCTTCGGACAGTTTTTTGGGTCTAAACGTAAGCTTGTTTGTGTTTTTGTACTCATATTGTAGAATCCTTGGGTGACATAAATAAATAGCATACCATATGGGATGCTATTTTCTCTGAAAAAGTCTCTTCCCAAGGAAGTTCAAGCATTCAGGGGGTCAGCCAGCTTGATTTAAAAAACAGGCGCGCCATGCTACCTCACGAAATTCCGGGACTCCTGTCGCCATAATTCGTTCACCTACGCAGCGGATGGGAGATGCCCTGAACGCCCTGCGTCCGCAACGACTACGCACAAAAGCCGCTTCGTCATTACTACCTCACTGGCTGGACGGCTATTCGGAATGCAATTCTTGCTCCTCTCGCGTGCTGCTAGCACACGTCGAATCAGCGAATTGCCCTGTCGCCTATCAGGGACTAAAAATCACCACTTCGCTAAGCTCCGTTTCCATGATTTTCAGCGGAGGTGTTGAAGTGGATCATGCTACGCTCAATCGTTGGGTTATCCGTTATTCTCCTGCCATTGCTGTGAAAGCTAAATCTCAGAAACGACCTGCGCCTTCTGGAGACTATCATCCCGTCCGGGGCTGACAGCGGATGAGAATGAAACATCATGGGAGCAACAGTATATATATATATGTTTTAGAAGCCAATCTTGTTTTTCATAACGGACTGACACTGCCTTTATTCTCTGAATTCCTGAACCATACTGAGGGGGCCCCCGATGATGCGAAGCAAGATTGCGAGTTAAAGGCATTCAAACGCCTAGCTTGGAAAATTAAGCAAGAATTTCCACAATTACCGATCATGATTTTGCTGGATGGACTCTATTCCAATGGCCCGGTCTTTGAGCTTTGCATTCAGCATGGCTGGGATAGCATGATCGTTTTAAAAAAGAAATCCCTGAAGTCCGTTTGGAAAGCCTTTAATGCCCAGAAAGATCCTGACACCCCCAGCTATGAAGCTGATTGGCGGGGGCGAAAGCAAAAAATAACCTGGGTTAATCATATTCCCTATACACTTAAGGACGCGAACGGGATGAAAAAGACTTTATTCCTGAACCTGGTTGTTTGCAAGGAGGAGTGGCCGGTTGTTAATGCAGACACCACAGAGATTGAGGTTAAATTTAGCCGCCATGCGTGGATTTCAGGCAAGCTACTGACACTCAAAAACGTACATGAACGGTGTAACTTAGGCTCCCGCTACCGTTGGGCTATTGAGGGGATAGCAATCATACTGAAAAGCGCCGTGGTTATTGTTACGAACATGCTTTTTCTTATAACTGGCAGGCGATGTGTGGTTTTCACCATTTGATGCGTTTAGCTCATTTGATCAATGCAATATCTCTCGCCACTCATCGCGTGGTGAAGTGGGTGAAAAAAATGGGGATTCGAGAGTTTCTTTCTTTTGTCAAAGGAACCTTAACCGGCCCGTGGATTAGCAACGATTGGGCCGCACAGTTTTTGCGGCAACCTTTCGAATTTCACATCGAATAATTTCTTTGTGTACTTGTATTTTCAGAGGGCGAACAGTCCTTTTAGGAGAAGTGCGCCTTGCGTTTGTACAAATCACATTTAATAGACGATTCCCCTCATCATTGGTGAAATCCGTAAATAATATAGAGCACAATAAGATGATCTATGAGGAAGAAGTTTTGCATGCTATAAAGACACTGGAATATTGCAAGGTTCATGCGTCAGGGCTGGCGTCTTCATGATAGATTTTGGGACTCCATGTCACAAAAATCGATTCGCCGCACGGCGAATCATTTATGCCCTGGCACGCCCTCCGTCCACCTCACCCATGCACAAAACCCGCATGGCTAAGGCTCCATTAAATAGCTCTACGGCTCATCGGGATAAAATTTTAGCCTCCCGAGCGCGCTGCTAGCGCACTTCGGATTGGCAAATTTCCCTTCGCCTACCACGGACTATTAATCCATCCAAGATTAACAGCGATGGAACTATGTTGCTATTCCAGAGAATACTGGTTTTTAAGTTGTCGAAGTTATTTCGTGCGCGTTCCTTAGGTGCATATTATGACACAGTAGGAGGGATAGGAGTCCATATCATCATTTGTGGGAGCCATGACTGAGCTACTTTGTGCTCAGTCTGTTTATTGCTCTCTATTTAGAAGTTTCTAATTGGTAATAAGCTAAGTGTTAAAGCTTTGTGAGACCAGCATTTTGCACCTGTAGTCAAGTTTTGAACATAATTATATTCATTATTTGCTTGTGTAGATGACCAGAAATAGCTTGGGTATGACAAATTAGGGTCACTCTTTTCTAGTACTTTATGAACACCTAAGACATCAAATATTTTATATAGTTCATGTCTCGATGGAACATACCAATCACTGAATCCTCCAGCCCTAGACTTAGAGACAAGATCAGAAGCTAGTTCGTTATCAAAGTAAGGACTGCAATTTGCTTCTATTGTCTTATCAGTATTAGCCTTACCTGTACCAATATTAACTTTAGTCCCAGGTATAGAAACCCCATGACAACCCCATTCAACATTCTTAATTTGAACTGGTGATGTCTCTAAGCCATGTCTACCTTCATCAGTAATAAGAAATACACGTCCACCACCTATTCCAGTATCACCTAGTTTATAAATAGTCGCACATTCTGTTTCTTGAAACTCATATAAGAAGTTTGAATATTCCTCATCTGACATCCAATACTCACGCATTCTTTGCTCATCACAACTCTTTTCATATTCAGGGTAATTATCCTCAGTATCATACCCAAAGTTTAGGTTAATACCATTAGTACCATCAAAATTAATTGCTAAAGCTGATGATGCCCAAATTGTTAAAAATATACTTAGTAATATTGAATTTTTCATTTTATTTCTCTCTTTAAAAGTTTCTAATTGGTAATAGGCTAAGTTTCAGACCTCCCTCAGCCCAGACCTTCTTACGACCTATAGTCAAGTTTTAAGAATAACTAAACCCGCCATTTGCTTCGGTTCTGTCGCAACAATCATCAAAAGCGCAGACATCCTGGTCTTCATGCATAACTATCCTGCTAAAGCCATAAACTGCTTATAAGCAGGCATATTTTCTTCAGACAATTGTCCCTTTCGAATCATATGTGCTGTTTCAATTCCAGCAATAGTTGCTTGAGCGGAGTGAAACGCTTTGAAGCCCATCATCGGTTTTGTTATTTTTTTGATAAAGCGGTGATCCTGTTCGATGATGTTATTCAAATATTTAACCTGTAATATGTCGATCATGGTGGTAAACCCTGCTAGGATTAACAAGAGGTTAATATTGGCTAATCCTGCATAGTTAGCGCCACTTTTATCCATAACGACCTGTATATGCTAAACAGACTCAACCCCAAAAATTCTACG
>NZ_BDMN01000228.1 GCF_002189065.1 Bathymodiolus platifrons methanotrophic gill symbiont
AAAATATTATGTAGGGTTACATAGTAAACAAATTCGGGTGAGTTTTCTTTGTATAGCTCCGCTATGTAGTCAATGACTTCTGTTGTAACATCCTTTAATACTTTTTCATCATTCCATACATCTTCAAAATTTTGGGCATATTGCTGGGTTGTATCTAAATCATCCGTTTTGATGATTTGATTTAAAATAGTATTGTCTTTTTGATAACCTAGTCCTGCACTGGTGAATTCATTGATCCCCATATAAACAAAGTTACTTTTATCATTTTTTAATCTTAAATGCGGTTGTATGTATTGATTTACAGCATTTGTTTTGAAGGAAGCCTTTTGTTCAATCCATTTTTTACATTCTTGTGCAATAGATTTCCCTGTGAGTTCATTTTTTAAATTTATCTCAAAATCAGAGCCACTGATTGCTTTTTTTCGATGATTAGAATTGATTTGGAACTGTCTTTGCTCTCTTTTGTTTTTATCCAGTTCTATAAAGGTAGGGTCGGTGAATATAAACCTGAGTTGCTTAATTTTATCGAGTTCTTTTTTTAATGCTGCATACCCATAGATAGAGAATATACCTGCTGCAATATCAACTTTACTACCCGTAGTAATGGTTTTCTTAAAGTCATCGCCAACTTTATCAGTCTTGTTATTAAAACTTTCTATCACAGTGAATAATGTCCTGTTTAATTTCCATCGACAAAGGTATTATCCTATATCACTATCACCAAGATAGCGGTAAATACTAGATTTTGAAAGGATGTATGCTTTCAAAATTTGCCTGATATTCTCATATTTGACATGCTAATAAACGACAAAGGGTCGTTTGTAGGTTATAGGATCTTAATAAACCAATATTTCTAATCTCATCGGCTCCACTCCGACTTTTATGAGTAAAAATCCACGTTCTAAGAACGTGGTTTTGATTGCACCCTAGAAGGGTGTAATGACTAGCCTTCTTAGAAGGCTAGTCCATTGCCGCCTATTATTAATTTTACGTCTTAATTTAGGACTCTAAGTCCTTTTCTATTTTCTCTTGAAACTTTACATATTTGCGTATCATTTCTGCATCAAACCCAACCCTATCTTTCAATACTCTATACCTATATTTTGGAACCCACACAATATGATATTCGCAATGCCATAGCACATGTGATAATTTACGAAATCTACTCATGCTTTTTCTCCTAGTTTTTGTTGTGGCGACAACATGACTAGAATGCATGAATAGACTTTATTTGTCTCTCCAGGCGGATCCTTTCGACCAACTCCACGTCCTAAGGACGTGGTTTAATTTTTAATTAATAAAGTCGAATTTGGACGAGATATTAATGCCTAATAACAGATCTAACCCACTACCAAGCAGTTTATGGCT
>NZ_BDMN01000229.1 GCF_002189065.1 Bathymodiolus platifrons methanotrophic gill symbiont
GATATTAATTATTCTTGAGGAATTGCACGGTAATTCCATTTTGGTAAATGTGTATCAAATACAATCGGCATTATTTCTTTGAAGTCAGCGGCATATTTTCGTCCTGTCTCGTATATTTTGTCGAGTATGTGAACAATTGTTGTTAGTCCTTTTGACGTTGATGTTCTAGAAATCAATGTTTTAACTGTTTCAACCGCTGAAAATCATGGAAACGGAGCTTAGCGAAGTGGTGATTTTTAGTCCCTGATAGGCGACAGGGCAATTCGCTGATTCGACGTGTGCTAGCAGCACGCGAGAGGAGCAAGAATTGCATTCCGAATAGCCGTCCAGCCAGTGAGGTAGTAATGACGAAGCGGCTTTTGTGCGTAGTCGTTGCGGACGCAGGGCGTTCAGGGCATCTCCCATCCGCTGCGTAGGTGAACGAATTATGGCGACAGGAGTCCCGGAATTTCGTGAGGTAGCATGGCGCGCCTGGGTTCTAAAGTTGTTGTAATTTAACTCCTCATGCTTAACCCATGTTCAGTCGTTTTTCGCTCAAAAGCCACCAAAGTGTCAATTTTAGTCGAATAAAAAAATAAAAACCTTGTTATTTCAATCGCTTCTATTTTCAAATGAAATATAGTGCCATATTTTTTTTAAAAGCCATTGATTTCCCTTGGTTTTTATGAAAAAAATTTCAGTATGTTTATTCGATGCACAACGACCCGAACCAAGAAAACTGGCGAAACCTACAAAACGTTTCGGCTAGTCGAATCCGAGCGAATTGATGGCAAGGTCAAGCAACACACCCTGCTTAACCTGGGTCGTTACTTTGATGTGCCCAAGCCCCAGTGGAAATCATTATCAAATCGTATTGACCAATTACTTACCGCCCAGACTGACTGGTGAAATGGACAACACTCAAAGTTTAGTTAGACATGAAAAAACGGGGCTTCGATTAATCAATGGGGCTGATCAACAAAAAGCGTGTTCATATAGCGTATTTAACAGAAATCCTACACCATTCCGGGCTTGTCCAACAAACGGTTCAGGTTGTGGCTCGCTTCGCGATCACAATCTAACCTTGTTCGTTAGGCTATTTTGAGTTACATACCCCCATTCTATAAATTGATGTTGCAACTTTGGTTCATCCTTAAATGCTTGAAAAAAAATAAATTCGGGAGCCAAGTCCGCACCATTCGACCATACGATAGTATCGAGTTCCTTATCAACAACTAAGTTTGAAAACTCAGATTTATTTTTTAATGGCTCAAATATCTTTCCTTTTAAAGCACTGGATAAGTCTGCTACACCTTCCCGACCATTATTAAAAGATACCTGTACTTTATAGTCTTCTAAATATTTTGCACTTGTAACATGAAGGAACATAATTTACTCCAGTGGTTCAATTGATTTTGGAGACTCATCATTTTGACAAAGCTCCCAGTTTTCAATTAATTCTTCTCTGTGTATTTCATACCATTCAAGGACATGGCGTAACGCTCGCTTGGGGAATTTACCTTCAACTACACCAGTACGAATATTTACAGTAATTTCATATTCAGCATATTTAGCATGAAAATGTGGAGGGGCATGGTCATCCCAATACATTGCGATAATTATTCCAAGAAATCTGCTTACTACAGGCATTATTAAATTGTCCTAATATTAATATGGTCTTTTCTTATTTTGCCATAAACGACTATATTTAGTTATATATCTTTCTTTCTAGCCTAACATCGAGTTAACCAGCCTCTGATAATTGTAATGGTTTGTTTTGCAATCTCTAGTTCTTCGTTGGTAGGAATCACTAAAATTTTTACAGGACTAGCATTGCTTTGAATTTCGGTAATGTTTTTTGATGAAATATTATTTTTTGTTGCATCCACTTGAATACCTAAATTTTCAAGATTCTGACAGGAAAGTGCGCGAATAATACTGGAATGTTCACCAATCCCACCTGTAAAAATAATGGCATCAAGGCCATTTAAAGCCGCCATATATGCGCCAATATATTTTTTGATGCGATAACAAAATATATGGATTGCCAACTCGGCTTTACTATCACCTTGTTCAGCTAGTTCGACAATGGAGCGCATATCATTAGTGCCACAAATTCCCTTTAGGCCACTTTGTTTGTTGAACAATATATCTAGCTCTTCAAAACTCATGCCTGTTTCACGATTTAAATAGAACAAAATAGCAGGGTCAATATCACCACTGCGGGTCCCCATAACTAGACCTTCTAATGGGGTCATGCCCATGGATGTGTCTATGGATTGACCATTTAAAATGGCGCAGGCACTGGTACCATTACCCAAATGAATAGAAATGAGCTTTAATTCAGCGCTATTTTGGTGTTTACCGTTAAGATAAGCAGTGGCCTGTTTAGCAATATAGTAATGCGATGTGCCATGAAATCCATAACGCCGCACTTTATTTTTCTCGTAGAGTGAATAAGGTAATGCATAAATATAGGCAAATTTGGGAATAGATTGGTGGAATGAGGTATCAAACACGGCAACCTGTGGCACCAGAGGGGCTTTTAGTTTTGCTAATTTAATACCTGTTAGATTAGCAGGGTTGTGTAGTGGCGCAAGAGGGCTTAGCCTATCAATGGTTTCTATGACTTGATCATTTATAAGCACTGGGTCACTAAAATATTCGCCGCCATGTACTACACGATGACCTATAGCGGCTAGCTCAGTCATTGATGATAAACAGTGACTGGATTTAAGCAGCTTAGTCATCAACTCAAGTGCTTGCTGGTGATCGCTAATGATACTTGTCTGCTTAACGTTTTCTAACAGTTGTTGCTCATTTCTAAACTCTATTTGTGACATCAGTGTTTCCATTGAAAGCAACAATAGCTAAGAAACTTAGAGAGTATGCCTTATTTTAGAGGCGGTATGCGATTATCTTGTCCTACTCCCAGATTTTTAATCAATCCTAAAAATTCTTCGCAGGATAAGCACATGGAAAAACAACAAAAAACCTAAAATAAAGCTTGCAATTACGAAAAACATTTTTTTATAATTTTATAGCATAGTTTCAATTTTACCATAAATAATTATTGGGAAACTTCAGTACTGAATAATGTGCAATTAATATTAGAAAGTGATGATCAAGCATATACTTTGAATAATTTTGTAATTGCTAGCGACAGACACGCTCCATTAGAAGTTCATGGTGCTGGTAAGTTTAAGGGACATGACTTTGAAATTAATGGTTATTTGGGGCCATTAGCTGATATTTATATACAAGATAGCCCTTATCCGGTTAGCTTGACAGCTAGTTGGCAGCAGGCGCAATTATCAATTAATGGGACGATAGAGGATCCCGATGATGGAGAGGGAATGGATCTTGTTGGAGAAATAGAGATTCCTGAGATTGCAGATATATTTGCTAAAAATATGCCACTTAAAGGTCGTTTACATAGCAAATTTTACATAAAAGGAGACTTGGATGAACTGGCGCTTGCTGAAATACAGGCCAGCATAGCGAATAAAGAATTACTGAACTTGCAAGTTACCGGGTCTATCGGAAATTTATTAACTCAGGAACAGACAGAGCTTCATCTTTCGGGTTTTGCGCATGATGCGGGGTTTCTGAAATGGCTAATGCCGGATAATAGCCCACATTTTCATAGTTTGAAGATTGATGCTGATATTAATACAGGGCAAGATGAGTATATTTTGCAAAACCTTAAAATTAACCTCTCTAATAAACAGTTAAAAATTGATTTAACGGGTAATACTCGTATTGTTCAGCAAGCACAGCCATTCCGATCTTTAGAGTTACAAGCAGAAATTAGTTCAAGGGATACTGTCACGGTAAAACCGTATCTGGGAAATATTCTACCAGAGATGGGACCAGTAAAGGGTTCAGTCCGAATTACAACACCGGGCAAAGACCTTATTCTGAGGAATATTGACCTACTCGCTGGAGTTGAAAAAGAAATTCAATTAACAGCTAAAAGCGGGTTGGGGTATCTGTCCATGGATTGGCATGGAAATATTAGTCAAATTGCATTGGATTTGGCACTAAAAGCAAAACATTCATCAGAACTTACATCGTTCTTAGAAATAGAACATCCAGAAATTGGTCCAGTAGCCATTACCGCCAGCTTGAAGGGTTCTTCAGAAAAAATAATGCTGGAAGATATTGGACTAAAGGCTGGCAACAAGGATGTTTATTTGATTCAGGCTGATGGCAGGATAAGCTTGATACTGATTCTCCGCAGCAATTAGTTGATTTGACTGTGTACTCACATGCGCCTTCGTTCCAGGATGCAGTTCGCTTATATGGAAAATATGTTCCAGACCTTGGCCCCGTGAAGGCATCTATACGGATCCATGGTACTGGTATGGTATTGACTGGTAGCGACTTTACTATGCAGCTAGGAACAAAAAATAGCTTATTATTTACGCTCCAGGGAAGTATAGAGAAAATGTTTATTACCGATGCTTTTCATAAAGGCATTGAGCTTACTGGTACCTTGACAGGTAAAAGTACAAGTCAGCTGTCTGAACTGTTAGGAAATAGTGAAATCCCTGATATTGGGCCTTTATCCGGGAAATTACTAATTACTGGAGATTCTAATAACTTAGTAATTCCACAGATTTCATTGTTTGCTGGACGAAAAAATCATTTGATGTTAACTGCGGCAGGTAAGATAGCTGAAGTCCCCCTACGGCGACGACTTTCACCCAGGGGCGTTGAAATAGTCCTGACTGTTACAGCGCCTGGCAGTGATGATTTGTCAGTGGTGCTGGGTAGCGGAATACCTGATTTTGGACCTTTATTGATTAAGGGGGTGTTAATAGGTGATAAAGGAATTTTTTCCATTAAAGATTTCAGATTAATTGCGGGTAAACCTAAGCAACCTGAAATCAGTATTAGCGGTTCAGTCGAAGACGTACTTTCTACAAAAGGAGTACATATGAAAGTCTTGTTTGATGAAAAAACACTGGTTAAATTATTTGATTTACATTCGATTCCGGAATTAGGGGCGTTAAAAGGAAGTGCCTTGCTTTCCAATGTAGACGGTAATTTTGGTCTGAAAGAGCTCAAACTTGAATCAGGAAATTCAGAACTTATTGATTTGAAAATTAACGGTGCGATTGAAAATATTGCTAAAACAAATGATATCAGTGTAAATGTTGATATTTCTATTAAGAACCCAACAGTATTCGGACGATTATTTGCCACGGATCTATCTGGGGTTAGCCCTGTTTTTGCATCAGGTCGTGTCTCTGGTAACAAAAATAAAGTAACATTCAACGGTAATGCTGTGCTTGGAAAAACTATATTGAACAATGACCTTGCTGTGTTCTTTATTAATGAGAAAACTAATATTTCCGGGACAATAAACAGCCCTAATTTAGTTCTTAAGGATTTTGGGGTCATTTCTGAATTATTTACAACAAAATCTTCTAAAGACCCAGTTCTGCATGCCAAACCTGGTAAAGCAGTAATATTTAGTGATACTCAATTACCAGTACAGCTTTTGCATAAAGTAGACCTGGATTTGAAGCTTAAAATAGCCAGAGTGAAAGGAAGAGACTACCATTTCGATAGGGTTAAGATCAATTTGTTATTGCAAAATTCCCGGTTTACAGTTCGCCCTGTTAGTTTCGATTATTCAGGGGGGCAGGTATCGATAAATGCTGAAATTGATGCAGTCGGAGCCATCGGAATACCTAAGTGGTCAGTGAATATGCAAGCTAACAATATTCAACTGGGTGAGGTTTTTCGGCAGGAACATAAAACGCCACCGATTGAAGGTGAGTTAAATTTAATTGTCGATTTAAAAAGTTCTGGTATAAGTGAGCATATGATTGCATCTAACCTGAATGGTGAAATTGGCTTGACCCTGGAAAATGGAGGGATTAATAGAAGTAACCTGGAAATGGTTTTTTTAAACCCTTTAGGTTGGGTATTCAGTCACGGGATAAACGACAATGAATTTTCTATAACATGTGGTTTAGCGCGTTATCAGGTTAAACAGGGTGTTGTCCGGTCAAAGCTCTTTTTAATGGATGGGCCTAAATTGTTAGTGAGAGGAAATGCAGAAGTAAATTTAGCGAGGGAAACAATTAATTCACTTTATAATCTGGAAAAAAAGAATATTTTCAGAAATACTTTTATTCCATCTCTTGCGACGACTAGTGTCCCTATCAAGATTACTGGAAGTCTGGCGAATCCAGATTTTGAACTAGTGAACCTGTCTTCAATAAAATCAAATGCAGACCGTTATATTTTTGCGCCGGTTGCGACAGTTCCACGAGAACTAGTTGGTACTGTATTAGATATTTTTAAAGCTAAAAAAGCTGAGCAGAGTCCTTGTCAAACATATCTGCAGAACTAGTCTGTACATTGCAGAACAGACTTTAGCTCGTGTGTATCTAAGTCATAGCTTGTGCCTCTAGCTAGATAAGACATGTAGAAGAAAGTTTTCAGTCCGCTACATGTCTAGCCATTTATTTCACTAGAGTAGTCTATTTCGCTAAAATTTCTTTTGCTTTTTCGAATGCAGCGATAAAGTCTAGATAGACAGGTTTGCCTTCGCTTAACATTGAACTAAGCAGGGCATGTTGAACTTTATATTTAATATTGCCAACTGCTAAGGGGCCAATTGCAACGGCATTCTCTGTGTTTGCTAAAGGTACTCCAAAGTCATTAACTTGAACACCCGCGATACCAGCAGGAGGGACAGCATTAACATCGCCGACTACTTTGAGTTGTTTAGCATGACCTAACACATCGGCACTTAATATTTGTATGCCTGCTTTAGCAGTACAAAAAATCAGGTCAGCATCTTCAATCAGCTTTATTTTATCGTCATCAAAGGTGGCAACGGTACCTGATAGCTTACAGTCAAAGCGGCGATTATATTCTTCAGCCAGGCCTTGTGCTTCATTACCTGAGAAATGATCAACCAGGACTGCATCGGCACCGGCTAATGATGCAATAACACCAGTAGCAATACCGACTGGCCCAGTACCACCAAAAACAAGGGCTTTACAATCTTTTAATTGTTTGTTGAATTTGCTGTTCAGTTCTTTTTCTACACATGCAACCAGGGCGGCGGCTGTGGTAAAAGCACCGCTAGGATCAGCTAGAACAGAGACCTCAAAAGGAGGCACCATGGATTTTTTTGCACTATTAAGCATATCAATAGCAACACCGATATCACGGCCACCAATAAAAATACCGGTTTGTTTAACGCCTTTAGGCCCGCGAGAGAAAATAACATCCTGAGTCATTCGATGCATGCTGTCCGGCTGGACATTGGCATAAGGGATCAGGACATCAAAATCACAGTCCAGCGCCATATTAACATCGAAAGGACTATTGTTAGACATCGGATCAAACATGTGCAATATGCTTCTTTTAGCCATTTGGTTTCCTTGTAGAGTTAGGTCGTGGTGCTCTTAGCCAGCTTTAGTTATTTAGCTGCCTTTATAAAATTGCGAGCTTCTGCAAAAGCGTGTTCAAAATGTAAGAAAATAGGTTTATCTACTTCAATCATTTGCTTTAAAAGTCTGCTTTGTACTTGATATTTAACATTGCCGATTGCTAACGCACCGATGCCAATGGCGCCGCTGTTAGATCCAGCAATGGGTTTGCCATTATCAAAAGCATCTAAGCCAGCTACCCCAGAAGGAGGTACTGCATTAACATCTGCCGCGACTTTTAACTGTGTTGCTGATGCAATGAGTTCAGCGCTTAATAATTCAATACCTGCAGCACCTGTAGCAAAGACTACGTCAGTAGTTTTGATATAGTCGGATTTATCTGCATCAGCACCAGCACTAATTGTTATTTTGCCGGACCCTAATTTCTCGCTACACATATCGGCTATGCGTTGGGCCTTATCTAATTGACGACCAATAATTCTTACATTGGCACCAGCTTGTGCAGCCAAGACGGCGACGACTTGTCCTACAGGCCCGGTTCCAGCTAAAACCAATACTGTTTTATCTGCCAGCGTGGTAGCAAAAGTTGTTGATAATTTATCTTCGACTACTGCGACCATGGCGGCTGCAGTTGTATATGCGCCACTTGGATCTGCAAAGACCGATACTTCAAAGGGTGTGAACATGGATTTTTGTGCGCTTGTCAGCATTTCCATTGCCTGTTGAGTATCACGTCCGCCGATAAATATTCCGGTATTTTTTAAACCTTTAGGGCTACGTGAAAAAATCGCATCTTGAACTAAACCACATACTTCGCCAGGTTCCACATTAATATAGGGTATTGCAGCTACCCAGCCAGCATCGACGGCCATATTGACATCGAATGGACTCAGGTTTTTTGCTGTGGTGAACATATGCAAGATAAAGGGTTTTGTCATGGCATTCTCTATAATTCGTGATTCAATATCTAAATTCAACTTGCAAGTATAAAATAAAAATCAGTTAATCACATTGAAATTTTCAAATTCTAATAAAGGTGTGTATTATTTTGGCAAGTTTAAAACATCAGGAGTAGAGCTAAATGCATAATGTGACCTTAATTAAAGGGGATGGAATCGGACCATCGATTATGGATGTTGCAGTAAAAATTATTGATGCAACAGGTGTTAATATTAACTGGGAAGAAGCTGATGCGGGGATGGCGGCTTACGAGAAACATGGGACAGCACTGCCAGATGAGACTTTGGCATCTATTGATAAAAACAGGGTCGCCTTTAAAGGGCCTTTGACAACGCCAGTAGGTAAAGGCTTTAGAAGTATTAATGTTGCTTTACGCCAAAAATATGATTTATATGCTAATGTCCGTCCAGCGAGAACCTGGAAAGGGGCGCAGAGCAAATTTGCAGACATTGATATTGTCGTTATCAGAGAGAATACCGAAGGCCTTTATATGGGGCTGGAGCATTACCTGACCAAAGAGAAGGATGTTGCGGAAAGTCTAGCGGTAATTACGCGTAAAGGATCTGAGCGAATTCTCGAATATGCTTTTAAATATGCGCGTGAGAATGAGCGTAAGAAAATTACCTTATGTCATAAAGCAAATATACTGAAATATACTTCGGGTCTATTTTTAGATGTGGGTCGTGAAGTTGCGGCGCGTTATCCTGAAATTGAATTTGATGAAAAGATCATTGATGCAACCTGTATGCACCTGGTCATGGATCCACATCAATTTGATGTCATCGTCACAACGAATATGTTTGGTGATATTTTATCTGATTTAACGGCGGGCCTGGTTGGTGGCTTAGGTCTGATTCC
>NZ_BDMN01000230.1 GCF_002189065.1 Bathymodiolus platifrons methanotrophic gill symbiont
AAGGCGGTCGGCTAGGTAATGGAGCAGGCTATTATGATCGTCTGTTTGTGCGTCTGGCAGCGAAAAGTAAATTAATTGGTATTTGTTTTGATAGTCAGGTTTTTGAGAAAATTCTAATGCAGGAACATGATGTTTATATGCATACAGTCATTACTGAAACTAGTATTTATACAGGTAAAGGCTGATAAGCATGTAGAGTGTGGCTTTAGTCCATCTGTATTTATATAGTCACGCTCAATATCAGAAACAAAGGAACTATGAATTTAACTCAAAAAATGCCACTCACAGCTATTTTAAAATAAATAATAAGAATCAGTGAGTTAAGGGTTTCGTCAGTAATAACGCATTATTCACGGGCAAGGTTTTTTTTGGGGATACGGGCAGCCTGCCCGCTTGCATGGGCGAGCCGCCCATGCCCCCAAATAATGAGAAGTTACTATCTTCAGTTGATTGTATATTTGAAATAATGGTCGATTAATAAAAGTGCAAAAATCAGCATTAAGTAAACGATGGAATAACCAAAGGTTTGCATCGCCGTTTTGTCTTCCTTAGTGCGCATCATTTTTATCGCAAAGTAAATGAATCCCAGGCTTAGTAAAGCTCCCGGGATCACATAAATCAAACCACTCATCCCTGTTATATAAGGGAGCAAGGTGACGATAAATAATAAAATGGTATACAGCAAAATTTGTAAACGGGTGAACTCTGTGCCATGAGTAACGGGCAGCATGGGAATATTTACTTTTGCATATTCATCTCGTCTGGCAATGGCTAGTGCCCAGAAATGGGGAGGGGTCCAGACAAAGATTAAAAGGAATAATAGTAAGGCATAAGGATGAACTTCGCCTGTCATTGCACACCAGCCAAGTAGAGGTGGAGCAGCACCTGCGGCACCACCAATGACGATATTTTGCGGAGTCATGCGCTTGAGATATACGGTATAAATTACCGCATAGCCAATTAAAGATATAAAAGTAAGGATGGCTGTTAGTGTATTAACCTGAAAAACCAGTATCAACATGGCTAAAACACCTAATACACCTGCAAAGCTAAGGACATTAGCCGAACTGAGATCGCCTTGTGGTAAAGGGCGGTTTTGAGTACGCGCCATCTCAGCGTCAGCTTTCTGGTCAATAAAATGGTTGATAGCGGCAGCGGATGCAGATGCTAAGCCTATGCCAATAGTCGCATAGATAAACAATGCAATGGGAGGCATCCCAGGGACAGCTAGCAACATACCAACGTTGGCAGTAAAAACCAGCAATGCAACTACTTTTGGCTTGCATAACTCAAGGTGATTTTTCCAGGTGATGGTTGTTTTTTCGTTTGACATGCTTTGTTTATAATTTTAATTTGTATCTGGGATAGAATACACAGTTCACTGGTATTTTATGCATTATAGTTAGGGAGAAAGTGTAATGGTTGCTCATCTTTTTGTTGTGTTGTTATTTTATTCTTTTAGTATCCAGGCGGCCGAAGTTAAAGAGCATCTGTTAGCTAATGGACTAAAAATTTTAGTTAAAGAAGAACATCGTTCTCCTGTCGTTGTCTCGCAAATCTGGTACAAAGTAGGTTCAAGTTATGAACCCTCTGGTATCACTGGTATTTCGCATATGCTTGAACATATGATGTTTAAAGGTACTGATAAGCATCCTGCAGGTGAATTTTCTAAAATTATTGCAGAAAACGGGGGCAGGGAAAATGCTTTTACTGGGCGGGATTATACCGCATATTTCCAAACGCTGGAAAAGTCTCGTTTAGCGATTAGCTTTGAATTAGAAGCAGATCGTATGCAAAACATTCATTTATTAGCAGATGAACTAGAAAAAGAGTTGCAAGTGGTCATGGAAGAACGACGTATGCGTACTGAAGATAATCCGCGTGCCAAGTTACAAGAATACTTAATGGCGATGGCCTATTCTAATTCTCCTTATAGAAACCCGGTTATTGGCTGGCCTGCTGATATAGAAAATTACCAGGTTAATGATCTACAGCAATGGTATCAACAGTGGTATGCACCTAATAATGCTACTTTAGTTGTTGCGGGGGATGTGCAGGCTAAAGAGGTTTTTAAATTAGCGGAACAGTATTTTGCTCCCATTCCCATCCAGAAAATACCAGAATTAAAACCACAAACTGAAATGGCGCAGGTAGGCACTAGGCGTATGACGGTTAAATTGCCTGCTAAAGTCCCATATATACTTATGGCTTATAAAGTTCCCAGTTTCAAAGTGGTGGAGGAGGCATGGGAGGTTTATGCTTTAGATGTTTTGGCGGTCGTGCTGGATGGGGGGAATAGTGCACGCTTGCCAGCTAAATTACAACACGGACAACAGATTGCCAGTTCCATTGGTGTGGGATATGACTTGGGGGCGCGTTTAGAAGAATTATTTATGATCGAAGCAACACCGGTTAAAGGTAAAACTTTATTAGATATGGAAGTCGCATTAAAGGCAGAAATCAGGTTGTTACAAAGAGAGCCTGTTAGTGCCAAAGAGCTAGCAAGAGTTAAAGCGCAGGTAATGGCAAGTTCCGTTTATGAACAGGATTCTTTGTTTTACCAGGCAATGAAATTAGGCATGGCTGAAACAGTGGGATTAGGCTGGCAAAAATCCGAGCAGTTTAGAGACAAAATTAATCAGGTTACCGCTGAGCAAGTACGTCGGGTGGCTGATAAGTATCTAGTGGAGTCTCAATTGAGTATTGCTTATTTAGAGCCACAAACTATGCTGGCTAATACAAAATCTGGAGTTCATCATGCGCACTAAACATCTGCTAATTTCAATTATCTTAAGTTTGGTAAGTGTGCAGGCATTTGCATTAGTGCCTATTAAGCATTGGCAAACAAGCCAGGGTGGGCAAGTTTATTTTGTTGCTAGTCCCGGTTTGCCAATGGTTGATATTCGTCTGGTCTTTGATGCTGTCGGGGCGAAATATGGCCATGCTACAAATCGTGATACTAGCTGGGTTGGATTGCGTAGTTTAACTCAGGCTGATTTATTGGCGCAGTCTGTAGATACTTTTCAGGCAATCATTAGTCGGCCACAATTTGCGCAGGCAGAGTTTCAGCGAATAAAAGAGCAAAAACTGATTGGATTGAAGCAACAACAGGAAAAACCGGGCTTTATAGCTAAAAAAACCTTCTATCAGTCTATCTATAGTGAGCATCCCTATGCGCATCTGGTTGCTGGTGATGCAGAGTCCTTAAGGCAAATACAATTATCTGATATTAAGCAATTCTACCAACAGTTTTATGTGACTAAGAATGGTGTGTTAGCTATTGTTGGAGATTTAACGCAACAGCAGGCGTGGCAAATAGCAGAAACCTTATTTAAGCAGTTAAAACCGGGAGAAAATGCGGAAGAACTGCCACAGGTTAATTTGCCTAAAAAGTCTAAAACAGAGCATATTGATTTTCCTTCAACACAAACACATATACTGGCTGGCATGCCAGTATTAAGCAGGAAAGACCCGGACTACTTTCCTCTCTATGTTGGTAATCATATTTTAGGTGGAAGTGGTTTAGTTTCTCTGCTATTTAATGAAATCCGGGGAAAACGCGGGCTCGCTTATAGTGCCTATAGTTATTTTTCACCATTAGAAGAGGCTGGGCCGTTTACCATGGGCTTGCAAACGCAAAATAAACAAAGCAATATCGCGATCGAAGTCATGCAAAAGACGCTTGCTGACTTTATTCTTCAAGGGCCTACTGAAGAGCAATTAATTGCTGCACAGAAAAACCTGACAGGTGGTTTTGTGTTGCGTTTCGATAATAATAGAAAGTTATTAAATTATATTGCAATGCTTGCTTTTTATCAGCTGCCTTTAGACTATCTGGATACCTTTTCAGGTAAAGTGGCGAATGTCACAGCCGAACAAGTTAAATCAGCCTTTCAGCGCCGAGTAAAAACTAATTTATTGCAAATCATCAGTGTTGGCGGGCTATAGTGGCTAATAAAGTCAGGATTATTGGTGGGCAATGGCGTGGCCGTAATCTACCCTTTCCAGATGTGCAGGGTTTACGTCCTACACCTGCTAGAGTGCGGGAAACGCTATTTAACTGGTTGCAATCTGATGTCATAGCCAGTCGTAGTCTGGACTTGTATGCAGGCAGTGGTGCATTAGGTATGGAAGCCGCTTCGCGAGGAGCAAAAAAGGTTGTTCAGGTAGAAAGTGATGCCAAAGTGTGCCGGCAATTAAAACAAAATACCGAATTGGTTTCAGCAAGTCAGGTGAAAATTGTACAGCAGGATGTGTTTCGTTATCTTGCTGGAAATGCAGAAACCTTTGATCTGGTCTTTCTGGATCCCCCATTTGCAAAAGGCTATGCCGTACAAGCGGCAAACTGGTTAGAAGATAAGCTGTGGTTAGCCAGTCACGCCAAAATCTATATAGAAGTAGAAAGTAAATTAAAATTAACAGGGTTGCCTGAAAACTGGGCTATGCTAAAACATAAAACTGCAGGTGAAGTTGCCTATTATTTGTTCGAGCGCACGGATTAATCAAACTTCCTCAATGTAGGGCGAGGCTTTAGCCCGCAAGTAATAATATTTCCTCAATGTAGGCCGGGTTAGATTTTTATTGCGGAGCAAGAAAAACGTAACCCGGCAAAGTAATCTAACCTGAAAATACAAAAAAAACATCACAGCTGCATTATTCAAGTTATAATGTTCGGCTAAGAAAAATTCTGTGCATTATCTATGTACCCGGATTAGTAAAGAGAAAATGAATATAACGGCAATATACCCGGGCACTTTTGATCCTGTCACCAATGGACATATAGATATTATTGCTCGTGCGGCAAAGCTATATCATAAAGTTATTGTTGCCGTAGCTGTTAATAATAATAAAGCACCGTTGTTTGACATAGAGCAACGGGTAAAATTATTAGAGCAGGTAACTATTGAATTTGACAATGTCGATATTATTGGCTTTGATAATTTACTGGTTGATTGTGCAAAACAGTATGATGCGAACGTTGTTTTGCGCGGTTTAAGGGCGATTTCAGATTTTGAGTATGAGTTTCAGTTAGCAGGGATGAATCGTCGATTATCGCCTGAGCTTGAGACCATGTTTCTAACTCCAGCCGAACAATATGAGTTTATTTCTTCGAGTATGATTAAGGAAATTGCAAGGTTAGGGGGAGATGTCTCCGAATTTGTGCCTAATAATGTACTACAGTGTTTAATTGAAAAGTTTAATAGAGGATAAGCATGTCACTACTTATTGATGATGAATGTATTAACTGTGACGTTTGTGAGCCCGAGTGCCCGAACGGAGCGATTTCACAGGGAGATGAAATTTATATTATCGATCCAGAGCTTTGTACAGAGTGTGTCGGCCATCATGATCTTCCACAATGTATTGAAGTTTGCCCTGTAGATTGTATTGATAAAGACCCTGAAAAGGTTGAAGAACAGGATACTCTGTATGAAAAGTATCTTAAATTAACTGCGTAATACAATTTATTATTTGCAGGGTATAAAAAGAGGAGCATTGCTCCTCTTTTTTTTTGGTAAATGTAGAGCGGACTTCAGTCCGCTACTAGCAAAAATTATCATTTAAATTTTGAGAGTAAACACAATAACATGGCATTATTACGCTTAAAAAAAGTCTCCATCGCATTTGGCACACATGCCTTACTTAAACAAGCTCATTTTCAATTAGAAGAAGGTGAGCGAGTTGGGTTGTTAGGCCGCAATGGAGAAGGGAAATCGACCTTGATGAAAATCGTCATGCGGCATATTCATGCGGATGAAGGTGAGGTCTGGTATAAGCCTGAATTGCGTATAGCAGTACTAGAACAAATGCCTCACCTCCCGGATGAGGAAACCATTTATGATGTTGTTGCCGGTGGTTTAGGTGAAGTAGGAGAATGGATTAAGCGTTATCATGAACTGACCTTGCTGACAGAGTTTACTGATGCAGTCATGAAAGAAATGGGTGACTTACAGCATAAGCTTGATGTGCATAATGGCTGGCAAATACAGCAGCGGGTAGAAAATATTTTAACTCGCTTGAATCTACCTTCAGAAAGTAAAGTAAAAGGTCTGTCGGGCGGGTGGAAGCGACGTGTATCTTTAGCTAAAGCCCTAGTCATTGATCCTGAAGTATTGTTATTAGATGAGCCAACTAACCACCTGGATCTGGAAAGCATCCTATGGCTGGAAGAGCAGTTACTTAATTTTAAAGGTGCTATTTTATTTATCACTCATGACCGTTCCTTTTTGCAAAAATTAGCAACCCGTATTATTGACCTAGATAGAGGGCAGTTAGTTTCATGGCCAGGTGACTATGCCGATTATCTGGTAAAAAAAGCGGCTTCATTAGAAGAAGAAGCAACGCAAAATTCTTTGTTTGATAAAAAACTAGCTGAAGAAGAGGTCTGGATTCGGCAAGGAATCAAGGCACGTAGAACACGTAATGAAGGCCGTGTAAGAGCGCTGCAAGCATTACGCAAAGAACGCGCACAACGTCGCAATTTACAGGGCACCACTAAACTGACTATGGCTAGCGGTGAAGCCTCGGGTAAAAAAGTAATTGAAATGCAGAATGTCAGTTTCGCCTATCCTGATAAGGCGATCGTGAAAAACTTTTCGACCGTCATACAGCGAGGTGACAAAATTGGTTTAATTGGTCCGAATGGTGCCGGTAAAACCAGTTTTTTAAAGCTATTATTAAAAGATTTGCAAGCTGATAGCGGAACAGTAGAACAAGGCACTAAATTACAGGTCGCCTATTTTGACCAGCTAAGAGAGGAGCTGAATCTAGAAATTAGCGTTGCAGATTCAATCGCAGAAGGTAATGATCATGTGTTGATTAATGGAGAGCCTCGACATGTTATCTCCTATCTTAGTGACTTTCTATTTGCACCAGCGCGCGCACGTTCACCCGTTAAAGCCTTGTCGGGTGGAGAAAAAAACCGCTTATTACTGGCAAAATTATTTACCAAAACAGCCAACCTGATCATTATGGATGAACCCACTAATGATTTAGATATGGAAACTCTGGAGTTACTTGAAGAACGCCTGGTTGAATATACCGGTACATTATTAATCGTCAGTCATGATAGGGTCTTTTTAGATAATGTCGTCACCAGCGTCATTGTTTTTGAAGGGGAAGGGGTAGTCAGTGAATTTGTTGGAGGTTACTCAGATTGGTTAGCCTATAGTCAGGCACAGGCAAAAGACCAGGCGAAATCCCTTAAAAAAGTATCTAAAGCCGAGAGTAAACTGTCTGCTGAAACAGTAACAGAAAAGAAAAAAATAAGCTATAAAGAGCAAAAGGAACTGACTGAACTTCCCGCTATAATTGAAGTTCTGGAAAGCAAACAGGCAGAAGTTAATGAAAAAATAGTTGCCTCGGAGTTTTATCAGCAAGACCAGAAAGAAGTTGACCTGATACTTAAAAAATTAGCAAAAATTAATACAGATTTGGAACAAGCTTATGCACGATGGGATGAGTTAGAAGCCTTGGGAGAATAATAGATTGCATTAAGCTTCAAGCTGTTTTATTATACTCTGCTGTTCAGCGTTCGTTGAACTATCTAATATGGAGAGCTGGCCGAGCGGCCGAAGGCGCACGCCTGGAAAGTGTGTATACGGCAACGTATCAAGGGTTCGAATCCCTTGCTCTCCGCCATTAACCTTTTACTTCTCCTAATTATTTAAGTGAAATAACAGATTTAACCCACTACCAAATATTTGAATAACATCATCGAACAGGATCATCGCTTTATCAAAAAAATAACAAAACCGATGATGGGCTTCAAAGCGTTTCACTCCGCTCAAGCAACTATTGCTGGAATTGAAACAGCACATATGATCCGAAAGGGACAATTGTCTGAGGAAAATATGCCTGCTTATAAGCAGTTTATGGCTTTAGCAGGATAGTTACGCCTGAAGACAAGGCTTTCTGATTTTTCAATAATACTTGCGACAGAACCGTATCAACTCGCGCAATTAATGCAATATCTTGATGTGATAAATTTAGTGATTTTAGATAAACAACATGTAGTTTATTTTTGGTTGTTCCAGCAGGGTGACCCATGAATTCATGATAAAGCTCATTGATTTCATCTTCTGTAAATTCCATTTTAATCATGAATAGGTTGTCCACTAAAATTTGTTGATTATATCAATATTTTTCCGCATCCGTGACCGCGCGAAGTATACCTGAATTTAATTGGGTGAACACTGTTCTGGACAACGTCAAGACCAGCCTCAATGGCGCTTATCATGCCTTTGATTTTAGCAAGTATGCCCACCGTTATTTGGCCGCTATTGCCTATCGGTTCAATCGGAGATTTATTCTCAAGACTTTGCCTGAGCGTATTCTGGTCGTTCCGAGGGCACTGAGACCCGAACCGAGGCTTGGTTGCGTTTGGCGGAAGACCCTTGCTAATCAGGTAAAAAGATGCGTTTACTGGCTATTGAATCGCTAAGAATTGATGCTGTTTTTGCCAACAAAGGTGATCGCTAGCTTGGTATAAGTCTTTGATTGAGATCATCGGCGATAAACTATTTGAAGTGATTTGTTTCAAAATGGTACTTGATAAAGATAGCAGCTTTAATCGTTTGTAGATGAAATTGGGGTTGATGCTTAGTTTTTGAGCCAATTGTTTCACGCTGATTTGTTCTTTTATGAGTTGCTCTTTCCAAACATATGCTTCGGCAATAGCATTCAATATCGCATTGTCTAGCGGATTTTTTTTATGGTTAGTTATAAACATAAGTTTGCCGTCTTTGGATAAAATCCATCGTTTACCATCGTGTCTTTTTATCTGTATATCTAAGCGTATCGTTTGATAAATTTCATCTTCGATCACTTGGCTTGGATACATAAGCTCTTTCCAAACATATGCTTCGGCAATAGCATTCAATATCGCATTGTCTAGCGGATTTTTTTTATGGTTAGTTATAAACATAAGTTTGCCGTCTTTGGATAAAATCCATCGTTTACCATCGTGTCTTTTTATCTGTATATCTAAGCGTATCGTTTGATAAATTTCATCTTCGATCACTTGGCTTGGATACATAATATCAAAAGGGCTTGATAAGTCTTCTTTATCATTTTGAGTGTTTCTGAAAGCTTGTTGTTCTAAGATCAAGGTTAGCTCACGGATCTTGTTTTGTTGCAAAACGACCCAAATAGCCCTTGTGCTGATTTTAACTTCAAAAATGAGTGTTCTTAAGATCGACCATGCTTCGTTCTCCGACTGCTGATATTTATTGAGTACATATTGTTTGATAAGTTCAGGCAAAGAATTTAACACATAGGCTATGATTAATTCTTCAAGTCGTTTGGCATTGAGGGATTTTATAGGGCAGTTCTTAAAGCCATGCTTAATGGCATCTTGGCTGACATAGTAACGAATGCCCTTAGTTGTTGAGGGGCTGAGCGCAGAGCCAGTCTCTGTTTTGACAAGTGTTTTTAGGGGGAATGGCTCACTCACTTTTTTAATCGACGGATGTGCTGGTTTATGATTTTGAGTCATTATACTTTTGACGGTATTCCAAACATCATCTGTAATAATCGATTGATGCTCACCTTTATAGTGGGTTTCTTTGTGTTTAACTTTGCCAATATAGATGGGATTAGTTAAGATTCTATAGATCTGCTTAGGAGTCCAGTAGTTACCGCCTCGTGAATTCCCTTTCTGGCTGATCCATGCCTTGGTCGTGATATTTCGTTCATTCAATTGCGTGGAGATGACTAAAGGTGCTGTGCCCACCATCGTTTTTTGAAAGATGCTTTGAACAATTTTGACTTCCTCTTCGATAATTTCAAGTCTGCGATTTTTTATTCTGTAACCTAAAGGCGGTGATCCACCCATCCATAGACCTTTCTTTTTACTGGCGGCGAATTTATCACGAATACGCTCACCGGTAACCTCTCGCTCAAACTGAGCAAAAGATAGTAGCATATTCAGTGTTAAACGCCCCATGGAACTGGTGGTATTAAACTGTTGAGTAACAGATACAAATGAGACTTTATGTTGATCGAATATATCCATCAGTTTGGCAAAGTCGCCTAAAGAACGAGAAAGACGATCGACTTTGTAAACGACGATAATATCGATTTTATTGTGCTTGATGTCAGATAATAGGGCTTGTAGTGCAGGCCTATCAATATTACCACCGCTAAAACCGCCATCGTCATAATATTTTGTAATTAACAACCAATTTTGATGTTTTTGTGATTGAATATAAGCTTCACCTGATTCTCTTTGGGCATCTAAACTATTAAATGCTTGCTCTAATCCTTCTTCATGAGATTTGCGCGTATAAATGGCACAACGGTATTTTTTTATAAATTCACTCATCGTTTTTTCTTGAGTTTAGTTAAGCCAAAAAATCGTGGGCCAGACCAATGTGCGCCGGTAATTTCTTTTGCAATACTTGATAAGCTTTTATGCTCGTCGCCATTAAATAAGAAATACTGCTTAGTATCCCGAATAACAACCATCACCTCATACAGCCTACCGTTAAATTGACGTTTGAGTATCGCGCCATCAGCTAAGATGTGCGAGGCTTTAGGGGGAATGGTTTTATTGCTATCAGGCTTAGAGTTATTGCTTTTCCCTTTCCCAGACCGTGAGCGAATGTAGTTAGCTTTGGCTGTTTGTAATGTTCTTAAGCTTTGTTGATCTAAGGCACCATGCTCTTTGTACTGAATGTGGTAGGCTATCTCTCGTATTAACAGCGTTTTTAAATGAGGCGTTTTTTTACGCGGATAAAGCGCCTTCCAAATAGCCTGTAAAGTGAGCAATGAATGCTCGCTTAGTTGATCAGGGGCTATTGAAATGCCTTGTATTAATGATTGAATAGAGTCTTTTGTAAGGTCTGTCTTCATGGGTACCTTGTGGATAAAATGATGACAGTAACGCTCTAGTGGGTGTTTATAGCAAGTAATCTAACAGTAACTGACTTATTTCACTAGAATCAAACTCACGTACTCTGCAATGCTCGATGTTTTTAACCGTATCTAGGCGTCTGTTGCCCATTTTTGTCGAATAAAGGACATTTAAACGCTCACCAACTGCTGTTGAGGTAGCATGCCGCGTCTGAAGGGGCATTATGCCGACGAACGCGGAGTTGTGTGCTCACAAAAATTATTGAGCAGTATCGAGTGCGTAAAGCATCCGTTGCCAGCCATGGAGGGCGTACGCGAGGGCTGGTAGTCCTCAGAAGGCGTAGTTGAAGACAAAAAGGCATTCCACAAGGCCGTCCGGTCATTTGAGAGAGTGTTACGAAGCCAGCACCGAGTTTATGAGGGTGGTGGGATAGGGCTTAAACTATTCCCTGCCAAGAGACCTTTATGAATGTATCGCTTGTGGGACTGTTTTTTCAGAAACCCAAGGAACGCCGATGCAAAATATTAAGTCCCTTATCAGTAAGGTTACTGGAGTCCTTAAAGTTCGCAAAGAGGGATTGGGTGTACGAGCGGTTCAGCGAACCCAATAAAATATTCTTTTTCATCTGTCCTATCCCAATATAGAAGGTCTTCTAATGACTCTTACGGGTACGCGATAATTGCTCATCAGCCAATTAAGGGCTTGTGAGAGCGCGTCGACTTGGTCATCATGTTTAGCATTAGGAAAGCGAGTGACCTCTAACAAAAAGTCATCTAACCATTGCGCTTTTTTAGGTAAGTAGACAAAACCACTTTCAAGTATATCTGTCACAGCAATTAATCGAGTGTGTTTGTCTGCTGTGGGTTTATAGGCGCATATATTATGGCCTTCGTTTCGCAAAGACTGAATAATAGCCTTACCTGAACCAATGTCTTCAACGATGACTTTTTTATGCGTATGGTGATTATTTTTATGAATCCATGATCGGATGCAGTGTAATAGTTTGGGGTATTCCATTTTTTTACGAATGACATCCAAAATATAGTAGTAATTTTTATAACCGTCCTTAATATAGCCTATCGTCATGCCAACCGAATAATCAGAAGACTCATTCTCCGTCATTGCCGTATCCCAACTCTGAATGATTAAATCGAAGTTAGGTAACCCATCCTCATGATATTCATTAAACCATGCGCGTTTAACGATTGATTCACCTTCGGGTGCCGGTTGCTGCTGATATTGCCCGGCAAAAACATAACTGCCCAAATCAGATTTGACAAAATCTAATTGCTTTAAAGACTCTCTTTCGGGGTGTAACGCATCACCTTGTTTTCTGTAGTAATGCCCCCCCGATTTTAAAGCTCGGGACTCATCAGATTCAGCGATAGCGGGTAAGCACAAGTATTGCCAAGGTGTTTTTTTTTCGAGTAAAAAACCGGTGAGATCGTTTTCGTGAACTCTTTGCATTACAACAATGATTGCGCCAGTATTTTTATTATTTAAGCGCTGATAAATATTCTCACTAAACCAGCGGTTACAGCTTTCCAGGCGCTTACCATTGGCGTCGCTGGGCTTAATGGGGTCATCAATAATAATGATGTCTGCACCTAAGCCTGCAATCGCACCTCCAGTGGATACGGCATAACGTCCACCTCCACTTGTAGTATGACATTCCAGTAATGTTTGTCTTTTATCAGATAGCTGTGTGCCAGGAAAAATAGCTTGGTACTCTCTTGATTTCATGAGTTGTTGTGTTTTCATACTCAAGTCCCGTGCTAAATCTTCAGAGTAGCTCACGCACATGATTTTAGTTTGTGGGGCTTTACCTAATACCCAAGCGGGATAGGCGACACTCGCAGATAAAGACTTCATCATTCTAGGCGGCATATTGATAATCAAATTACGTGCTTCGCCTTGATGACTTTGCATCAGGTGATCAGCGATTAAATCAATATGTGCATTGTGTGAGTACGGTGTATGGGGCTCTATGATAGTAAAAGTAAATTGAATAAAGCTCGATAAATCTTCCCATAACACGGACTGATATTGGCGGAATGATAAGGATTTATTATTTGTCATTGAGAACATCCTTACTGTTTGATAGGCGATCAAATAGATTTTTCATAATCTCAGGGTCAACTTCAAAGCTAGGTGTGTTAGCTGGCTCTTGATCATTATTAAGGCTGATGATCAGTTTAAATAAATATTCAATCGATCGTACATCACCCTTAAGCGCCTTCATGACGAACTGCTTCACAATGGCCTCGATCTTTTTAATGGGTTTATTCTGCCCTTGTTCTTGGACAATAATCGTCTGATCAAGCTCTGTTTGCAGCAGTGTAGTTAAATTTTTTGAGCCTTTAGGTCGACCTCGTGGATTCCCCGATTGACCTTTAGTGAACTGGAATTGTTTAGGTGGTTGTTTATACCCAGTAGAATAAGTTTTGTCATTGGAGTGATGCTTCTGATCTTTAGTCATGAGTATTTTCTCCGTGTTGCTCTAACTCAGAGAAACGTTGCTTATTACGACTTAAGCAAACAGCATCGAGACCTGTCATAGCTTGCCAACGTCTAATGGTAGCGTTTATGTACTTAGGTTCGATCTCGATACCATAACAACAACGCTTGGTTTTTTCGCAAGCAATTAAGGTACTGCCACTACCCAGGAAAGGGTCGAGTATATTTTCGTGTTGCCTTGAACAATCCTGTAAAGCATCCATAATCATGGCTACCGGCTTTACGGTAGGATGAATGCTTAAAGCGTCTTGAGAATCACTCCCCGTATCATCAACCATCCGTACAGCTGGGTAAGACCAGACATTAGTGCGGTATCTTCCATTTTGGCCAAGCTTGAAGTGATTTTGATGAGTTGCGCCCCCTTTTTTAAAGACCATGACCATTTCATGCTGGCTACGATAAAACGATCCCATACCTGCACGATCCTTTACCCACACACAAATATTTTTTAACTCATCATAGGTGGATAACCCCGCTGTAATAATGTCTTGTAGATGCCGCCAATCCATGCAGTGATAATGAATGGAGCCATCATTACTGAAATCACGGCAATGCGAAAAAACGGTGGTTAGAAATTCAATAAAGGCTTCTTGGCTCATTTCACCACTGGCAAACTGAAAATTACCGTGCTGTTTTTCACACACCTTGCCAATCGTGCTGGAGGGTAAGTTATAAGGCGGGTCGCTAAACACGAGTTGTGCTGTTTGTTCTCCAAGCAAGGTTTTATAAGAATCACTGTTTAATGAATTGCCGCATACAATGCGGTGCTTGCCCAGTTGCCATATATCACCTAACTGAGAGACTGCTGGCAAAGACGCGTCGATATCTAATAAACTCTCTTGGTTTTCTAGTGCAGGCTCATCTAAAATTAACAGTTGCTCAATTTCACCGTAATCAAAACCTGTCACGTCTAAATCAAAGTTCAAATCTAAGTCATTCAGTATTTGAAAGTTATTGGCGAGAAGTTGAGTATCCCATTGGGCATTTTCAGTGAGTTTATTGTCGGCAATCATTAATGCTCTAGACTGAATAGAAGTTAAGTCATTAGCCACGACAGCAGGAACCGCTGCCATATTTAATAATTTAGCCGCTTCGACACGACCGTGACCCGCAATGATTTGATGGTTGCGATCCACCAAGATAGGGATTTTAAAACCAAACGACTCAATGCTGTTTGCAATTTGCTTGATTTGTGCCTTGCTGTGCACGCGTGGATTATCAGGGTGTGGCGTTAGACTATTAACGTCAAATTGTGTAATCGAATGCTCTGAGGATGCTTTCATCGGATATTTCCTTCAAAAATAAAAATCAACAAGCGCAATAAGGCTTGCGGTGATTGTGTTTTTGAAAATATACGGTTGAAATAACCACAAAAAAGCGAATAAATGCTTGCATACCAATCTTGCTAGGTATACATATCAGCAAATAGCTTCCATGAAGTTTAGAATAGCAGTGCTGAGTATGACATGCTTATCCATCGTATATTTTCTAAAACGCTAAGAAGAATTCAGTAATCCAACCGAACCTATACAACAGAATCCACTGTCCTTACCCCAAGCCAGCAAGTGCCAGGCACTTTGAGTCAATAAGCATTGTATGTGTTTTGACACATTACAGTTGAATCCACAACTCACTTATTTAACTCAACTTACATTGAGATGATGTTAATGACTATTCTAGAAAAGGAATCCACCATCAGAACTATCAACAACTTTATTATTCTAGCATTGTGGTGAAAAAATGCAACTACCAGCCTTCTCCAATACGAAATGAGTCTGAAAACAGCACGGTATTCCAATATAGAATGAGTCTAAGCTGACAAATTCATTTAATCTGTTCATGATATAGAAATGGAAACTATCATGAACCTTAAGGCATTAAAAAATACTGAAGAATTACAGACGTTTTTAGATGGCTCACAAGCGGTTGCATTTAGCATCCCAGGGGACAAAAAAGCGCGATATTATTTTATCCAATCGACATTAAAGCAGTTTCACTACAGGGCGTTAAATAAGCGACAAAAAGGTATCGTCATACGCTTTCTATTGCAAGTGACAGGATACTCTCTCCAACAAATTACTCGGCTTATTCAGCAATATCTGAAGGCGGGTGTCGTACAACAAAGAGGAACAAACAAACCGCCGGGGTTCAAACGAAAATATACCGCGACTGACATTGCTTTGCTGGCTGAGATGGATGAGCGCTACAACACACCTAGCGGCGCTGTCATTAAAAAACTCTGTGAGCGAGCCTATTCAATATTTGATGAAACACAGTATAAAAATATTGCCAATATCTCAGTATCACACCTCTATAACTTACGGGGTTCAACCGGGTATCAAAAACAGCGAAGGCACTTTGAAAAAACCAAATCCAGGCAGGTTGCGATTGGTGACAGACGCAAACCTAACACGCTAGGAAAGCCAGGCTATATAAGGGTGGATACGGTTCATCAAGGCGATCAGGATGGTATAAAAGGTGTTTACCTTCGCTGCCAGCCATGGAGAGCGAACGCGAGGGCTGGTAGTCCCCAGAAGGCGTAGGGCCGTTGTTTTGTCGGAATCGTAGCGCTAGCGTAGGTGGAGACAAAATAAAAGGCATTCCGAAAAACGCCGTCCAGTCATTTGAGGGAGTGTTACGAAGCCAGCACCGAGTTTACGATGGTAATGGCGAAGTGGCACGTACGCAGGACGTCTGGGGCGCCGAAGGCATTAGTGGTCGCGTTAAGTTTTTGCCGCTTGCTTGGGCTGGGATGCCCAAAACAAGCTTTCGCAAAAATAATGGGGAAGTATTGCAGCGGATAGGGAGGCTAAGCAACTGCGAGAACAACGGCCCGGACTCCATGGCAACGGTAAAAAAAAGGCTCTATGTGAAATACAGTGGGTAGTCGAATTTTAAAAAATCTGTTGGCATACAACTTTTAATCTCTGTAAATAGAGGTATGATTCAACATGAATATAAGCTTCATGATGACCAGGATATAAAATCCTGGACAGTTATAACTACCTCCGATACCCATTATTAATGTTGTCAATTCATTTTTTATATCGGCTAGTTTTTTAGCATCTATTTCCGATGAATAATAATCAGATAATTTATTATCTATTGCATCATCCGCTCTATTTTTAAATTCTGACTCGACTCTTATCTTACGTTTACGATCGCCATGAATAATGCCTATTGCAAGAATAGAAAATAAAAAATAGACGATTATCTCGCTAATTTCAAAAAAAATGCATAACAACTCCGTTATTAAATAAAATTAAATATATTTTATAATAATGAATCCTAAGTGTTAATATTGGATATCGTTTAGAGTTGTTATTTGTAGGTTTTTTAAGTAAATAAAAATATGGATTGAGGTCCTTTCTCAATAACTGATTTAAAAATTTATTAATTCCATGATTATTTTTTAGGGTGGGAATTCTTTGCATTTTTGGAATTGAATAAAAGAAATTAATCTCACAACCAAATGTTTAATTATTAAAATTACTATTTATTTAATTCTGTTTAATCTAACTTGTGTTATTTGTGTTACACAAAAACACATGTAACACACACATATTCTATTTAGCTAAATAAATCATTTAATTTACTTAATTCTATGTTTAGAGGCTTAACTTTGCTCCTCTACATCTATTTTAATATATGAATAATTTTCGTTATTAATAGGGTGTACTCTAATAATAAAAAATACTGGATATATTCTCAGTGAGAATATACGGCACTCAGAGCTACTTTTTTTATTTATCACAGCATCTTAACCCTATTAAGAAAAAATGTTAAAATAAAAAAAGATTAAAAGATGGGGTAGGGTGATGTCAAAAGGTCAAAAAATCGGTTACGCAAGAGTTTCAAATACAAGTTAATGCGTTAAAAAAAGTCGGTTGCGATAAAATCTTTACTGAAAAAAATCGGGAACTTCAAAAAATGGTCGAACAGAATTAGAAAATTGTTTGAATTATTTGCGCGAAGGTGAAACGTTAATTGTTACTCGTATTGATCGTCTCGCAAGAAGCTTGCGTGATTTACAAAACATAGTTTACGATCTGAAATCTGAAGGTGTTGAGCTGCAGGCGACAGAGCAGCCTATTGACACTAATTCAGCTGCAGGGAAAGCGTTTCTTGAAATGCTGGGAGTTTTTGCAGAATTTGAAGGGTCTATTCGTAAAGAGCGGCAACTTGAGGGGATCGCAAAGGCGAAAGAAAAGGGTGTTTACAAGGGACGAAAACCAACGGCACTAGCTAAAAGTTTGAGGATTAAAGAAATGGACGAAGACGGATTTCACAAGCAAGTTATTGTTGATCGTTTAGAAATTGGGATTGCCTCTGTTTATAGAATTCTTAAAAATTATTAGTACTTGTTTTATTATAAGAATTATTATCAGTTAAACATCATTATGAATAGCTAAATATTGCAGTATTTTTATCGAACATCATGCCATTTTTTTAACAGTTACCTTAAAATAAACTTTTTCTTTCATTTAATATATGAAAGCTAAACATCATTATACATAGCTATAATAGGTGTTTGTCATATTTTCTGAATACTTTATCTTATCTATTGTGTAGATGATTTAAGATAAGGTATTAACGGTGATCGTTTATATGACTATAATTATCTTATAGGTGTGATAAGAAAGGTAAAAAAATGAAAATCATCACTTCGCTTAGGCTACGTTTCCCTGATTTTCAGCGTATGAATAGCTAAATATTGCAGTATTTTTATCGAACATCATGCCATTTTTTTAACAGTTACCTTAAAATAAACTTTTTCTTTCATTTAATATATGAAAGCTAAACATCATTATACATAGCTATAATAGGTGTTTGTCATATTTTCTGAATACTTTATCTTATCTATTGTGTAGATGATTTAAGATAAGGTATTAACGGTGATCGTTTATATGACTATAATTATCTTATAGGTGTGATAAGAAAGGTAAAAAAATGATTAAAGCAAGCCAGGCCCCAATGAGTATTGATGGAGTGCGACTGAAATCTCTAATTGAGTACGAAGAGGAAATTATTAAAGCCGAAAAATTATCTAAAGAATTTAAATCTGATAAATATGATGAATACGAGGCGAATATAGAAAAATATAGATACAAAGGCGCTTTGTACGCTGCAGCTTCTAAAAATGTCAAAAGAAAGATAGTTATTTGTTGGCTACACAATATAGTTTTTAAGAAAAAATTGATATTACGACGTGTCTCGCGCGTGATATTATAAAAAAATCCCTCAATAAAAGCATTAATATCAATAGATTAAATGATTATTTTGGAACCCCAGGGAGAACTGGAACGAGCAAAACGGAAGATTTTAAAAAAATAGATAAAATTGTTGCTGAAATTAAATCTGATAATCTTGATAAAGACCTAAATAAGACAATTAAATCTGTTATTCAAGAGATGAAGCGGGGAGTCGCTATTTTTGCGAAAGCTTGTTTTGGGCATCCCAGCCCAAGCAAGCAGCAAAAACTTAACGCGACCACTTATGCCTCCGGCGGCCCCGATTCGTCCTCGTCACCTCGTCCCGACCCAACAAGGGGTCGGAACATAGGCTCCAAATGACTTGACGCCGTGTCGGATGGCCTTTTATTTTGTCTCCACCTTCGCTAACGCTCAGACTCCGACAAAACAACGGCCCTACGGCTATCGCGGACTAAAAATCATCACTTCGCTTAGGCTACGTTTCCCTGATTTTCAGCGAATGTGTTCTGGAGCCTACCAGAGAGGTTGTTTTAAAGCGATATAATGAAATAAAAGACTCAGGGATTGAGTTAGATTTGATTCTACCAAATGAATCAGGGTTTTCTTTTTATAATACGAGCACCTATACCTTATCTACATTAGGAGCTACAGACACTCGCGCTAACCTTGAAGATTATATTAGTAAATTTTCTTCTAATGTGCGGGTGGTTTTTGAGGAATTTGATTTTTTTAATACTTTAGTCAAACTTGAAAGAGCAAAACTACTTTACCGTATTGTTAATAATTTTGTCGTTATTGATCTACATCCTAATGTCGTTTCAGATCGGGTGATGAGTAATGTTTATGAACATTTAATCAGAAAATTTGCCACTTCAGTTAATGAAAAAGCGGGGGAATTCATGACTCCCCGCGATGTGGTGCGTTTGGCAACAAAGTTAGTTTTACATGAGGATGAAGAAATCTTTATGGAAACAGGGGTTATTCGATCTATTTATGATCCCACTTGCGGTACAGGAGGTTTCCTTTCTGATGGTATTGCTCAAATAAAAGAATTAAGTCCAACAGCGAAAATTGTTCCTTTTGGTCAAGAGTTAGACCCTGAAACGCATGCATTAGCGATGATTTCAATGATGATTCAGGGCTTTGAGACAGATAAAATAAAACAAGGCAGTACGCTTTCTAATGACCAATTAAAAACGAATAAATTTCACTATGGATTAGCAAACCCTCCATTTGGAATTAAATGGGGAAAAGATCAAGATGCGGTTGTAAAAGAAAGAGCAGATTTAGGGTATGCAGGACGATTTGGACCAGGTTTACCCACGATTAAAGATGGCTCTATGTTATTCCTCTTGCATCTTGTTTCAAAAAGGGAACTACCTGAAAACGGTGGTGGTCGTGTAGGTATTGTTCTATCAGGGTCCCCTTTATTTAATGGTAAGGCTGGATCAGGTGGATCAGAAATTAGACGCTGGTTATTAGAACAGGATCTTGTTGAGGCGATTATAGCGTTACCAAATGACATGTTCTTCAATACAGGCATTGGCACTTATGTCTGGGTGTTATCCAATAAAAAAGCAGTAGAACGCAAAGATAAAGTTCAGTTAATCAATTTAAGTGATGTCTGGTCTTCCATGCGTAAATCAGAAGGGAAGAAAAGACGTTATCTTAAGGATGAGCAGATTGATGATATTTTAAGGGAATACGATGCTCTTACTGAATCAGAAATCACTAAAATATTTGATACTAAAGATTTTGGTTATAGACGGATTGACATTAAGCGACCATTACGAGCCAAGCTAACCATCACCGAGGAAGGTATTACTAGTCTTGATGAACAAAACGCTTTCTCTAAGTTAAAAGAGGAACAACAAAACGTTTGGAAATCGTTTTTAACGTCAGAACTAGGTGATAAGGATTACTATTGGGCTGAAGAAATCGTTAAAGAAAAAAGTAATACAAGTAATTTTGGAAAGGCTACTAAAGCGATTGCCACAGCAATAGTGAATACGTTTATTGTTACTGATCCTGAATTAGAAGTGGTCTTAGATAAAAAAGGCCAGGTCATTCCTGATACTAATCTTAATGATCAGGAAATCGTACCACTTAAACAGGATATTGAAGATTACTTTAATGAAGAAGTTTTACCGCATGTGCCTGATGCCTTTATTGATTACAGCAAACGCGATGAAAAAGATGGAAAAACAGGTGTTGTAGGTTACGAGATTAACTTTAATCGATACTTCTACAAATACACACCACCTAGATCATTACATGACATCGATGCCGACCTAAAAGCATCGGAAGCAAGAATCCCAGCTATGTTGGCTGAGGTGGCAGAATGAAGTTTAAACCATACCCTAAGTATAAGGAATCAGGGATTGAATGGTTAGAGGAGATTCCAGAGCATTGGGAAATAAAAAGATTAAGGTTTGTTGCTGATTATAAAAACAGTAATGTTGATAAAAAAAGCTACGAAGATCAATCTAAAGTTAGGCTATGTAACTACACGGATGTTTATTACAATGAATTTATTAAAAATGACATGGATTTTATGGTAGCAACGGCCTCTAAATCAGAAATTGAAACGATGTCACTTTTAATTGGTGATGTCATTATGACTAAAGATTCCGAAGACCCTAGCGATATCGGTATACCTACTATTGTCGCTGAAGAATTAGATAATGTTGTGTGTGGATATCACCTCACTATAATTTCATCTGGTAAAGTAGGTACTAATCGGTTTATCCATAGAGTAATTCAATCAGATATAAGTAAGTTTTATTTCAAAGTCATGTCCCCAGGAATGACTAGATACGGTTTAAATCAGAACTCTATTGGAAATACTATAATTCCATTACCTAACCTTTCAGAGCAAAAAGCTATAGCCAACTTCCTAGACCGTGAAACCATTCGCATAGACTCCCTTATCAAAGAAAAAGAAAAATTCATTTCTTTATTAAAAGAAAAACATTTAGTCTTAATTAATCATGTTATTACGAAAGGTTTAGATTCAACAGCTAAAATGAAAGACTCAGGAGCTGACTGGATAGGCAAGGTTCCTGAACACTGGGCTATTAAAAAAGTTAAGCATCTATTTGAAATAAGAAAACGCATTTCAGGCGAAGAAGGGTATCCAGTTTTATCTATTACACAACAAGGAATAAAAGTTAAGGATACGGTTAGTGGAAAAGGTCAGTTATCTATGGATTATGCAAAATACCAATTTGTTGAAGTTGGTGACTTTGCTATGAACCACATGGATTTATTAACCGGTTATGTTGATTTATCTAAATTTCATGGTGTTACCAGCCCAGATTACAGGTTTTTTTCACTAATAGACCCTGAGACTGTTGATCGATATTATCTTTATTTAATGCAAATAGGATATAAAAATAAGATTTTCTTTGGTTTAGGTCAAGGAGTTGCGAATAATGGTAGATGGCGACTACAAACAGATTCGTTTAATAATTTTAATATTCCTTACCCAGATAAAACAGAGCAACAAAAAATTGTTGATTATCTTGACAATCAAGTTATTAAAATAAATGGGTTGATCAAAGAAACCCAAAACTCAATAGAACTCCTAAAAGAACACCGCACCGCCTTAATCAGCGCGGCAGTCACTGGAAAAATAGACGTTAGAAACAAGGAAGTCGCATAATGGCAGATCACCACGAAATACATTTTGAAGATTATATTACTGAAAAGTTAGTTAATCAGGGATGGCTTGAAGGAAAACCAAGTGAATATGATAAACAGCGAGCCTTATATCCAGATGATGTCATCGCCTGGATTAAAGCAACTCAACCTGATGTTTGGGAAAAATTAGTTACATTAAATGGTGAATCGGCAGAGACTGTTTTACTTGATCGTTTAGCGAAAGGATTGGACTCAAAAACAGGTGGAACCATTAATATTTTAAGGAATGGTTTCAAGATTGCAGGTGCCGGTCAAATTGATATGGGACAAAAAGCGCCTGAAGATGACCGGAATGAAAAGGTTAATCAACGCTATAAGGAAAACCGCTTACGAGTAGTTAGGCAATTAAAATATTGTCCAACCAGGGAGTGGGAAATTGATTTAGTTTTTTTTATTAATGGAATTCCTGTTGCCACCGTTGAGTTAAAAACAGATTTTACACAATCCTCCGAATCTGCTGTTACTCAATATAAAGAAGATCGCTTGCCGATTGACCCTAAGACCAATCGTAAAGAACCTCTTTTAACCTTTAAACGCGGTGCAGTTGTTCACTTTGCAATGTCTGATAGTGATATTCAGATGACCACAAAGTTAGATGCTCAAAACACTTATTTCTTGCCGTTTAACAAAGGTAATGACGGACATGCGGGAAATCCTGCAAGAGACGATGATGAATATCCTGTTGCTTATTTTTGGGAAGATATTTTAAAACCTGATGCCTGGTTAAGAATTTTTCATAGTTTTGTTTATGTAGAGACCAGTGATAAGGTCGATGTGTCGGGCAATCCTTACCGTAAAGAAACCTTAATTTTTCCTCGTTTCCATCAATTAGAAGCCGTCAATCAAATGATTGGGGATGCTAAACAATATGGTATTGGGAGAAATTATCTGTGTGAACACAGTGCGGGGTCTGGTAAAACCAGTACTATTGCCTGGATAGCTCATGATTTAATTAGCTTAAGATCCCCTGATGGAAAAGCTATTTTTAATTCAGTTATTATTGTCACCGATCGTAATGTTTTAGATGCTCAACTCCAAGATGCAGTACAACAAATCGATCACCAATTTGGGGTTATCTCTGCAATTGAAAGAGAAAAAACCAGCTTATCCAAAAGTAAACAATTGGCAAAAGCATTAACCTCAGGAACGCCAATTATTGTCGTGACGATCCAAACGTTTCCTTATGCGATCGAAGCTATTCTTACTGATAAATCACTTTCAAAACGCAATTTTGCCGTGATTATTGATGAAGCGCATGCCTCGCAAACAGGCAGTAATGCCCAGGGATTAAGAGCGGCTTTATCAATGGACTCAAAAAAGAAAATGGAAGATATGACCGTTGATGATTTACTTCTTGAAGTCCAAAAATCAAGGGTTAGACCTACGAATGTCAGTCATTTTGCTTTTACTGCAACCCCTAAACATAGCACCATGACCTTATTTGGTCGTCCAGAAGATCCGACGCAACCTGTTTCTGATACAAATAAACCTGAGTCATTCCATCGTTACACGATGCGACAAGCGATAGAGGAAGGATTTATCCTGGATGTATTAGAAAACTACATGTCTTATACAACGGCAGTTAAATTAAATGAATCCATTGAGGAAGATAAACGGGTTGATAAAAAATATGCGCGTAGATCATTAGCAAAATGGATTTCATTACATCCTACTAATGTCAGTCAAAAAGTTGATTTTATTGTTAATCATTTTAAAGATAATGTTTCACATTTATTGAATGGCGAAGCTAAAGCTATGATTGTCACCAGCTCAAGAGCTTCTGCAGTGAAATATAAATTAGCTTTAGATAAATATATTAAAAATAATTATATTGAAGGCATACAAGCGTTAGTCGCTTTTTCTGGAAAAATTAAAGCAGATGATTTAGGTGATCTCACAGGATTTACTGTTGCGGATGATGAAGAGTTTTCGGAATCTAATATGAATTCTATTGGCTCTCAAGACTTACGACATGCCTTTGAGCAACGTGAATACCGTATTATGTTAGTTGCCAATAAATTTCAAACAGGGTTCAACCAACCTAAATTGGTTGCCATGTATGTTGATAAGAAAGTTAGTGGCATTGAAGCGGTACAAACTTTTTCACGATTAAATAGAATTTACCCAGGAAAGGATAAAACTTTTATTATTGATTTTGTTAACGAATCTGATGTTATTTTAGCTGCATTTAAACAATACGACGAAGGAGCAGAGCTTGAAAAAGTTCAGGATTTAAATGTCGTTTATGACATGAAAGATATCCTGGATGATGCTAATATATATAACCAACAAGATCAAGAATCCTTTAAAAAAACTCGCGATAAGTCTTTACTGAAAGGTGAGGTTAACGCATCGATGCATAAATTGTTATATGCAGCTACCCAAAGACCAACAGATGTTTTTAATAGTAAATTAAAAAACTTAAATGAAAGCATTGAAAAATGGGATAACGCTTTTGAAAAAGCTTATGCGCTAGGTGATAAAGTTGCTCAAAAGCAAACAGAACATCAGCGTAGTGAATTTACCAAGCAGCGCGAAGAATTAATGAGGTTTAAAACGAATTTAAGTCGATTTGTTAGAACCTATAATTATATTGCTCAATTAATCAGTTTTGATGATGCTGATTTGGAAAACTTTGCTGCTTTCTCGCAGTTGCTAGCAAAGCGTCTTAAAGGGGGCTCTCCTGAAGAAATTGATCTTACTGGCATCATGATGTCTGGATACAGTATTGCTCCTACAGAAGAGCAGAAAGAGAATGATAAAGACTTAGAAAAACTAAGTCCATTAAAAGCCAATGAATCACCTGCAAGTGATAGAGAAAAAGAATTTTTATCTGAAATAATAACAAAATTAAATGAGCTTTTTGGCGATACTGCTCCGAGTGAAGATCAGAAACATTTTGTCACTCAAGTAACTAATCAGA
This sequence comes from Bathymodiolus platifrons methanotrophic gill symbiont, assembly GCF_002189065.1. GTDB lineage: Bacteria > Pseudomonadota > Gammaproteobacteria > Methylococcales > Methylomonadaceae > Methyloprofundus. The sequence goes on from NZ_BDMN01000230.1 coordinate 25,211, forward strand.
CAAAAAATAATGACCTGGTTTCTGAACAAATAAACAAAAACACTAAAGAACAGTCTATGAATGGCGACTTGCCTAAAGTCGTTACTCAGTCCGTTATCCAAGCTATGACCTCTCACAACGCTATTGCCAGCGTGTTATTAAAAGATAAACAGGTGATGGATGATTTTGTTGGGATTGTTTATGACTTAGTTAAATCTGGGGATGTTAATGGGCTGAAGTTTCCCAATTATTGAGTAGCTGAAATACACAATGCTGGTGTATCGAGGTTTATTTTAGGTGGTTTTGCCATGTTTATAGCAACCCCCTACTTAATTCCCCTTAGGCAATAGCATTTGAAACGAATGAAAAGACTATTTTTTTCATATAGTTGTAGCATAGTTTCAATTTTACCATAAATAATTATTGGGAAACTTCAGTT
>NZ_BDMN01000231.1 GCF_002189065.1 Bathymodiolus platifrons methanotrophic gill symbiont
TATAAACCAGAAGCACTGGATCAGTTTTTGCCCTGGAACTTGATTGAAAAAATTAAGCCTCTAAAGTAATTGGGGTAGCTTGTCTAGGTGGAGAGAATTGACGCTTACAGATATATGGTGAAGCATATAAGGTCTGCATGGACAGACTAAATAAGGAACTGAACTTGAACGGTACAACTTCATGCCATATAGACTAGTTCAAAAAATTCTGACAAGTAACCTTAGAGCGCCTTTAAATTGTGCTTTATTTATTTCTCAATACGCTAAAAGTAAATCTTTATTTTTCGCTATTAGCGAAAATACTTTGACATTAGCAAAAAAAAAATATTATATTTAATACGCGGTTCGGAGATCAAATCTCGAAGCAATTAGAGTCTTTAGCTCTGCGGAGGCAATGCCTCTAAACCATTTTTCGTGCAACATTCAGGTCGATACCCTTGTGGTAATCCATCACTAGCATGAGATAGCCGCTTTCGGCGAGACCGAAAGCGGGTAATTCAGTAAGGGGGAAAAACACTGCTCATCCCGATTTTTTTACTTATGAAGTTACTTGCGAGAGGCGTGATATTTACACGTCGTAACCCATAAGGAGGCTTTAATGCCTAAAAATACACCCGCAGAGCAGTGCCTGATTAACATTTTAAAAAAGAAAAAGAAACCTAAATTTGGTTTAAAAGAACTTTTACAGTTAGCATTCATCATAGATAAATGTTGTTGTCTTTACGATAAATTAGAACCAAAAATAGTTAGTATTTTGAATTTCTTTTTAGAATAAATCTACCCCTCTGTTATTACTATTTATAAATACTTAAATTATATGATTAATCAAGCCTTAAGGCTTATTCGTACTTATCACGATATTTCTCAAACAGAGTTATGTTCAGAAATTGGTATTTCTAACTCATATCTCTCAGAAATAGAGTCGGGAAAAAAACAACCATCGCTTGAGATTTTACAAAAATATAGTGATGAGTTTGATATTCCTTTATCCTCAATACTGTTTTTCTCTGAGAATTTAGAGAAGTCAAAACCTTCTGATAAAATAAAGGAAAATATTGCAGGAAAAATAATCTCTATACTCCAGTGGAATGAGGAACGAATCAATGCAAAGGAAGCCTACAAAAAGAAAAAGAAAACTTTTTAAGCGTTACCCTGTAAACCAATGCGCTTTATATAAAGTAGGTTCAATTAAAAAAATATGTCAACTTATTGGGATAAAAAAAAGCAATTTAAACTCAATTTTAAAAAATCCACTTCAGTATCGCGAATTTGTTAATAAAGAATCATTTGACCATTTCTCTTTAAAGACCTCAAAGACAAGACAGATACAAGAACCTACTGGAAATTTAAAGAAGATACATGAAAGAATTCTTTATTTACTTGAGCCAGTAGAGCTACCCAACTATTCTCACGCTGCTGTAAAAAAACGATCCTATAGATCAAATGCGGCCTCACATGTCCTTTCTAAAAAAATAGCTACATTTGATCTAGAAAATTTTTATGGTTCTACTAAAAATCACTTAGTTTATAACTTTTTTTTAGATAAATTAAAATTACCTCATGATATAGCTAAAAAACTGACAAAAATAACCACCTTTAACAATAGCATGCCGACAGGTAGTCCTTTGAGTCCACTACTATCACTACATGCAGCAAAACCAATGTTTGATGAATTAGAATCTTTAGCTCAAAAATACAATCTTATTTTTACATGCTATATTGATGATCTAACTTTTTCTGGATCAACAATTCCAAAATCATTAAATAGACAGATTGTTCACATAATTAATCGGTATGGTTATAACCTATCTAATCATAAAACAAGAATTTTTAACGAAAGTGAAGTAAAACATGTCACTGGAATAATAATTAACAAAGAAAGATTGAGAGCTCCTTATTCTCGCTTTATGACTGCAAGAAGGATTAAAAAAGCGATAGATGGTAAAGCACCAATGCATAATTTTAGTAAAATAAAACTTCTGGAAAAACGAGCAGGATTGTTAGGAGAAACAGCGTATCTTGACCCTACCTATAAAAGAGCAGCTAAAAATGCTCAGATAGAATTAAAAAATGCTCGTAACCAAATAAAAAAATCAACTTTATAAATGAAATTAATGTATTTTTATTTACATTTATTTTTTAAAACCTGATTAACATTCCCCTGAAGCTTTTCGATAAGATTGTTCCTCTTACACTTCGGTGAAGTTACAGGAAACATTCTATCCCATCGTCCATTTTATCTACTATTCGTTTTTTTCATCAAACTTTGCATTGCAGTAAATAGTTTGTCGTGGCCTGATTATAGACCAGTGACTGTAATGTTTTTTTAGCTTTTCTAAAGATCTGTATTGTCGTGTTTCCTGCAAAAGCAGGAAATGTAATAAATAATATTAAAATAATAAATTTAACTTTCGAATTAAACCTTGCTCTGTTCATCCGCTGAAAATCAGGGAAACGTAGCCTAAGCGAAGTGATGATTTTTAGTCCGCGTCCGCGATAGCCGTAGGGCCGTTATTTTGTCGGAGTCTGAGCGTTAGCGAAGGTGGAGACAAAATAAAAGGCCATCCGACACGGCGTCAAGTCATTTGGAGCCTATGTTCCGACCCCTTGTTGGGTCGGGACGAGGTGACGAGGACGAATCGGGGCCGCCGGAGGCATAAGTGGTCGCGTTAAGTTTTTGCTGCTTGCTTGGGCTGGGATGCCCAAAACAAGCTTTCGCAAAAATAGCGACTCCCCGATTTAGTTTTACTCTTAAAGTGTTTTTATAAATCGTCACCTGTCGTATTATGTTTTTTTTGATTTGAATTTTTAGTAGGTACACTCTTTTTCTTGGCTGTCCCATTAACGCTTCTCATTGTTGAATTTAATGTTGTTGAACTAACTTTAACATTGATTTTTGCAAGTTCTTCAACAATAACCTTTGTAGGTATTTTTATTTCTAACATTTCATTAATGATATTTTTATGTTCAATTAATGTTGAAACGATAGTTCTTTTCTTAGCTTGTTCTTCAGCCCATTTATCTTTAAATTCTTTTAAAGTAGTTCCAATTTTTTCAGATAGTTCATCTGTAATTTCTTGTTTGCCTGACATAACGTTATCTCCTTATTTTTCTATTACTTTAATATTAGTCTAACATTTTTTTAAATTTTTTTTAAGTGTTTAATAATTATTTTTTTATATTTTTATAACTATTCCATAGTTTCTTTATACGACTTGTTTTAAGGTATAAATTATTACTTAACTATTATTTAATAATTTTTAATTGACGCATGACTGGCGAAAAAATACCGTTATAATACTTTTTTAAAATTTAAATATTTATTTTTGTATGGAAAATTATATAGTAATTTTCCATACTATCTATTTTATGTTAATAGGCTTTATATGACCGACTTAATTATTTTTAAGGTGTGTTTATCCTGTTACTTTTTAAGTGGTATATATGCTTATTTATATGTACTCTAGTGAACATATAAACGATTATTATATGTCTGGTCTTAGAATGTTTTTTGTCGTCGCTTAGACGTGATTTTCTTAATTCTTTGTAATTTATTTTAGTGCATACTTTTTTATATTTTATTCTATTTTATTTTTTGTTTATTTTTTATGAGTTACTTAAAATATTCAATAGTTACGCACATAAGCTTTGTTTTTCTATTTTTTTTAGATTAACTTTATAGCTAACAACACGGTGATTACCGTATTGTTTTTTAATGATTAACTTAATCGTTATTTTTTGTTGGTTTGTATTATCTTTTGACTTTTTTGAGGCTATACTAAAAACATATTAAAAAGTTAGATAAAGGGGACAAGATGCCCGTTCAGTACCAAATCGCAAGCGATTTGGTACTGACCATAAAAAATGAACGCTACGCTCTCATTTTTTATTACGGGTAAATATTCAACGGTGAACCTGTTGAATATTGTCTTGGCAAGGGTAAACCCCTGCACCCCAAAAAGAAAAAAGCTTTGTATAGCCCAAAGGAATTTTTATGACAAACGAAAACGAATTTAAAGAAGTTAATCCCCTAGGCAGTCTTTTAGAAAAGCCGAAATCTCGAGACGGTTTTTCTAAAAAATCGCACAAAGGAAGATTTATCGCTGTCGATGAGAAAGCAGATAAATTTATGAAATTTTACATGACTCAAACTGAATATGATTATATTAAACAGTGTGTGACAAACTCGGGTTTAAAGATCAGTCAGTATTGTTTGAAGCGGATCATTGGTCATAAAGTTAGAGCAAATATTGATAACTCAAATTTTCACGAATTGTCAAAATTAGGTGGTGTTTTAAATAAACTCGGGGGGCTTCAAAAAGAACTTTTTAAAAATCCAGAGCAGGGAAAAACACACGCTAAAAAACTTGCATGATATTAGCGACGCAATTGAAGAAATTACAAAGCTTGCAAAAATGCATCAAAAGTTTTTGACGAAAAAAATGGAAGAATAAAAATGCCAACTGGAAATTAACCTGACAAAAGAAAAGATGGTAAAAGCGATTTTGGCGACCTTACGACCTACATTGCAGACGCAGAAAAAACGAAAGGTGCTGTGTGGGTTTTTAATTTATTATCTGTTGAAACTGCTGCGGCAGAAATGACGGGGACAGCATCAAGAAACCCTCGCGTAAAAGATGCGGTTCATCACGTTATTATTTCTTGGCCGGAAAATGAAAAACCAACATATACTCAAGCAAAAGAAGCAGGAGAAATTGCATTAAAAGAGTTGGGTTTTGATGTTTCTGCAGGTGGTCATCAGGCTTTCATCGGCTTACATCCAGATACTAAATGTTGGCACATTGATGTGTGTGTGTAAATAAAGTTCACCCGCAAACTTTAAAATCTCATCATGTAGAATTTTCACATAATGCTTTACATAAAGCTTGTAGAAAAATTGAAATTGATCAAGGTTGGAGTAATCAAAGTGGGTTGATGGAAGTTTTAACAGACGTAAACGGAAAAGAACATATTGTTAAATCGGATTATAGAAATGATAGAAATGATAGAAATGATAGAAATGATAGAAATGATAGAAATAAAGGCATAAATCAAAAAGCTTTAGATACTGAAAAATATTCAGGAGTTGTTTCTTTTGAGAGATACATAAAAGAAACGGTGGGGCCAAAGTTTAAAGATTTTTTGGAGTCTAAAAACAAATCCTGGGAAGACGCTCATGTTTTTTTAAATGATTTTAACGTAAAAATTATTGAACGAAGCGGTGGAATTTCTTTTCAAGATTTACCTCTTTATAAAAATGATTTCACAGACGCACAACGCGAAGTAGAAAAAGATCGCGCGAGCAAAATATTTGCAGGGGGGAAATCTGCAGGTGATTTTTCAAAGAAATCACGACTTGAAAAAAAGCTTGGAAATTACGTTGAAATGACAACAAAACGAAAGTTGCCACATTTTTTCTATGATGAAAATAAAGAAAAAGGTGTTGCTCAAATTAAGCGTGAAAATGATAATCCTGTTCAAAAGAAAAGCCCTTGCGAATTAAAATTGAGAGCAATTTTTAACGATGAAGTTAAACAATCAAAAATAGCTTTTTCTGAAAAAAAGGCAAGCAAAAAAATACAAATAACTGACGTTAAAAAAGCTGAAGAATTAGACTTAAAAACAGAGCTAAAAATACTCTCTGTTCGTTTCAGGTAGGGCGATATTAACAATGAGTTAAACTTTATACCTTGCTTGGGGTGCGATTAAAAGTACGGTGAATTTCTCAAAATATTAAGAAGCT
>NZ_BDMN01000232.1 GCF_002189065.1 Bathymodiolus platifrons methanotrophic gill symbiont
CGGTAAATACTAGATTTTGAAAGGATGTATGCTTTCAAAATTTGCCTGATATTCTCATATTTGACATGCTAATAAACGGCAAAGGGTCGTTTGCAGTTTATGAGTGGCAAAATGGAAACAGACTAATAATTCTGTACACTATAAATATTGATGAAGCGACAAAAAGTACACTAGGAATTATTAATTCGAGGTGAGTTAGCCCTATTGTGCATTTGCCTTTCTCTAGTTTGTAGTAGCCCAGCTCATGAGCAAAAGGTTTTATTTCAAAACAATCTTCTAATTCAGCAATTACTTTAAACTTCGCTTTTGCTAAATTTCTAAAGTATTGAATTGTTGAAAACCATACTAACGAAACTATAGAAATAGGAACAGCAATTGCCAAATATTCGATTTCCTTTTCGGATGCTAAAAGCGCGATACCGGCGGCCACTACGGATAAATAGAAGGCAGATAAAGCCTGTCTCCTTTGTTCATTGGCTGTAATAGTTTGTACATAGACACCATAAATTTCGACTATATTTTGCATGTCATTCATTGGTTATACAACTTCCATATTGCATTAATTAGAGGTTGTTCATTCCATCCGACAAATTCATCAGCGTTATCTAAAACAACCCCAGCTCTCCTCTCCTGCCCATGTGGGTTAACAGCCAAAATTGGCTTACGAAACTCATTCGCACCTTCTATTTCTTTCTTTATCCACTTACTATGATGAGCGTACATACCTGTCGGTATAATAACCACGTGAGACCGGTAGATCTTATCATAATATAGCATTTTTTAATTGTAGGTCATTATTAGCATTATGTATTGGGTCGTTTTTAGGTACAGAGAAATCACAAAAAACTAGAGATGCTTGTCCAAGTCTCCAATCTTTAAATATCCATTCAGATAGACGATCATAATGCTCTGAATAAGCCCAAGAATGGCTTATAAATACATGTATTTGTTTAGTGCTCATAAATTAATTCTCCTATCTAGCCTTTAGGTGGAAATGGATCATTACCATGACTATCTTTAGGGCCAATTTTTCCATCTTTGTTATGAATAACAAGTTCAGTTTTTTGGTTTTGGCTAATTTCACGAGCGCGATTAACAGCTTCTTGTTTGGTATCAAAGTGCCCAGATGATCGTTGAGCACCACTTTGCTCTATATCCCATCCGCCATCTTTACTATTTGATACTACATGAGTGCTTTTTTTTGACATCTTTATGAATCCATTTTTGTAGAAAACCAACATTATTATCAAAATGGGGATTAACCATAGAAATTCAAGGGATAAAACACTATATATATGTGATTTTAATAGGTTTTATTTTACAGCTAAAGGGAAAATAAAAATTGTAAAAGAAAGATGCCATAGTTGAAGACAGCCCTTTTTCATTGTTTCTAAAATGGTGGCAAAATGGAATCTAACTATTACCCCTAGAATTTACTAAGATAGAGATCACAAGACCCAAATCAGTTTATTAACAAGGGATTTATTAACAATTTCAGCCCTTTAGTTTTTTAACAGCGTTTATTAACGCTGTTTGCGTAGAATCAGGGCAAAATGAAGGTGATTATTGGTGCTGCTGATGGTGTATAGATAACACTTGTTTATTTAACTCCACTATCCGCGAAAATATCCCAATCTAGGGGTCTGTCGCAAAAAAAACAAAATCACCCTATTACCTACGATCATAAGATTAAATTTCAGCCAAAGAAGAGCCTCATGTTCAACTAAAAATGGTGCTATTTTTCAAGTTATTATTTTCCTGAATGTCATATGGTACTTGGACTTTCCACTATTGTAATGTGCATTTATTGATTTTTGACTCCTAAATCTATACTATATATTTCATCTTAGTCAATACCTTCGCCAAAATAAAAATACACTCATTTTTATGAATTTTATAGCATATAAGCGATTGATTTATATGGGTGTAAGATTGTCATTTTTGGCTTAAATTAAAATTGGCGAAGGTATTGAAGGGAGCTGGAAATAAATAATAATCCAATATTGGGCAGAATATGGACAAAAAGAGAATCTGATACATGAAACTACAGTTCAAGCATATTTCCAGTTCAACCCAGATGCCATATGAAGAACGGTTGGTTGCCTATTTAGTAGATAATAATTGGGATGATTTCGGTTTTACGACTTCATATGCTCTCACAGTTTTTGACGATAAAGGTGTTAAGCACGACATTGGTCGTATAAAAATAGGCTGTTTTGGTCAAAAGTCCGGTACCAAAACAGAATTCCCAAATTTTCGTCAGCTTGAGGATAAATATTTCTCGCTTGGACAAAGTTCTGAATACTATCAAAACATTAATAAGCTTAATGACGGAATTAAGAAAGAAGTTCTTATTCAGCTAAATGATGTCGTGCAGAATCAAGACTTATTAGAAAGAGCGATAAAAGAAGAAGTAACAAAAACGTCTTTGTTGCGGGATATAAGCATATCTTCGATAAATGGACAGTTTAAAAGACTTTTGGAAGGTGGCTCCGTACTAACAAATTATGATTTTCAATATAATATGCCGCAAGGGGAAAAAACAGCAGGACTAGATCTTAAATTCTCTGTAGATCCTGAGTCGAATCCTCCTACGAATATTCATGTGTTGATTGGTCGTAATGGAGTAGGAAAAACGCATTTACTAAGCGAAATGGTAAAAGCACTTGTTCCAGATGAAAAAACTGGATCCATTAAATCGGATAGTAATTTTTCAGATTCACAAAATCCCTGGGGAGAACAGAATAATGAGGACTTATTCGCTGGTGTTGTTTCTGTCGCCTTTAGTGCATTTGATCCATTTGAGCCCTATCCTGAGCAAAAAGATAAAACAAAAGGCATACGCTACTCATATGTGGGATTAAAACGCTCATCAAGCAGAGGTGGCACGCCAATGAGTCATGAAATGCTTACTGATGAATTTGTTGACAGCTTAAAGGCGTGTGTTTCACAAGGTAAATTAGAACGCTGGAACATAGCAATAAAAAACTTAGAGTCTGATCCACTTTTTAGAGAACTTTCACTTAGTGATGTTGTCTCTTCGTGTGATGCTGACAAGTTAGAAGAAGCTAGGCCAATGTACAAGAAAATGAGTTCAGGACACGGCATCGTACTACTGACTATAACCAAACTAGTCGAAAAAGTTGAAGAGAAAACTCTAGTGTTAATCGATGAGCCGGAAGGGCACCTTCATCCTCCGTTGTTATCAGCATTTGTTAGAGCCTTATCAGATTTATTGTCTCATAGAAATGGGGTGGCAATTATCGCAACTCATTCACCAGTTATTGTTCAGGAGGTGCCGAAGGACTGTGTTTGGAAACTTCGTCGAACAGGGTTGGAAGCAAATGCAGAAAGACCAGAATTAGAAACATTTGGTGAGAATTTAGGCATCCTCACACGTGAAATATTTGGACTTGAAGTTACTGAGTCTGGGTACCACAGATTGTTAAACGAGGCGCTTGAAAACAAAGATAGCTTCCAAGATATTGTTAAGTATTTTGGTAATAATTTAGGATCAGAGGCAAGGGGTATATTGCGTGGTCTTATTGCAGAACGACATAAAGAAGAGCTATAGCCATGAGAGTTATAGTTAAACCAGAGGAAGATCCAAAAGATGTGTTTTTAACATGTATTAGTCATGTAGCAAACAAAAGCTTAAAAGACAAGCTGAGCTCAGTTGTAGATAATGTGAATAAGGCGGCAGAAGAGTTTAATCGTAATGGGATGGATAAGAGTTTCTACCGTTTAAATGAGCATGACAATATAGCAAAGAAAGTTACAGAAAATGAGATGGTGCTTGTATATACAAACCGCATGGCCAAGAAGGGGGCGCCTGGCCGGTCTGTTTACGATAAACTGAAAGCATCTGCACCTCAAGGAATATGCCCACTTTGTGGACAAAGAACAGTATCGACACTAGATCACTATTTACCAAAAGCTCGTTTCCCATTATTGGTTGTTGTTCCATTCAATCTCGTTCCAGCATGTTATGATTGTAATAAATTGAAGCGAAGTACAGTTCCGACAACTACTGAAGAGCAGACACTACATCCATATTATGACGATGTAACGTCTGTGCAGTGGTTGTTTGCTGAGGTCGTTAAGGGCCCACCAGTTTCTATTAGTTTCTTTGTTAAGGATGTAGATGATTGGAGTGACGCAATGAATGCCCGAATAAAACAGCATTTTAATATTTATGGTCTTGGCTCATTATATACCTCTCAGGCAGGTGCTGAACTCGCTAATATCCGATGCCAGCTAAAAAATATTTTAGTAAAATCAAACTCAGAAGATGTACGTGACCAGTTATTAGATGCCTTTAAAACGCGGAATAATAATCATAGGAATTCATGGGGAACTGCCATGTATAAAGCAATGGCGGATAATGAATGGTTCTGTAATGGTGGTTTTAAAGCAAAATAAGAATAACCAGAGTGTGCATAACAATGCGCTCGTTCGGAGGTTCTGTCGCAAAAGATACGTATACCCAAACGAAATCAAGATGCAGGTTATTTTATCTCGTCATCCCTGCATGCTTTTAGCAGGGTTCTATTGAATGTACATGGATTCCCGGTAAAACCCTCGGGAATGACGGTCGGGGTAATTCCTGCACCTTCAAGTAGTTTGGGTATAGACATCATGGTTGTCATTCAAGAAGAAACGACAGGCGATGGGTTCTGTCGCAAAAAATAAATATTTGTGTAAAAATCAACTGTAATAGAAGTTACGCATTGACAGTGTTTATTGGACACCACCATCCGCACCAATAATCACCTTCAAATTCCCCCGATTCTACGCAAATAGCGTTAAAAAAGGCTGTTAAAAAAAACTAAACCACTGAAGTTGTAAAAAAACCCATGTTAAAAAAGTTTGCATCAACTAAAGTCTTGCTGTTCTTCATAGCCCTCCCGAATCGGGAACGTGCTGTTACCCCTGCGGGTGTAACAACTACCCTAACCTGGGGTAAGATAAAAACAAAAACACTTGAAGAAAAAGATCCCCCCCCTAATGGGTTGGTTTTTCGGGGAGTCGCTATTTTTGCGAAAGCTTGTTTTGGGCATCCCAGCCCAAGCAAGCAGCAAAAACTTAACGCGACCACTTATGCCTCCGGCGGCCCCGATTCGTCCTCGTCACCTCGTCCCGACCCAACAAGGGGTTGGAACATAGGCTCCAAATGACTTGACGCCGTGTCGGATGGCCTTTTATTTTGTCTCCACCTTCGCTAACGCTCAGACTCCGACAAAATAACGGCCCTACGGCTATCGCGGACTAAAAATCATCACTTCGCTTAGGCTACGTTTCCCTGATTTTCAGCGAATGAGTTTTTGTATTTTTATGTTCTCTAATACCCAATTTCAACCGACTGATCATGAATGACTGCTTGTTTTTCATATTTTTCTGCAATCGACCTTAAAACACCTGCTGTATTAGGAAAAATACAATCAATTTTTTCAGCATCCTCTTTGTAACGGCATGCTAACTCCTTTTCTTGTAAGCCACCTGCATATTGGCCTCTATAAGTGACACCTCTAGCATTAATTTTCCCACATATTATTCCATCTTCAATCTGTTTATTTTTTATTCTTTCAAGAACATCTCTAACTGATTCATGAGGCCAAATGCCATCGTTTCCTACTTGACTTCCCGCTAAATAAGTTCCAATTTTAGAGTCACCAATATCTACTAGTCCTGATTCTTCAAAAATAGCTCTGGCTTCATCAACCCAAGAATTTAAAATATCTTTATTGATATCTTCTCCAACCACTCCAGGTAGTATAGAAAGTGTATCTAGTAATTCCATTGCTGTTTCAGTTCTTTGTTTTTGCTTTTCTTGAGATAACTCCTCGACATTATCATTGCGTTTATATATCCAAATGACCAACTGAGCAAAAAAACTGGATTCTCAGCAACATATTTAAAAAGATAACATGGCTGAACCTTCCTAAATCGAAAGATTGGTAAATAAAGCCATTCAATCTGTCGAATGTTCTCAACTTTTATACCACTACAATTCTGAATGAGTCCAATGGCATTCAAAATTTTATATTGATCACTTTGTATTGAATGGCTATTTAAACCCTTAGGGTCTATAGCTATTTTGATCAAAATGGATTCAACTAGATTTCCATCTAATAAACTAGCGCCACTGTTATGAAACATATGAGAAATGGTATCTAATGCAGCTAATGGCCTCTCATTTTCTAAAAATCTTGCGGCAATAATAGCTACAAGATCTATGTCTTTATCTGCTAAAAAGTAACGATGTAATTGAGTCCAATATAAAGATTTCCCAGCTTGATCTAATTCATCAACTAAAGCAAGAGTTTCTTTATTTACAGGAAAACACAATAAAAATTGTGATTTTTTATCTTCACCCCATGATGGATTACCCTTCAATATATCAACTGCACTATTCATATTCTCATGAGCTAAGACTGAAAAATATTTTTTTGAAAAGATGACATATTTGTCATCTTCACTTAACCATTTGAGTGCTTTACTTAACACGTCAGTTGAAACTGAAGACTTATAAGTAGAGTAACCAACTATATCAGGACAAGGGCTTGCCAATATTAATTTCTCTAACGCATTATTACCTCCCTCTTGATAAAGAGTCTCTATGATTTTTATACGGCTGTCCTGAACGAGATCATCACGCTCTTCTTGACTGACTGGGTGAATAAACCTTGGATAATCATCGTTAAATAGAAAAACATTAGCTTTAACTGTGTCCGCATAATTAAAATGATGATAAACCTCCTCTAATTGATCCAATAGCTCAGTTGAGTAAGGATATTCTGAGTCTGGACGCTCTCTATGACAAGACAGAGTTATCCTTAATTGGTTAAGAATTCTATCCCTATCCTTATCAGAAATAAGGTCAACGGTTTGGCCTAATAACTTGCTAATAAGTTCCTGCTGATGAGTTTCAGTATATGAATTAAGGTTATCAATCAGATCACATAACCTGGAACATTTACCGTAGTCAATCTTACTGAACAGTAGATTTTCAATTGAATCAACATAGTTATTATAATCGTGAGTTGTGGCACTACGTTCAATATCTTTAGACCAATATTGATACTTTGGTTTACTTATTCCTGTGGTCACACCGGAGTTTTTTATTAACAATGAAAGCATCAATTTCCAAGTGACTTCTGGGTATTGTGAGATTAATACTTTATCAAGTACTTGTACCCTTTGTTCATGTGAAATAGACGTATTATTTATCCACCCCAAATAAATATGGACCAATGAACTTGAAGGCCTATTAGCCCAACGACCGCCTGGGTCTATCTCCACTAAGCGAGCCAAACATAAGCTCACTTTGGCAAAATATTGTTTTTTCCAAGAAAGCTGTTCTAAAGAACAAAGTAAATTTAAATGATCGCAATCACCACCTAAAATAGCCGAGCCTTTCTCTTCAAATAATCCAAGTAAATATGGATTTTTATTTGATGTCGCTGCCTCGACTGCCGATATAAATTCTTCTGGGGCTGCTTCAGCAACTAGTTGCATACAGCTACCAAGCGAATACCAGAACTTTAACTCTTTATTGGTACCAAAAAGATCTCTGACCCAAATACGAATATCATCAGAGGGTTTGTATCCACCTAGTTGGGGGGATAACTCATCAGAATAAGCAGTCAATAAAGCCAAGCTATCTGATAGACCTATCTTTAATAGATCAGAATATTTAGGAACTGCTCCTTTGATTGGTGCCATATATCGCTCATTGGAAGGCAAATCATAAGATGGATCTAAATCAGCCAGCACAATTGAAATAGTTTTTCCTAAACACTTAAAATAAGGAACGGCTATTTTAGGCTCTATTAGCAACCAATAATCTACTTTTGAAATTACCTGCCATACCTTACCTACTAGTCGTATCGGTGTGTCATTTTCTTTTGACAGTTTGATAATTATTTGATTAAATTCTGAATATGGCAAACCAGATAGAATCTCTAAAGCTTCTTTATCATATTTGTTCTCATCGCACCATTCAGAAGCAAATAGCACAGCAAAAAGGACTTCTGATTTAAATTTATTTGGCCAATATGGGTGTTCAAAATCTACAGGCTTTAGTAAAGGGTGACGAAGCAGTGGTTCTAAGTAGCCTTTTGTGTCGTCATATAAAGACTGTATTTCTTCATCATTAAAGCCTAGTTTTTTAAATCCTTCTTGTCTATCTAAGCGTGATTGATGACTTAAGCAAATATCTGCTTTATCCGCCCTAATGTCTTTTTCATCAATTGCACTTATTACAGTATGCCCATTAGAAACTGCCGTTCCTTTTCCTGAAGGTGTAAAACCAAGTGGCACTAATATTAATGACTGCTTACGCGAAGTAATACAATCCCATGATTCTTGATCTTTAATGATAAGACAACGACATTTTGCAATGTCAGAATCAAGAAATGAAGCTAAAATAAACCCGTATGCCTCAATTTTAGATTCTGATTTAATTAGATGTGAACCTGGTTGTTTAGTCACTATCTCATCAATAGCCTTAGACTCTTTTTCCCTGTTATGGAGAAGAAAATCTGATGTGATATTTACTTTAGTTTGATTTTTATATTCATTCCAAGCTTGTTCAACATCCTTTGTTGAGTCTAATCGCTTATCCAATAATGTAGCAAACCATCGGTGTACAGCTGGACATGTTTCCAGCCAATTTTCTAGTGTTTCAGCATTTATTCCTTTAACATCTTTCCATTCATTATTTGATGATTTTGATCGAACCCAACCATCTCGTTTTGTCCATAATCTTGATGTGACAAAAACAAATGTTGTTTCATCTAACTTAAATGGATCTGGTTTTTTTGATCGTTTAGAATAATCATCATCCGCTGAAAATCAGGGAAACGGAGCCTAAGCGAAGTGATGATTTTTAGTCCGCGATAGCCGTAGGGCCGTTATTTTGTCGGAGTCTGAGCGTTAGCGAAGGTGGAGACAAAATAAAAGGCCATCCGACACGGCGTCAAGTCATTTGGAGCCTATGTTCCGACCCCTTGTTGGGTCGGGACGAGGTGACGAGGACGAATCGGGGCCGCCGGAGGCATAAGTGGTCGCGTTAAGTTTTTGCTGCTTGCTTGGGCTGGGATGCCCAAAACAAGCTTTCGCAAAAATAGCGACTCCCCGAAGCCTTTCCTTTTACGTTTTTATTAGTACCAATCTCCCATCCAGACTTTCCTGCTGGTATGAACTGAGTTGCTTCGGCAACGTCAATAGTTCCATCCCACCCTCCAATAGCAATAGCATCGCCAGATGAGAAATTTATTTCCTTTGGTTCGCAAGAAGCTAAAATTAGTTATTTTAACTAATAATGGGAGAGTTTCTTCTGCTCTGCGTTTATTAGTTTCAGTCCAGATTTTTATATCGTTTGA
Source organism: Bathymodiolus platifrons methanotrophic gill symbiont (assembly GCF_002189065.1). GTDB lineage: Bacteria > Pseudomonadota > Gammaproteobacteria > Methylococcales > Methylomonadaceae > Methyloprofundus. The sequence continues at coordinate 9,387 of NZ_BDMN01000232.1, forward strand.
TGTTACATGCCATCCAGTCATACTTCCCTCCATATAAAGGTCATGTGAATTTTAAGGGTTCTGTCGCAAAAAAACAAAATCACCCTATTACCCCTCTTTCTTCCATCGCTTAAAATCAGGGAAACGGAGCCTAAGCGGAGTGAAGATTTTTAGTCCCTGGTAGGCGACAGGGCAATTCGCTGATCCGAAGTGCGCTAGTAGCGCGCGAGGGAGGCAAGAATTGCATTCCGAATAGCCGTCCAGCCATTTGAGGTAGTCTTAACGGAGCAGGGTTTTGTGCGTAGTTGAGACGGACGCAGGGCGACCAGGGCATCTCCCATTCGCTGCGTAGGCGAATGAATGTTGGTGACAGGAGTCCCAGAATGTTGTGAGGTAGCATGGCGCGCCTG
>NZ_BDMN01000233.1 GCF_002189065.1 Bathymodiolus platifrons methanotrophic gill symbiont
TTCTTTCTTTCTTTAGGTGTTAAAGGAGCATCTTTCATTGTTAGTCTCTCTAGTATTAATTATCACTGTATAAATACCGTTCCCGTGGAACGGTTTATTGTAAAGCATCTTATCTAATTGATTTAATTGTAATATATTAATTACTATTTCAGTAAAAATATTTTTATAAATTTATAATGGGGCACTTTGTTTGAAAATAAATAGCCTAAAATATTGTAAGACTAAATAAAATAGGCTACTGTTTTAATTTGCTTTTACAAATACTTAAAAATAAGTTTATTAGGTTTTTATTATGACATGGGAAAGAGACTTAACGATTCAACAGCTAGATGAGACCTTAGCTAAGCTTAACCATCAAGCACCCGTAACTAGACCTGCGAGAGGCTGGATCTATGAGGTAAGGAATGCTTTGGGGATGAGTGCTAGGAGCCTAGGTGAACGCATTGGGCTTAGCCAGCCAAGAATATCTTTAATGGAGAAAGGCGAGGTAGACGGCTCTATTTCAATTAAAACGCTGGAAAAAGCAGCGCATGGCTTAGGTTGTCGAGTTGTTTATACCTTAGTCCCAGAAGAAGGTAGTTTGCAGGCAATGAGAATAAAGCAGGCATTGAAAAAAGCCCAACAGATGAATCAATATACTGAGTTGCACATGGGGCTTGAAGATCAAGCGACAGGAGATGATTTTAAAGAACAAAGCATTAAACTAATGGCGGATGAATCATTGAGAAAATGGCCTAGAGATTTTTGGGATAATTTATGATTAATGATGAGCTACCAATAGGTGCAACTCCCTTAACCCCCGATGATGCAAATGGACTGATACCTAAGCATATAGCAACAAGAGGGCAGTTGGATCAATTTGAATCAAGGAATATTCAGCAAGGCTTGCTGTGGGCGATGAAAACGAAGCGAACGCCCTCTGATATTTTAAATATTGATTTCTGCCTTAAACTCCACAAACAGATGTTTAACAAATCCTGGTCATGGGCTGGTCAGTTTAGGAAATATGAAGTTAATATTGGCAATATTCCACCAGAGATAGTGGCCGTTCAATTAAAAAATTTATGTGATGACGCAAAGGCATGGATTGAATTCAGCAGCTATCCTCTGGATGAAATAGCAATTCGGCTTCATCATCGTATGGTGTACATTCATCCCTTTCCTAACGGTAATGGCCGGCACTCTCGTATCATGGCTGATTTACTTCTGAAAGCATTAGGCCAGCCACTGTTTACTTGGGGAAATAAAGCCAACCTCACTTTACAGTCCCAAAGTCGAGTGGATTATTTGGCGGCTTTAAGGTTAGCGGATAAAGGTGATTTAAGTGCTCTATTAGATTACGCAAGAACTTAGTGAATACTAAGGGTTCTGTCGCAATAATTATCAAAAGCTCAGACCTCCTGGCCTTCAGACAATTGAAATAGTGATATTTTAACAAATCCCCGCAGTTTTAATCACACCCTAGTTGAGACGGACGCAGGGCGACCAGGGCATCTTCCATTCGCTGCGTAGGCGAATGAATGTTGGTGACAGGAGTCCCAGAATGTTGTGAGGTAGCATGGCGCGCCTGTTTTAATTTAGTTGGTACTTGGTGTACATTGGGTGGTCTACATCCTCAAGATATGGTGAATGAGGCGGTGAAAGAGTATTTTAAAAAAGTATTTCATTTAGAAAAACAGGCTAAGGGAAACGGACAAATATAGGTACTTTTCACTTTCATGCTGGTCAGATACCTAGTATTATTCACTATTATCTAATTTTGTTTCTTTGCCCTTACTAATTAGGTGGATTCAACTCTGAAGTGCAATTCCTGTAATCATGCGGCCTCACGTTTATTCTTATAAAAAAACACAGCATGAGGGGTGTCATAGTTTAACGTTTTTCGTGGTCGGCGAAGGGAAATTTGCCAATCCGAAGTGCGCTAGCAGCGCGCTCGGGAGGCTAAAATTTTATCCCGATGATCCTAGAGACATTTGAGGGAGCCTTAGCCATGCGGGTTTTGTGCATGGGTGAGGTGGACGCAGGGCGTGCCAGGGCATAAATGATTCGCCGTGCGGCGAATCGATTTTTGTGACATGGAGTCCCAAAATATATTATGAAGACGCGCGATGGCGCGTATATATTCTATTATAAATTCATCGGCGCGGTTGTTTTTTACCATGAAGGACATGAAGAACTTGAAGGTCTTGCGGTATGAGTGGATAGGCTGCATTTTTTCTTCATTAACTTCATGTCCTTCACGGTGATAAAAGGCTATTAAGCATAAGTACTAAAATTGAAAACCTAAAATTACCCGCAGCTGATCAGTCACCAGGTCTGCCTGCAAGTCTTTAATATAAGCGTACATAATATCCACGGTAATCATTTGATTATACTGGTAGCTGAGATAGGTATTAAATTCCTGGGTATGAAAATCAGCGGCATTTCCGCCCTGGAAGTCGCCAGCGGCTACACCTATATTCATGCTTTCTATAAAGTATGGCTGGTATTCCAGATTAAATAACAGCGCCTGGGCATTTTTGGCATTCACAGCATCCATGGTCATTTGCTCCATAGAGGTAAAAAAAGGCCCTCCTCCGACACTATTTACGGCAGCTGACTGGCCGAAGTTCTTATTATACGCGGTAGTAAATGACATGCCATAAGAGCTGATCGTGGCGTATATCCCAAGCGTGTTGGCACCTACCTCGCCAATCGATTGCGCGCCCACTGAGCGCCCCATATCAAACTGCACTCCTAGATCATAGAAAATATAATCATTAAAGCTATTCTGGTAGGTGACATCGACAAAGAAAATTTGCTGTACATCTTTAATATAGTAGTACCAGGCGCTGGCATTAATATAGCCCTGCTGATACTTTCCCCAGGCTATCCAGGACTGCGCGCCAGTGCCGCCAAATGCTTCGCCGATATCGATAAAATCAGCGGCATTGCCATTATTTTCCCAGCCTTTAGCCGTGCGAATAAAGCCACTGCCAAGATAAATTTCATCATTTAGATGATAGTCCAGCAAGTAGGCCTCAAAAATATTAGGTAATAAGCGCAAGTCATCCTGATCCATATGCGGTGAATTAAAGCGCTGCGGACCTAAATGCGCCTGTAAATCGGCATAGGATAAGGTCATTACCGCTTCGCCTAAGGTAATATAACTGTTCTTGTTCTCATCGAAAAAATCACCCTGAATTTCATCTTTATTGCCACTGTTAAAACCAGGGTTGATCGCAGTAAACGCACTGGCATGTAGCTGAAAATATGGCCCCCAGGAAACACCACAGCCCAGTTCGCCGCCTAATCCATAGGCTTGTTGATTACTAACGGTTTTAGTATGGGTCTGAATATAACCGCCACGGATAAAACCATTGCAGCCATTGTATTTCAAATCATGTTTAATACCTTCTTCGCGTACCGAATTATTGATATTGTTCGGTTGGCCAGGCGATAAGTCTTCTTTGGGCTGGATATCTGTTTGAATGTTTTGCTCTTCGGCAAAGGCAGTTTGCAGAGTGATCAACACAAGCAACAAACTATAAAGATAAGCTTGCATATTATTCAATTTTTCAGAGTGTAGGGCAGAGATGTGGTGCGGGTTTTAGGCCGCGATAAGAATAATCTGTGCCTGAGCAAATAGATTAAATAATAAGAAAGGCGAGTTTACGCTAAGAAAAAAATCAGAGGAGTTCATAATAGATGCCTGATTAATGTGCTCACCCGCACAAGTTTTATACAGGAAATATTTGTGTTTCCTGGCCGATTTCAGGCAGGTCTCCGAGCTTATGAGCGGATATATTCCAGAATACACACCTTCCCATTCCAAACAGAACAGTGGTATAAAATAGACGTTTAACTCAATTGCCGTTGCGGTGGCAGCGTTGGCTTTATTTGCGTAATGCACCAACTTACCTTTTAATATTGATATAGCAAGACACTTGAAAGGTACATTATACATTTCAGTGTAAATGAGAACAAGTCTTGTTTGCATTGTAAAAGAGTGACCCTGTGTAAAGCTGACTTTATCCGCTAGTATGCCCACGCTATTGCTAATGTCAGGGCAATTCGCTGATCCGAAGTGCGCTAGTAGCGCGCGAGGTAGGCAAGAATTGCATTCCGAATAGCCGTCCAGCCATTTGAGGTAGTCTTAACGGAGCAGGGTTTTGTGCGTAGTTGAGACGGACGCAGGGCGACCAGGGCATCTCCCATTCGCTGCGTAGGCGAATGAATGTTGGTGACAGGAGTCCCAGAATGTTGTGAGGTAGCATGGCGCGCCTGTTCCCTGATTTTAAGCGATAGAGCGCTTTTCGTGTGTATGTGTATATACGGTTCTGTCGCAATAATTATCAAAAGCGCAGACCTCCTGGTCTTCAGGCATAACTATCCTGCTAAAGCCATAAACTGCTTATAAGCAGGAATATTTTCCTCAGACAATTGCCCCTTTCGGATCATATGTGCCGTTTCAATTTCATCAATTGTTGCTTGGTCGGAGTGAAACGCTTTAAAGCCCATCATCGGTTTTGTTATTTTTTTGATAAAGCGATGATCCTGTTCGATGATGTTATTCAAATATTTAACCTGTAATATGTCGATCATAGTGGCAAACCCAGCGAGGATTAACAAGAGGTTAATATTGGCTAATCCTGCATAGTTAGCGCCACTTTTATCCATAACGACCTTATCAGGAAAGCCATTATTGTTAATCGTTTGTTTGAAAAATGCGGTTGCAGCCTCTTCATCACGGCGCTCAGAAAGCATGAAATCAAGCGTATCACCGTGACTATCAACAGCTCGGTATAAATAGGTCCACTGCCCCTTCACTTTGATATACGTTTCATCCATGCGCCACGATTTATTGGTTTCTCGTTTCTGAGATTTAGCTTTTACAGCAATGGCAGGAGAATAACGATTTACACAATTATAAAATAATGAGGTTATTATTATGGATGTTTGGTTTTTAGTTTGTTCTAAAGGGGGGGTTGGAAAGTCTACAATTTCTACCAATATGGCGGTATGCGCCGCGAGAGCTGGAAAAAAGGTTTTGCTTGTCGATCTGGACGAGAAACAAAAATCCGCCGCGAATTGGTGGAAAAGACGGGAAATCGAGGACGATATAAAAGCGGTTATTGTTCCCCATGATATAGAAAAGGTTAAAGAAATTTACGGGTTTGCACAAAAACAGGGTTATGATTTAGTGATTTTCGATACTAAAGGCGCAAGCGATACCCTGCATAATGTGATTATCGGATTTGCAACACTTTGTATTGTTCCTGTTCAACCGTCTGTTTTTGATCTTGAGGCAATACCAAGCACCGCTAATATGATTAAAAGCCTTGATAAGCCTTTTACTATTCTTGTTTCACGCTGCCCCCCAGTAGGTAATGAATTTGAAAAGTTGCGCTTAGGGCTTGCTGCTCATGGGCTTGTTTGTCCTTATTCGACCGTAGAACGCAAGGTATATCGCCACGCTGCGGGGCTTGGTCTTGGGGTTGGAGAATATGACGAAAAGGACAAAGCCGCCGAGGAAGTAAAAAATATTTATGATTGGCTGGTAAAAACAGAGGAAAAACAAAATAGTTTAAAGGTGGCATCATGAGCAGTAAAACATCAAAGAAAAATGCAAGTATGGACGCATTATTGAATGCAGCGGCAGAACCTGAAAAAGAAACCGCGCAGAATAAACCAGTGATAGAACCAGTTAAGAGAGGGAAGGGCAGACCCAAAAAAGCAGAAGGAAACCGTCAACAGTTGCCGACATATTTACCAGAGCCGCTATATTTCGAAATGCTGGACTATGTGAACCTGAAAAAGCGCAGCGATAGGCAATACTCATTAAATGATTTAGTCCTTGAAGGGCTGGATTTGTGGCTTGCATCTATTGGAAAACCGAGTATTGCAGAGCTTATAAAAGAAAATAAATATTGATTTTTCAATATCATAAAATCATTATTCTATAATACTTTTATATTGGTTCGATAAATCTCAATGAACCGAAAACGAACCACTCAAAAGGAGGTCACAACATGATTGAATTATCAAAGGCATGTGTTAAGCAGCTTGATATAAAGGACGCTGTACTAATGCCTTATTATGATACAAGCGACCCGCGATATTTTGATAAGGGGAAAAAGAAAATGGCAGACACTAAAAAGAAAAAAGCTACAAAGAAAGTTGTTAAAAAGGTAATAAAAAAGCCGCCAAGTAAGGCAATAAAAAGTATTCAACATGATTTGTTTTCTGATTTTTTGGCTAATGATATAAGCGAAGTTTCAAACACCGTTGATTTATGGGAGCGCATACCTAAATATTTTTTGTCACCACAGGAGCAAAAAACGCTAAGACCTGAAAAGGGACAGCCAGACCCTTATACACAAGAATATATATTAAGGGGGGAGAATGGCGAGCCACAGCCTTATAAGGTAAGAATACAACCCGCTTTAATTGAACAATCAGATGGTGAATTTATAGCTTTTTTTCCGACTAAAGCCGAGGAAGTTATAGAGGAAATTTTAAAAAAGATATTTACAGAGCAAAATCTAGGGATACATGATTCAAAGAACGCTGAAAGTTGGGTAAAGTTTAGCTATGGGATGATAAATAAAGAACTTAGAAAGAATAAATGCAGTAGAACACACCAACAAATTAAGCATTCTTTGGAAGTTATGAGCAAGTGCATTTTAACGGTGTATGAAGATAGCGAAGAAATATACACAGGGGCAATTTTACAAGATTATTGCAGTGTAGATAGAAAACAATATCTTGATAATACAAAAGCTCTACATGTTGCGCGGTTATCGGTTTTTATATCTCATGCAGTTAATACCCTGCAATATAGGCAATTCAATTTAAGGCGACTGACAGCATGTAAGGAACAATTAAGCGGCTGGATACTTAAAAGCTGAAGTTTCCCAATAATTATTTATGGTAAAATTGAAACTATGCTACAACTATATGAAAAAAATAGTCTTTTCATTCGTTTCAAATGCTATTGCCTAAGGGGAATTAAGTAGGGGTTTGCTATAAACATGGCAAAACCACCTAAAATAAACCTCGATACACCAGCATTGTGTATTTCAGCTACTCAATAATTGGGAAACTTCAGT
>NZ_BDMN01000234.1 GCF_002189065.1 Bathymodiolus platifrons methanotrophic gill symbiont
TCAGGGTATGGTACGTTCAAGTGGTTCTACTTGCGCTATTTACCGAGGAATTTATCGGGTGCTTTCCCGAAGGCCCCAAGTTACAACCGTTTCATTGAGTTATTACCCGAGGTGATTGTTCCTTTGACTGCTTTTATGCAAACTCGATGTGGCAAAGGAGAGGGAATTGCTTTTGTTGATTCGACACCTCTTCGTGTTTGTAAAAACCTTCGTATTCCACGACATAAAACATTCAAAGAGGTAGCGCAGCGTGGCAAATCCTCTACAGGTTGGTTTTACGGGTTCAAATTGCATATCATAGTAGATGACCGTGGAGAAATACTCTCTTTTTCAATCACTAAAGGTAATGTTGATGACCGAAAACCTGTTCCCTATCTGGCTAAAAAAGTGATCGGGAAGCTGTTTGGTGATCGTGGTTATATTTCTAAAAAACTGACTGAGCTTTTGGCAACTGATGATGTTGAACTGATTACAACACTTAGAAAAAATATGAAACCCCGAGTGATGGCTGCTTTTGATGCTATCTTACTGAGAAAGCGCAGTATTATTGAAACAATTAATGATCAATTGAAAAATATTTTTCAGCTAGAACACTCTAGGCACAGATCACTGACGAATTATATGGTCAATGCAGTCGCCTGTTTGGTTGCTTATTCGTACCAAGAAAAAAAGCCTGCTCTCAACCTAAGAAGAGAAGATTTATTGCCTTTGCTATAATTCCTTATCCCGAACTCAGGTTATAGCTAGGTTTATTTATGCCAGTTTAATGACAACACATGATTTATATTACTCTTCAATAAAGGCGGCTAGTTTGCTTTTAAGAGCAAAGCACGAGGGAAAGAATAGATTAAAAGTTTTAGCGGCATTAGATGAATTAAAAGAAAACGGGACAATTTATAGCTATGATATTGAAGAAAAACGGGAAGGACGCAAGATTGTAGATATTAAATATATAATTACGCCAAGTTCTGAATTTTCTAGCGAACAAAAAGCCGCTAATGCAAGAGCTAATATCATAAAACAAAAAGCAGTAAAAAATGATCTTAAAATTGTGGATAAGTCAAAAGCAAGGTAGGCAGTACACGGAACACTTAAAGTCAAAAAGTAGGCAGTACACGGAACAGTAAGTAGGCAGTACACGGAACACTTGAGCAAAAAAGTAGGCAGTACACGGAACACTTAGGGGTAAAGTAGGCAGTACACGGCACACTTAAAAAATTATTTTAACTCTATATTATTGATATATAACATTTTTTTTGCTTGCAAAAATCCCCTATCCTTTCCTTTATTTAACCTTTTATATTTAACCTTGTAAAAGTGCCTTGTGGATAAGTTAAGTCAAAATTAAAAATCTGCGTTTATCATCGTTCCCAAAATATCCAAAAAAAGAAAGCCGAGCGCATGAAGCAAATGAATTTAATCGACTGGCTGGACGGTAAGCGGGTAATCAGACAATTACCGCCGACCCAATCGACACAGCACCGCCTTTTCATCATCAAGGAGTTAAAGCCCATCATGCGAGAACTTGAAGCCTTGGAACTGTCAGCCCTCACAATTTCCGAAGCAATGGCACATTATCAAAATATCTACCAAGAAAAAGTACAGCAAGCGATTTTAAAAGGTTTTGAATAGGGTTGCTAATCTCTTGTGTATGTTTGTACATTTAAGCGATAAAAACGCACCAGCGGGCAACCTCAAGCGATTACGGCCTATATTTTCATGCTTTCAAAGGGAAAAAGCTCAAGAGCCAGTTAATTAGGCCGAAAATGAAACTTTCGTTTTATCTATTAAAAAAACAAAATAAATTCTTTAGACCTTAATTTTTTCTTTTCTAATCAGGTGTATTTTTTCCTGACTGAAAGAATAATATTTTTATGAAAGCGCATGTTTTCGGTTTTCCCCTGTTTTCGTAAATAAGCGGCTCTTTCTTCAATATTCAATTTTTGAATATGCAAGGCCATACCCACCGCGAAAATTTCCGCTTGATAGCGTGGAATACCCCCGCGCATAAGTTTAAATACCCAAAATTCATTTTTTAGGGCGGGGCGAGTATCTTTTAGAAAACTTGGCATTTTTAATTCTTGGTTTGTTGTTCAATGGCTTTCAAAAAATCATCATAGGCACATCTTAAAAGCGTGGGATTACCGTCCAGTATTTCAAATTCTGCTTGCATCTTTACAAGCGGTAAAGTGGTTCTGTCGCATAAATCCCCCTTCCCGACGTTATCTGCTATCATAATTAGGTGTGATGTTATTTGCACTGGCAATTTCTTGCAGTGTTTTTTCATTCTTTAAAACTTCTAATACCAACTTGCTTTTAAATTCAGCACTGTAGACCGTTCTTTTTCTGCTCATTTTAATACTCCAATTTTTTACAAATAGTAACTAATTTGGAATAAGATTGCTTTGATTTCTTGTCTGGATTTGCTGGGGGATTATAATATTCCTGCTTATAAGCAGTTTATGGCTTTAGCAGGATAGTTATGCCTGAAGACCAGGAGGTCTGTGCTTTTGATAATTATTGCGACAGAACCCTTATACTCGATGTTCAAGTTTTTCCATCCCATTGCCAATTATTGAACAGTGGGAAAACACAAGCCGAAGTAGGAGAGTTGTTAGGTGTTTCAGCTAATACTATTGGTCGGGAATTAAAAAGAAAATAGGGCATTATCATTGTGATAGAAAGTTTTAATAACAAGACCGATAAAGTTGGCGATGATTTTAAGAAAACCATTACTACGGGTAGTAAAGTTGATATTGCAGCAGGTATATTTTCTATATATGGGTATGCAGCATTAAAAAAAGAACTCGATAAAATTAAGCAACTCAGGTTTATATTCACCGACCCTACCTTTATAGAACTGGATAAAAACAAAAGAGAGCAAAGACAGTTTCAAATCAATTCTAATCATCGAAAAAAAGCAATCAGTGGTTCTGATTTTGAGATAAATTTAAAAAATGAACTTACAGGGAAAGCTATTGCACAAGAATGTAAAAAATGGATTGAACAAAAGGCTTCCTTCAAAACAAATGCTGTAAATCAATACATACAACCGCATTTAAGATTAAAAAATGATAAAAGTAACTTTGTTTATATGGGGATCAATGAATTCACCAGTGCAGGACTAGGTTATCAAAAAGACAATACTATTTTAAATCAAATCATCAAAACGGATGATTTAGATACAACCCAGCAATATTCCCAAAATTTTGAAGATGTATGGAATGATGAAAAAGTATTAAAGGATGTTACAACAGAAGTCATTGACTACATAGCGGAGCTATATAAAGAAAACTCACCCGAATTTGTTTACTATGTAACCCTACATAATATTTTCAATGAATTTTTAGAAGATGTCTCTGAAGATGAACTTGCCAATGAAAAAACAGGCTTTAAAGAATCTGTTATATGGAACAAGCTCTATGATTTTCAGCGTGACGCTGTTTTAGGCATTATTAACAAATTAGAACGTCACAATGGCTGCATTTTGGCTGATAGTGTTGGTTTAGGTAAAACATTTTCAGCGTTAGGGGTTATTAAGTATTATCAAGAACGCAACCGCACTGTATTGGTACTCTGCCCTAAAAAACTAGGCGATAACTGGAAAACATTCTTAAATAATTATGATGACAACCCATTAATTAAAGACCGCTTTAATTACGATGTTTTGTATCACACCGATTTATCAAGAAACAGAGGATTTTCAAATGGCATTGATTTATCAAGAATTAACTGGGGGAATTATGACCTCGTGGTAATTGATGAGTCCCATAATTTCAGGAACAATGACCCGAAAAAAGATAAAATCACCCGTTACCAAAAATTACTTCACCAAGTCATGCAAGCAGGCGTTAAAACAAAGGTTTTAATGCTTTCAGCCACACCAGTAAATAATAAGTTTACTGACCTTAAAAACCAGATTGCGCTAGCTTATGAAGGGCAAACCCAAGTCATAGATAACCACATGGATGTTAGCCAATCAGTCGATAGCATTCTCAAGAACTCACAAAAAATATTTAATGGCTGGTCTAAATTAGATGATAAAGAACGTACTAGCCAACAACTTTTAAGCCGTTTAAATACAAATTTTGACTTCTTTAAATTACTCGATAGCGTCACCATTGCCCGAAGCCGAAAACATATCGAAAAATATTACGATATGGAGAAAATTGGCAAGTTTCCAACACGATTAAAGCCCATCACACACCGCTCGGATATTACAGAACTCAAAGGCTTTATTGGCATAGCCGAATTATACCAAGAACTATCCAAGCTGAACTTATGCACTTACTCACCTATGAACTATATTTTGGCTAGTAAGGTACAGTTTTATAGTGATTTATATGATACTGAAACCCATCAAGGCTCTAGCTTTAAGCAATCACATAGGGAAAAAAGCCTGCAAACGCTTATGCGAGTCAACCTACTTAAACGGTTAGAGAGTTCAGTAGATTCCTTTAGAATTACCCTAGAAAAACTGGTTAATAGAATAGAAAGCAATATCAATAACATTGAAGACTTTGAACAAAATGGCACCAAAAGCTATGCCGATGAGCCACAGGTTAATGATATTAATTTAGATGTTGAAAGTGATGATTGGCTAGACACTGAGTTTAGTATTGGCGATAAAGTAAAAATCAACCTCGCGGATATGAATACATCAGGCTGGAAGATAGACTTACAAGAAGATTATGAAATAGCTAATGCTCTGCTCAATGAAATAAAACAAGTCACACCTGAGCATGATAAAAAACTACAAGACCTAAAACAATTTATAACCAATAAGACCAACAACCCCATTAATGACGGCAATAAAAAAATCATCATCTTTAGTGCCTTTTCGGACACCGTAGATTACCTATATAAAAACACAGCACTCTATAGCAAAGAACAGCATAACCTTGAGAGTGCGAAAATAACGGGATCAGATAAAAATAAAACCACATTAGACATTGCCAATGAATTTAATAATATCCTTATCAACTTCTCACCACGTTCTAAAAGTAGGGGCAACACAACCGCCCCAGAAATAGATATATTAATTGCCACCGACTGTATTTCAGAAGGGCAAAACCTGCAAGATTGTGACACCTTAATCAACTACGATATTCACTGGAATCCTGTAAGAATAATTCAACGCTTTGGGCGAGTGGATAGGATCGGGTCACAAAACGAAGTTATCCAGCTTATTAACTTCTGGCCGCAACTTTCCTTAGATGATTACATTAATTTAAAAAATAGAGTTGAAAGTAAAATGTTCATGGTGGATATGACTGCCACAGGTGAAGACAACGTATTAACTAATCAATCTTCTGATTTATTATTCAGGAAAAAACAACTGCAACAGCTACAAGATGAAGTTGTTGATATAGAAGATGTAGATACAGGCGTGTCTATTACGGACTTAGGGCTTAATGATTTCCGCATGGACTTAGTGAATTACATTAATGAAAATGGCAGTTTAGAGAGCGTCCCAAGTGGCATACATACTGTGTGTAATAAAGTCATTGAAAAAGGCATCCATGAAGGGGTTATTTTTGTTCTAAAAAATATTAATAGTGACGTTAATATTGATAGTATCAACCAGCTACACCCGTTCTATCTTGTCTATATTAAAGAAAATGGGGAAATACTTTCTAATCACCTCAATGTAAAGCATACCCTTGATATATTAAGACTGCTCTCAAAAGGCAAAGATGAGCCAATTAGAGACGCTTACGAATACTTTAACTTAGAAACAGACGATGGTAATAATATGGATGCTTACTCAGACATGCTCGGTGATTCCATAAACTCTATATTAAATACCAAAGAAGAGAGTGATGTAGACAGCCTTTTTTCAGAAGGTGGAACTAGCGCATTAGTCAATAGTATTAAAGGGCTAGAAGACTTTGAATTACTCACCTTTACGGTCATAAAATAATGAGCTTACACCTACCTGATAGCGCATTAGTTAATCGATTTATAGCCAAAACCAAGTTCTATGAGAAAGCAGCTATAAGCTCTAAATTAAAAGATGATTTTGTTAATAAAATACAAAAAATCACTTGGCAATATAAGCTCTCAGAAAATACGTTAGGTATCAATAAAACAGCCGCCGTGACAGAAATACAAGTCTTTGAGATTGAATTAAAAGAGCAGCTTATTCCTAAAAACATTCTTGCGCTGATTGATAAAGTCATTCCTTATCAAATTCTTTATCAATTCAGATTTAATGAACATATTGCTTATGCTATTACTTTAAAAGGTTTAAGTGATATTGAAAAACCAATGCCAACAGATTATTACTTTTCAGAATGGAATGAGCCTGTTCAGTTTGATTTTACAGGCACAGACTTAGAGCAAGTCTACCAAAAGCTGATTAAAGCTTTTATTAAAAATCAAACAACAAAACAAAAGGATTTTAAGGCGGTTATCGAAACTGACCATAAAACCAAACAGCTAGAAAAAGACATTGCCTTACTGACTAAGAAAATCAGTAAAGAAAAGCAAATGAATAGAAAAGTCGAGTTGAACAAGACATTATTAGATAAACAGCAGCAATTACAGCTTATAAAGGACGTATCGTGATCGAAAAATTAAAAATGCAAACCCCGAATATTACTGAGCAGAACATGGAACAGATTGCCAAGCTATTTCCTAATGTAATGACAGAGACCCAAGATGAAAAGGGCAACAACAAAAGAGCCATTGATTTTGATCTATTAAAACAAAGTTTATCCAGCGTCTTAGTGGATGATGCCGATGAGCGTTACCGCTTAGATTGGCCTGGAAAGAAAGCCGCTTTATTAAAAGCCAATACCCAGATTACCAAAACCTTACGCCCTTGTCGTAAAGACAGCGTGAACTTTGATAGCACCGAAAACGTGTATATCGAAGGCGATAACTTTGAAGTATTGAAGATTTTACAAGAGTCGTACTTAGGTAAAATCAAGATGATTTATATTGATCCTCCGTACAACACAGGCAAAGATTTTATTTATAAAGATGCCTTTAAAATCAGTAAAGAAGAATACGAAGAAGAGATTGGGGCAGTTGATAAAGAAGGCGATAAGCTGTTTAAAAATACGGATTCTAATGGCCGGTTTCATTCTGATTGGTTGAGTATGATCTATGAGCGACTTATTGTTGCAAGGGATTTACTGAAAGATGATGGGGTGATCTTTATTAGTATTGACGATAATGAGGTACATAATTTAAGAAAAATTTGTGATGAAATTTTTGGAGAAGAGAATTTTGTAGCAAACTCTATATGGCAGTCAAGAACATCAATATCAGATGATCATGAAATATCTATGAACCATAATCACACCGCTATTTATGCAAAAAACAAAAATAACTTAAAATTTTATGGTGAAAAACTAAATGAAAGTGAGTACCAAAATAGAGATAATGATCCTAGGGGGCCATGGAAACTCGTCCCGTTAGATGCCAATAAGCCAGGTGGTGATACTAATTATCCAATATTGAATACAAACAATAATAAAGAATATTTTCCTCCCGAGGGCAGAAGTTGGGCAATAAATTCAAAAGATTTTAAAAAACTGTTGGATGATAACCGCATAGCTTTTGGAATAAATGGAGAAAGGGCACCAAAAAAGAAATTATTTTTGTTAGAACGATTAGAAAAAGGTGACACAAAAACTCCTAGTTCAATATTATTAGATGCAGGGACAACAAAAGATGGAAGTAATGAACTAAATACTTTATTTGAAAGAAAAAAAATATTTAGTTACCCAAAGCCTGTAGATTATTTATCACGGTTAATTCAATACGGAATTTACTCAGAAAAAAATCAAATTGTTTTGGATTTTTTTAGTGGGTCTGGAACAACAGCACACTCTGTTATGTCTTTGAACGCATTAGATGGAGGGGATAGAAAATTTATTGCTATTCAATTAGCTGAAAACCTTGATGAATCATTATTGAAAGCATCAGATGATGCTAAAAGCATTATTAAGAATTCTATTAGTTTTTTAGATTCAATAAAAAAGAAACATTTGTTAACAGAAATTGGGAAAGAAAGAATTCGCCGCACTGGTACTAAAATAGTCGAAGACAATCAAGATAAAGCAGGGATTGATAAACTGGATATTGGCTTTCGCGTCTATAAGACAGGCTCAAGTAA
>NZ_BDMN01000235.1 GCF_002189065.1 Bathymodiolus platifrons methanotrophic gill symbiont
TGCCTTTTGAAGATATTAGAAAAGAACTTAATTTATAAGATAAGCTTTCTGAATGTACAAAATAGAATTTGGGCAAAGAGCTAAAAAGCAGTTTTATAAGCTAAGTCGTGAAGTGCAAGAAAGGCTTACAAAGGCTATTGACGAAAAACTATCTGTAAACCCAAAAGAATATTTAATTCCTTTAGCTGGAAACAAGGCAGGGCTTTATAAATTTAGGGTAGGGGATTATAGGCTTTTGTGCTCAAGAGATGATGAAGAGCTTCATGTTTTGGTTGTGAAAGTTAAACATAGGCGAGAAGTTTATAGAGGGTAATTATGAGCACAAAGCAAAGGTTCTGTCGCAAAAAAACAAATGTTTGTGTAAAAATCGACTGTACCATGTGGCATTCAGGAAAATAATAACTTGAAAAATAGCGCCATTTTTAGTTGAACATGCGAACCTTCTTTTGCTGAAATCAAATCTTATGATCGTAGGTAATAGGGTGATTTTATTTTTTGCGACAGAACCTTTTTAACCGTTCCTGGGCTGGCAATACGGCCCCATTCACGGACTAATGAGCAATCATCAAACAGCGTGGGCACGACAAACATCTGATAGAAACGGTGTTTGTTCTCTGCATCCTGGTGGTACTCTAAATAGATTCGGTTCATAGCTCGTAACCACCTTAAGATTTCATGACTTACTGAATAATCCTGATTATTCTTTTTGTCCTAATAGCTGCCTCAAATGCTTCTCAAACTTAGCTTGGTCCTGTGTACTCAATTTTCCCAGCACGCCACGGACTAAACGATGATCCAAAGTAAATAATTTCAGGCGGATTAAAGAAGCAACAGGTAATCCTGCTGCGTTAATATCAGTGATCACGGTATCCAATGGCCAGTCCGATTGTTTGGCAGAGGTAATCATCGCCATAACACTGTGCTCGATCTTATTATTAAAGGACTTAGTGCTAGAGATAATTAAAGCGGGTCTATTTTTGCTGGCGAGTTTGTCAGTAAAAGGAAACGGGACTTTTACAATATCAAATTGCTTATAAGTCACGATAAGCTTCCTCATCTGCTGCGCTGTTCCATTCTGATAAAGTACCACTGACTGCACTGATGTAATCAAGATCCAGGGGGGTAACTTTACGCACGGATACGCTACCATCTGGTTTTGCATCCCATGCAAGTGTATCGCCTGTTTTTAAATGGAGGTTCTCACGAATTTCGATAGGAATCGTCATTTGCCCTTTGCTACTTAATTTAGCCAGTTGCATATCGGCTCTCCTTTTTGGTAAAGATTCCTTACTATAATGGAATAAAGGGGATCATTCAAATGAATCTTGATTCTTTTGGAGGTGTTTTAATTAGCTTACAGGGTCTATTCTATAAGGGTTCAATCCTGCTTATTCTATGTGCAAAGCACTTCGAAGCGTTTTTTCATATTAATAAGGAACCACAAATGAATAGTCATGATTTAGAGTATATCCAGCAGGTTATTGCTTCTTTTAAGCCGTGTATATTGAGTAATGTTGTCAATACAGGACGTGTGTATCAGGAGTTTCAAATTCCCTTTTCAGAGATAGAGGCCAGAACAGGGAGACAAAAAACGGATCTTAGTTTAGTCAGTCATTATTTAAAGTATTTAGACGAAGAAGGGATGGACGCTGAATTTGAGTAAGCGTCAATTAAAGTACACATTCTAAACCAATATAAAAAATGGCAGACTAATACCTCCAATTAACTCAGGAGGAATTTATGAGTCCATCTCAAAATAAGGTTCTGTCGCAAGTATTGTTGAAAATGCAGGAAGCCTAGTCTTCAGGCATAACTATCCTGCTAAAGCCATAAATTGCTTATACAATACCTTCGCCAAAATGAAAATACACTCATTTTTATGATTTTTACAGCCTATAAGCGATTGAATTTTTAAGCCCCTTTCACAACCGTTACGTTCTGCGCGTTACCAGATATGTAACATATCCGCCCCTGCTCCAAACGCGCCACTTTTTGCATTATAAAATTCAAATCTCGCAATCAAAACGGCTATAAGCTTGCGACTTCTACTTTATACAAAAAATGCCTTATGGGTTGCCTTAGCAAAGTCCTTGATTGGCAACGCTGTCCTGACCTATTCCAAAACATCTTGAGTCCAAAATAGGGGCTGGGCTTGAAGAAGAGAAACCAGAAAATGCTATCAAATGAGATGTTAATTAAGGTATAATTAACATTCGTTTGAAAGAAAGAGTGATGCTCTTACTTTCAAGCCGTGGTGAATGTTTTGTGACACTCATACACAACCTTTATTAAAGGCAAAAAACCTAAGTACTTAAAAATACTTAGGTTTTTTTTTGCCTTTAAGCCCTAAACTTTAAAAGTTCGGGACTTGTTTCGAATCCTGAAATAAGAAATATCAAGTTTCATTACCGACAACTTTAACTCATACCCCCAATACATACAAGTTTAGCTGTAGAGCATCTTGCAAAATAACGACTATTCCACGCTCTGATGTCAAGAGTAGGACTCGACACAAGCCCCTCAGAGGCGCATTAACGCCCCGCTCTAGCTCCCTACTAGCTACCCCCTAGAAGAATACTATAAAGCCCACAGAGAGCAGAAAACAAGGCCGTCGGCTTATAATACCCCATAGGGAAATAAACTTTGAACGAGCAGGGAGCTTTAAGGTGGCTTTAAAAGCATTCCTATTGACAATACCTTCGCCAAAAATCATAAAACATTTTCATGAATCTTACCAAGTTCTGCGGCCTGAAAAACCGGATTATTTATTAAAAACTCCTCTGCATTTAAGCTGAGGGAATTAATAATCCTACGCGTGTATTTTCGCGCCCTGAAGGTGGCTTTTAAATCCAATATACTTTTCTGACCTAGGCTTTCTATTTGAGGCAGTAGTAGCTTTGAAAAGGTCACCATAAATAAAGAGAAGTTTGCCGCATTAGTCACTTGAGTTTCTTTGATATTCATAAAGTCTTCCAGCCCCCAGTACTGTTTGGCATCACGAAAGTTAAACTCAATTTGAAACCTCAATCGGTAATAATCAATCAGTTTATCGTAAGGCAATTCAAGATCATCGCTAAACAATAAGGCCTTTGCGACTCTTCCTGTTTTAAGATTTCTTTTCACAATGAGCACAACATTCAATAAATCGGGAAAGTTTTTATGCCAAACCTGAACCTGATGCAGGCTCGTTTCGACCGTTATCTGCTATCATAATTTTAAATTTCAATAAAAGGAGAACGACATGCTCAGTTTTAAAGGCGCTCATTTTCCAAAAGATGTCATTTTGTATGCGGTTTTCTTTTATGTCCGGTATGGCGTTTCATATCGCGACCTTGAAGAAATCATGGAAGAAAGAGGTGTTGCTGTGGATCATGCGACCCTCAATCGTTGGGTTATCCGTTATTTGGGTTCTGTCGCATCTAGGAAATCTTTAAAAAGACCTAATAGGGCGTACGTTACGGACGAGATGTTTAAACATAGTACCGGTACGAGGTTTATAATTTTTGTCGCTAGAGCCGAAAAAATGCGTCACGTATGCTTTTCTAGTATCCAGCTCAGTCGAACTCCAGTATGAAACGAATTCTTTGTGAATAGGAAAGTCACCTAAATCGTATAGGAATAAATTACTGTATATTAACTTTAGTTCATCTTGTGATGGCAAAAACCAATGGGTGTACCCATTATATTTATAATCATTTGCTAGTTTAGCTGCAACAAGACTGCTTCCCCCGTATAGGGGGGCGCCTTTGCACTTAGCACTTATGATCGCTCTCGTATTTGCTTTTCCCGTATGGAGAAGTACGCCATCAGCTCCAACAACGGTACTATAACACCCCCATGTGGCTGTCTGTAGATCCTTTGGAGCTGCTTCTAGACCATGTGATCCACCGTCGGTAACATAAAATACCCAACCTCCGGCGGGACCAGTATCACCAATTACATATACTGGGTTCCCTACGTCTACTGGATCCCCTACGTCTAGATTAATGCGAATAAATGAATCTGAGTTAAATGATAGCCCTTGAACATTTATGGATAATTGGTTCCCATCAAGTTGAACATCATTATCAGTTAAAGGAAATGTCGTAACTGATCTGTCAATTATAGCACTTGTTATATGGACAGGTAGAGCATGGTCATGGAACTCAAAAACAAAGGCATTCTGAAGTGCGGATGTGAACTTTCCAGAGTCAGTGTAATCAATTTCAATGAAGTTATTACCAGCATTCACACCAACAAATATCTCTGGCGCCATGACTGTATCAACAGTACCATAATTAAAGTCATAATAAGGAGCATTACTTGGGAATTCAACCCCCGGCTCAATAATTTTTTCAGGACTAGGCATACGAACAGTGAAAATTTTACTTTCTTCATGTGCTTGATATCTAGTTATAAACAGAAGGTCATAACCTAATAATCCAGCATTACCAGCTTGATTTAAGGAAAGAAATAATAACAAAGTGAATAATAGTTTTTTCATGGTTTTGGTGGTTCCCTAGCTCGTGAAATTCGATTAATGGCATTACTTGAACATAAAATTGATACGACACAAAGCGAAACATCATCAGATGAACCAGTTATTAGAGGGTTGTTCTCAAAGTTATTTAAGTGATGGATTGTGAGTGACGCTATTCCTTTGCGTTACCACATTACAATATCTGTATTAAACCTTGCCACCCACGCCTTTAAATTTCTCAATAAAGTCGGCAATCTTTTGAAACACACTTTGTTTCTTAGTTAAGTATTGTGGATTAAGCGGACTCATTTTAGGCAGAATTGCATTTAGATCAGTGCCATTTTCACTGGCATATTCTCGTTTTAACGATGCTGTTATATAGCGCTTAGCCGCTTCTTCATTCAGGCTTTCGGCACTAATTAATTCTCTTGCTTCACGTTGTTGTTCAGCTTGGGCAAAGGTAAAGAAAGCATCAATAATACTGGATTTATCGGGGATATTATCTAAATTGGTTTGATTAATAAAATCCACAACCAAACTTTCTTTCGCTCGATTACCAAGGCTGGCGCGAATTAAACGCTTCGCTTCCTCAAGTAAAGTAGTCTTATCTTTCGTTTTCTTATTATGCTCAAAAATCAATTCTAGAATGTAATCCAGGTTAATCTCTTGTGATTTAAGCAGATCGACTTCAAAAACCACATCATCCCAATCAATATTGGAACTCTCTTGGTCGTTTGCAGATTGTTCGCGACGCAACCAATCGCGAATATCGTTATACGTTGAACGATAATCTTGAATAGTGCGTTCTGCAGGTACCTTAATCGCTTGCATAGAGCTTAAGTCATCATCGCTTAAATGGTGCTTGGCTTTAAACGTCTCTACGGCACTGAGATCATCTGAGTCTAAATCTTGCAGGGATTTTAATCCTGAAAATTCATCATAGTTTTGCAGTATGTTTTCAACGCGTAAATATTCACCAAATAACGTAGTAAACGCTTTCTTATCTTTTTCTTTAACAATTGCATCAGGATCAGGGAAGCGTTGTGCCAATTCCTCCACCAGCTCTAAATAACCGCGTCGTGCATCACCTGTTGCCACATCGGTAAAACCTTCCATATATTCTTTATAGCTTTTTTCTAGCACCACATTTTTAGTGTTTTTATCACCAAAGAGGGTAATAGCATCCACAGTGGCTTGTTCTAAATCGCGGAAGGTGACGATATTCCCAAAGGTCTTAGTGGCATCATAAATACGGTTAGTGCGCGAAAAGGCTTGTATTAAACCGTGATAGCGCAGATTTTTATCTACGAATAAGGTGTTTAACGTAGGCGCATCAAAACCGGTTAAAAACATACCCACGACAATCAGCAAATCAATTTCTTGATTCTTTACCCGTTCAGCAAGGTTGCTGTAATAGCGTTGAAAGCCATTGCTATCAACGCCATAATTAGTTTTAAAGGTCGCGTTATAATTAGCGATTGCTTCACTTAAAAACTCTTTAGCGCTGCTATCCATGGCACTGATTTCAAAACCTTCATCAGCAATATCTCCTACTGCATTTTGTTCTTCATTTGCTGCAAAAGAGAAGATGGTGGCAATGTTAAGCGGGTTATTGCTCTCTTTCTGTAAATTTTTAAATGATTCATAGTACACCTTGGCAGCATCGACACTGCTTACTGCAAACATCGCATTAAAACCTTTACCGCCTGCTTGTTGGCGATGTGTTTTTTGTTTGAAGTTATTTAAAATGTACTGCGAAATCTCATCAATACGGTTTGGGTGTAGTAAAGCGTGTTTATTTTCTGCCGCCGTGAGTTTCTTCTCGTCTTGTTCCGCTTCAATCGACTTAAACTGTGGGCGTACATCGTTATAATCCACCTTAAATTTCAACACTTTTTCATCACGAATAGCATCCGTAATCACATAAGAATGTAATTCACTACCAAATACACTGCCAGTGGTTTCTGCTCCCAAGGCATTTTCAGGAAAAATAGGCGTACCAGTAAAGCCAAATTGATAGAATTTTTTAAACTTTTTCTTTAGATTCTTTTGTGCTTCACCGAATTGCGAACGGTGAGCTTCATCAAAAATAAACACCACTTGCTTACTGTAAATAGGCAAGTCGCCTTCACCTTTCATTAAGTTGTTTAACTTTTGAATTGTGGTAACAACAATTTTATTGTCTTCTTTATCAAGGTTGCGTTTTAGCCCAGCGGTGCTCTCTGAACCATTAACACTATCAGGTGAAAAACGCTGATATTCCTTCATGGTTTGAAAATCAAGATCTTTACGATCCACCACAAAAAATACTTTATCAATAAAATCCAGCTCAGTCGCTAAACGTGCCGCTTTAAAGCTGGTTAAGGTTTTACCTGAGCCGGTGGTATGCCAGATATAGCCGCCACTATCAGACGTACTCCAGTTTTTCGCTTGATATGCGCTGTTTATTTTCCAAAGAATTCGTTCGGTCGCAGCAATTTGATAAGGGCGCATCGCTAACAAGGTATCGTTCACATCAAACACAGAATAATGTAGCAACACATTTAACAAGGTCTGTTTTTGAAAAAAAGTAGCGGTGAAATCTTTTAAATCTTTAATCAATCCGTTATCTGATTTTGCCCAATTCATGGTGAAATCAAAGCTGTTTTTATTGCGCTGGGTGGTATTAGCAAAATAACGGCTATCGGTTCCGTTTGAAATAACATCAGGTGAAAAACGCTGATATTCCTTCATGGTTTGAAAATCAAGATCTTTGCGATCCACCACAAAAAACACTTTATCAATAAAATTCAACTCAGTCGCTAAACGTGCCGCTTTAAAGCTGGTTAAGGTTTTACCTGAACCAGTGGTATGCCAGATATAGCCGCCACTATCAGGCGTACTCCACTTTTTCGCTTGATACGTGCTGTTTATTTTCCAAAGAATTCGTTCGGTGGCAGCAATTTGATAAGGGCGCATCGCTAACAAAGTATCGTTATCATCAAACACAGAATAATGTAGCAACACATTTAACAAGGTCTGTTTTTGGAAAAAAGTAGCGGTGAAATCTTTTAAATCTTTAATCAATCCGTTATCTGATTTTGCCCAATTCATGGTGAAATCAAAGCTGTTTTTATTGCGCTGGGTGGTATTAGCAAAATAACGGCTATCGGTTCCGTTTGAAATAACAAACAGCTGCAAATATTTAAACAGTGAGTTATCTGTATTCAAACTTTCTTTGCTGTAACGGTGCACTTGATTAAAGGCTTCACGGATAGCGACACCGCGTTTTTTTAGCTCTATCTGAACCAAAGGTAAGCCATTAACTAAAACCGTCACATCGTAGCGATTAGCCTGCGTACCGGTTTGTTCAAACTGCTTAATCACCTGCACTTTATTGCGTGCAATATTTTTCTTATCTAATAGGTATATGTTTTGTATATGCCCATCATCAAACACAAAGTCATAGATAAAGTCGTCATGGATTTTACGCGTTTTGTCAATGCTATTATCACTAGGATTATCTAAATATTTTTCAATAAAGCGCAGCCATTCCTCCTCTAAAAACTGTACTTTATTTAGCGATTGTAACTGCCTGCGAACATTCACCAACATTTTTTTAGTCGTGTTTAAACCGAGAATATACTCATATCCTTGGTTTTTTAAATCCGTAATAAATTCACGCTCTAAGTCGGACTCGCTTTGATAGGACTCATTAACTTGCGAACACTTGGTGTATTTATCCAAGATGATAAAATTATTTGATTCAGCAATGGCTTTATAATCGTTCATACCGTTGTTTCAGATTTTGGAAAGCTTAACAGTAAATCTCGATAATATTCATATTGCTGTTGGCGCAACTTTATTTCACGAGGCAAACCTTCGCTGATCGAGTTCGTTAAAGCTTCGAATTTATCTAGGATGGTGACGATTTCAGTCTGGATGTTTAGGGGCGGGATGGGGAACTTTATATCTTTTACCATTGGCTTCGTAAGTTGAGGAATACCATTTTTTGGGACATGGTAACTATTCTCAATAGTTTTCATAAAATAGTACGCGTACTTTAAATTTAATTCCACTTTCGGAGTTAGGACAAGTAATCGAACTATAGGAAAAAAGGGGTTTTCTCGAAAACTAGTCCATCCTATTGTTCCTCTAGCAGATATAGTTAGGCTTGGACTATAAACTTTGGCTTTATCTGTCCATCCATATAAAGAGTTATTACCTATGCCGTTAGATAAAATAGGAATATTAAATTCCTCAGTTTCTGTATCAGATAATGTAGCTTTAGGCACATCACCGCCAGCTAAAATATGAAACACCGATTCCAAAGTTTCCCACTCAATCTCAACTTTAGTCTTCCATTCCACTTGCCCGTCTTCAAAGGTTAAGAGTTGGTCGCGATAGTAGTTGTATTGTTTTTTACGTGCTGTAAGTTCAGCTGTAAGTTCAGCTGTATGCGTCGTGAATGTGTCCAAGATGCGAACGATTTCAGTTTGGATGCTTAGGGGAGGGATGGGGGTTTTAAGTTTTGATAATGTCGTCTTCGATATTGATGGTATTGCACCAACTCCATTTGCCATATGGATCAAATCTAATGTTTGAAAATAATGAAATAAATACCCTGATGAAACTTTATCTTTAGGAATCAATCCTGAAATATTATTATCAACAACTGAAGGTTGAGTCAGAATTCTTTTCTTATTTGTGTAAATGGCCGCGCCAATCTTTGGAAAAATAATAGTCCCTTTAGGTGCTGTTTTAATCCGTAATTCTATGAATCTTGTATTACTTAAATAATTATTAGATTTATTCATAAAAATTTCATTTCCAAAACTATTCATGTCACTAATTTTGTAAAATGGAATATTTGAAGTGGTGTCGCCTTGGTAGTGTTTAGGAAATACATGTCCACTAATAATCTCAGCCACCTCCTCCAACCGCTTCCACTCAACCTCAACCCCATTCAGCAGTTTTTCTATAAAACTCACATCATTCATTCTTTATTCCCCTCAATCTCAGCCACAATGACATCAATATCAGTGCGTAACTGGTCAATCTTGGAAACTGCCGTTTTTAGTTCTGCATTCAGTTGGAACTAAAAATCATCACTTCGCTTAGGCTACGTTTCCCTGATTTTCAGCGGTAGAATTATACATAGAGGAATCAAAAATAAAGACCCTTTGCTTCTGCTAGCGAATAGTGGGCACTGGTTTTTTCTTTTTGCTCATGACTTCGCGTCTCTAATCTTTGTGCCTTTCACAACTACAGCTCCTCGGTTTTGAATTCGCTATAGCCTTCATAGTAATAGCTGACATCAATGCCCTTCATAAACAGGGTGCGGTCGTTAATTTGATCGGTTAAGGCTTGTTTCAGTAGGACTTTAATTTCAATATCTTTCACCACGCTGCGCTGCATGGCTGAGAGATACTCCTCTTTATCTACCCGATTCCAATCCACTACCTGTTTAATTTCTTTTTTAAGCATCAGGTCAAGCCAAATGCGGGTGGCGCGTCCGTTCCCTTCGCGAAAAGGGTGGGCGATATTCATTTCCACATATTTTTCGATGATCTCATCAACTGTGCCTTGCCCATGGTGTCTATATGTTCCAGTGATTGTTTAAGGTACATCAACGGCGCAAATCGAAAATCACCCTTGGCGATATTCACCTCGCGGATTTTTCCTGCAAAGTTATAAATATCTTTAAATAAATAGGCATGGACGAAAGAAAGTCCTGCGAATGTGCCGACTTCCACCTTGGTAATATCGTTTGAATCAAAAAGCTGCTTGGCTTTTTGCTTGCTAATTTTTTCTTCGGCTTTAGCCAGTTCAACTTGATTGCTGATGTGTAACTTGTTTTCTAATATCATGCGATACCTCCCTCAATCTCTGCCACAATGGCATCAATGTCAGTACGTAACTGGTCAATCTTGGATACGGTGGTTTTAAGCTCGGCATTCAGCTTGGTAATATCAATCACTTCGCGGGTGTCTTCAGCTTCTACATAAGCACTTACCGACAGGTTGTAGTCATTGGCAGCGATGACATCGTGTTGTACTGATTTTGCAAAATGTTCAACATCGACTTTAGTATCAAAAGATTGCATAAGTTGCGCGATGTGTTCATCAGTAAGCACGTTGTTATTGGTTTCTTTTTTAAATAGGCTACTAGCATCAATAAACTGAGTTTTGTTATCGGTTTTGTGTTTAGAAAGCACTAAGATATTAACGGCAATTGATGTACCAAAAAACAAGTTGGGCGCAAGCGAAATAACAGTTTCTATATGGTTGTTATCCACTAAATATTTGCGGATTTTCTGCTCGGCACCGCCACGATAAAAAATACCCGGAAAGCAAACAATCGCCGCGCTGCCTTTGCTGGATAAATAGCTTAACGCATGCAGCACAAAAGCAAAATCGGCTTTGGATTTGGGTGCTAATACGCCTGCGGGGGCAAAGCGTTCATCATTAATGAGGGTTGGATCGTCGCTACCAATCCATTTCACCGAATAGGGTGGGTTAGACACAATGGCATCAAAGGGTTTGTCATCACCAAAATCTGGATTTAACAGGGTATTGCCTAAAGCCATATTAAACTTGTCGTAGTTGATGTTGTGCAAAAACATATTCATACGCGCAAGGTTATAGGTGGTGTGGTTAATTTCTTGACCAAAAAATTCGTCTTCAATAATATGGGCATCAAAGTGTTTTTTGGCTTGTAATAATAACGAGCCTGAACCTGCTGCTGGGTCGTAAATTTTATTGACGGTTTTTTGATTGTGCATCGCCAGTTGGACAATGAGTTTAGACACGCTTTGCGGGGTGAAAAATTCGCCCCCTGATTTACCTGCATTAGTGGCATAATTAGAAATTAAAAACTCGTAGGCATCGCCAAACAGGTCGATTTGATTGTCCTGAAACTGGCCTTGGAACTTGCCAAAGCTAAGCCCCGCCACGCCTTTGAGTACCGCAGATAAGCGGGTGTTTTTGTCAACAACGGTGTTACCTAGACGGTTACTGGTGGTATCAAAATCGGCAAACAAGCCCTTGATATCGGGTTCAGATGGGTAACCATTGGCCGAACTTTCAATGGCGGAAAATATTTTGGCTAAATCGGTGTTCAGATTGTCGTTATTATTGGCGTTGACGGCAATGTTTGCAAACAGCTGACTAGGGTAGATGAAATAACCCTTGGTTTTAATGGCATCGTCTTTGATATCTGCGGTGATAACATCATCGGCTAGCGCAGCATAATTAACGCTTTCATCACCACCTTCAATGTAACTGGCAAAGTTTTCGCTAATAAAACGATAGAACAAAGTACCCAATACATACTGCTTAAAATCCCAGCCATCGACCGAGCCACGAACCTCATTCGCAATTTGCCAAATTTGGCGTTGTAATTCTGCGCGTTGCTGGGTACTTGTCATTGTGAAGTCCTGTTTAAATACGTTTTAAATAGCCATCAGCTCATAACCAGCTTGGCATTATAACGAGCAAAGACGCTCTAATATAATCACTTGTTGAAAACGGAGTAGCCTAATTCTTTACGGACACTATTCTATTTTACCAAGACGAGCTCTCTAATAAAATGCTTTACGACCCAATCAGATGCCGTTGGCAGATGTACGATGAACTCTGACAAAGCACTAAATTTTGATATAAAAATAACCTTTGAAAGCCGGTAAGCCATTCTCTATAAACTCTACGCTATCATCAGTACAATCAACGTCAGGCTCAGAACTCCTGATCTCGCGGTAGTTAGGCATCTGGAAATAAATAACCGTCCAATTTTTAAACTTTAATAAGCTAGATTCAATAATCTTTGTGGATAATTTCGACTATCCACTTAACAGGAAATATTGCAGTAGGTTACGCATCGCATACCTTTCAGAGCTGCTATAGTTTCTCTGAAATTTTCAAGCAATATTCGGAAACGGGATCTTTAGTCCCGTCCAAGCATGCGGGACTAAAGATCCCGCTTCCGAGAATTTCTGACTGCCCAGAATGTATGGAAATTATTTACCTGCAGCCTAGAGGTATGCGATGCATACCCCACTCAAAGCTTATTCCGCATTAAATAAGTCGTCTAATTTTGGATGATTTAATTTTTCCATTTCCCTTACTTGATACTTAATCCTTATTTTTAGCACTTCATTCCGGCAGGGAGGTGGGTATGACGAACGATTAGCGAGTTATTGTAGCTTGGTGCTGACGCATGAAACTCTACATTATGGTCTCGCTCTATTACCTTGAAAAATCAGTAAGCTTTTGATTTTATTAGGCTGAGATCAGGTGTTCTGAGGCTAGAGCCTACGAAGCTACTCACGCCCATAGGTGTGGTTATTATTTTAATGCTAAGGACTGAGAATTTTATAAAATCCGAAAGTATCAAATTGGGATATAAATGTAGCCTGCGTAATACAGATGAGCAGAGACTTCTATGCCCCGTATTCCGCCAGCTTCATACGGGCTACTATTTAGTTTCGGGTATTAATTAATTTTGATTCCTAAGGAAGTATCCAAAAATTTAAAGTAACCTGTATGGGGCTTGCGAAATACAGGATAAAACATACTCCTGTTTACACTACGACTTACTCGCAAATATTATTAATTTGTCCACTTCCCAGAGGGATTTCTCCAAAAACCCAGATAAATCCGCTTTCTAATAAATCAGCCCTCTAAAATCACTAACGTCTATTAAAGATTTGTGGTGATTTAGCTTGCTGTTTATCTTGAATACAATGATAGGCTGCATTTTCAAAGCGAATTCTTAATGATTGTGTACTCTTATTTTCTTTTAGAAACTTTTCAGCTTCTACGGCTGTTAAATCTTTCATCATAAAAGTCGCTATACACATACAAGGCTTGGCAAAGCGTTTTCTGTCATTGTCTTTATTGATAGAATTGCTAACTTCTCTTTCCACACACTGCTCAGCAAAGTCATGTTCAAATACATGCTTTTGAACATCTGTCACTACCGCATCATGAGAATGATCCCATGGATTATGAACTTTAGAAGCTTGCTGTTTTGGTTCATCGTCTGAACAGGCACTTAATAAAAGAGCTAGGCTTGCACTGACAAAAATAGTTTTTAAACAAAGTTTGTTTTTATTATTCATAAACGTTAAAAAGGTCTGGTAAGGAGTTACTGGTGAGTAAATAACAAGCTAAAGGTAATGGGGACTGCGGCATTAATGCTTTGTAATTTTGCTATTTCACGTAGTGCATTGACACCTTTGAGCAAATAAAAGTCTTTCAAATCAACAATGACAGGTACATTAGATACAACCAAAAGCTGATTTTTTGCCAATGCAATAACTTGCAGCTCTACAGGTACTGTTTGGGTTGTATCCTGCAATGTAATATCTGCATCAAGCTTAAGTATTTTTCTTTGCCCGGGCTTCATGTGACCAAGGTCAGTTTTATGTAAGACTATAGAAACAGTCGCCTCAGGAAATTTAGCAATGTTAAAAAACATCGTTTTTAGACGCTCGTCTCTTACCTCAATCCCTGTATCTACACTGCTTAAATCCACACTCACCGTTACTTGAGTGCCCGAAATTTTTCCCTGTAATGTTTTAAATGTCTGTACTTCAGTTTTACTGGCATTCTTGGTAGTAATAAAATTCAACGCAGATGCTTCATTGTTTAATTTCCATTGCCCCGCATGTGTGGTTGTAACAAAATTTAATTTGGCAATGACCGTACTTGACAGCAATAATAAGCTTAGAAGGATTATTTTTTTCATCAGGTTTCTCATTGTTTTTAAGTTATTTTTTACACTTTCTGGGCTGTAAAAATACCATATTCCACCAGTTTTTTCTGGAATAAGTGCTGCTGTGCCAACCCGACTTTAAAGTTAGCGGTCTGTGTTTCGCTACGCAGACCTAGCCACTGACTTAATTTTTGTACTGGCTGTAAGCGTTTAGCGACTTTATACATATAATTGGCCGAGGGTAAAGTCTGCTCGGTAATATCATCATATTTGATATTTGAAAAACCTTGCTCATTTAATATTTGTGAAAATTCTTCGCGTAGACATAAGTTTGGCACTGCCCAGCCATCAAGACAATCAACCATATAAGGCCAGTCTTCATCAGCTATTTCTCGGTGCATCAAAAAGCCATCACAGACCACTAGTCGCCCACCTTTTTTTAATACCCGAAAAGCTTCGCGAATAAAATCAGCTTTATTCAGGGCATGACAAACACTTTCCAGGCCCCAGACTATATCAAAAGTTTCATCTGCATACGGGGTCTGGCAAAAGTCAGAGACTTCAAAATCAACTTTTTCAGCCACTCCATGTCGCTTGGCATGGCGCCCAGCATAATAAGCTTGTTTTGCACTGATTGTAATGGCTTTTACACAATTACTATGATTTTTGGCCATCCAGATTGAGCTGCCACCAATACCACAGCCTGCATCCAGAACATAATCATCAGACTTTATATCAGCTGCGTCATAGAGCTTCTGGTTTTTATTTAATAACGATTGTGTATGTGACTGTGTCTTTTCATCCCAATAGCCATAGTGCAAAGCCAGGTCATTTCGACCACTCCAGGCAAACAGATAATCCCAATAACAGGCATCATAATGTTTCACTGCCGCTTCTCTTAATGCTTCAGCAGAGTCATTGTCTGTACTTTGTGAACGATAATCCTGATTTGCTTCTATATAATGCATTTTTTCTTTCTTCTCATTGAAAGGCTGATATATTCAGTTAGTCTCTAGTGCAGGAAAATCGGGCTAAAGAGACTGTGAAAGTATTCTGTTTTTTACCTTTCCCCTTAACAAAGGGGAATTGAGGGGGACCTCATAAAAACATAAGCTATTGATATTATGAGATTAGTTTATATATATCAAACCTCCCCTAACCCCTCCTTAACTAAGCAGGGGGATTTTGTTAAATACTTTCACAGCCTCCAAAGCTACGCCCTACACGACAGTTAAATTATTATTACTTTTCGTTTCTTACCCTAGCTAACTGCTTAAATTGCACCATACCATTACTTAGCTTTTGTAGCAGCCGTAATGCAGGCGCAGCTCCAGCAATAGCAACCGCATCCACTAGACAGTACCAGGCAGCAACCCCACTAGGCGGATTACCCTGGGTTAACCCAGAAGCAGGGTCAACAACTGCCCATGCCCAGGTTCCTGCCGTTGTACCTACAAGTTCCAGCCAGGTGGTAATAAAAAAAGCACCTAAATAAACCATCGGAGATTTACCTTTAAACAGATAAATCAGATACACACAAGACAGGATTGCACCTATTTGATCACTACGTTCGGCAAATGGACTAAGCCCCCATGCTGACCATAATCCACAACTAATCACTGTAAATAGTGCTATCGCTCGTGCATAACGCAAAAAGAAACCTGAGCGTCCTAGCACAACAGCAGTTAAATACACCATACCATGACCAGCGGGGACGTAAGGAGGCACGCTACCAAACCGATAGATGTAACCTTCCATATAGGGTGAAGCAAAAAGTTCACCTGCCGTTGCAAATAATAAAGCAACGACGACTTGCATACGCAGTAATTTAGATTCTCTCGATAATAAAAGAGCTAAAAACAGATATCCAAAAAAGGCCAATGCCCATTGCATTTCACGGCTTCCACTGCCATCAACCGTTAAACAAATACCAGTGACGATAAAAGTAAAGGCGGCAATAGTATAATCGCGTTTATGGTGGGCGTATGCTACGCCTGCTTGTGGAAAATTTCGCAACATGTAATCAAAACTCCTGATGAACTGGCGGTATTTTATCACAGCGGGCATAACACTTACACAAACCAGTAAGCCACAAATAGATAGCGAAGTAATTTACCTATGCAAATTAATACTGTTGATATAAACAGTGGCAATTTCAACCAGCCGCCAGCAAAACAAAGCGCATCTCCTACAATGGGTAACCATGATAATAATAAACTCCAATACCCCCAGTGCTGAACCCAGCGCAAGGCTTTTTGTTTTTTCTTATCTAAAAGGTGTTCCGCCGGGATTTTTTTTGCTGCCAAATTACCTAGCCACCACGTAGTCAATGCTCCTAGCGTGTTACCTACTGTGGCAACAAGGACAAGCATCATAACTGGATGTAGCTGCTCTGCTACCAGATAGGCTAAAACTGCTTCTGAACCACCTGGTGCAATAGTTGATGATATAAAGGCACTGACAAAAAGCCCCCAAAGTTCTAACACAATATGCCCCCCTCTTTAGGAGCGAGAATTCAATAATACCCGAGCCTGACTTGTCTTTTGGCTCCTCAGCCGTACTATAAAAACAGTTGCGTAGCCTGCTATGCGCTTGTTTTCCTAGCACGACTATGAAACCAAAATCCTGCGCCATACTTTCGGGTATTATTAAACCCTAGCTCCTTATCTTAATCATAAAAAAGCCCCTGATGAAAAACATCAGAGGCTAGCTATTAAAAGTTTACCTGATTACGTACGACTCTCAGCCAAAGTATAATAAGGATTAAAACATCAGTATGTTAAGGAATCCGTCATTCCCGAAGTCTACCCAGTCAAGCGTGAGCACAAGCTTTATCGGGAATCTTAACCTACGAGATTCCTGCTAAAAACATACAGGGATGACGCAGTGTAGCTGAAAGTCATGGGGAATCAGGAAAGTTTAAGCTACTGTTTTTTTATTAAACCAATTAACCAGCTAATGATTTTAATAACAACATCAATAATACTTTTACTTAAATCAACGAAATAACTTACCACCTCACCGACGCTCATACCTTTAAACTTACGCGCTAGTATTGGGGCAAGTAGCAGGCCAATGGCTAAACCAATAACCGTAAGCCCTGAAAAGAAAGAGTCATTACCAACAACTTTTTCTTTCATTTGGTTAATTTCTTCCACTACCGCATCAGTTAGTGACTCAGGTGCGTTACTATCGGAATAGTCATCCTGTATAACATACGCTGTTAGCCCTGGTATGCTAGGTAAATCACCATCGCCTTTGCCAATTTTCAACTGCCCTTTCATACCCTTTTCCATGTGTTGCGCAATATCGCAATGCACTAGATAGGTTTTATCACCAGGTGGAAAAATAAGGGTTCCGGATATTTTACCTGGTCCTGTTACTTCCAGATGAAACATACCTTTTGGATATAAGTATCTAGGTAAGCCATGCATCATCCATTGATGACGCACACTATCATCATTGATAAAATTAACCGTTAATTTTGTACAAGGTTCAAATTGATATTCCTGCACATCGAAGGCAAACATACGCCCTGGAAATTTCTCGGCATATTTATGTCCGGCATGCACAGTAATTTCTTTGGTTGCCGCGATACGATCACAACCACCTGGCAAAATATCAGTGTTTTGCCCCATTACCATACCACCGGTCATATCCATTAAATGACCATCGCCGTGGTCCATCATATTGGTATGATCTTCAAACTCTTTTTCAGCAAAAACAGGAGCGGATAAAGCTAATGCTAGCGCTGCGATTGATAATTGTCTAATCATTATCAGTTGCCTCCTTTTTTGAAGAAATCAGGGCAGTAATTTTCTCTCTATTGATAATTAGCAAATAGACCAATAGCCCTAATAACAAGCCAAATACAAGGTTTCTAAAAGAATTATCTGATGGGGTTTCCATATCCGCAGAACCAGGGGTTACATCAGGTGCAGCAGGAACACTTGCTGGAGGAGCGACATAACCTTCGGCATCTATTTCACCTAAACTATTCCAGGAATCTATATTTTGCCAGACAGGCAATTTTCTTTCATAAAAGGATTTGGTGAATAAAGGCACAATACTCTCACCAATAGTTTTTGGTAAGCCGATTTCGTTTAGATATTTTTTATAAACCAGAGCACTGACATTACCACCCGGATTTTGACCGTTGGTCTGAATACCTTTTTCTCTATGATCATGAAAGATCCACACTCCCTGCCCATAGCTGTGTAAGCCATCATCAGTGGTATTGATTTTTAAATCATTACGTTGAGCGGGTGCTATGTCATAAATATCACGCATAATCTGTGCCGCTGGATTATGCAATACTCCATCATAATGAGTAATAGTTGCTTTGTGCCCATGTGTATGTAGAGCCAATTGTTCACCAGCACTGTTAAATACTCTTAATTTAATATTTTGATCAGGCTCAGCAACAATTATTGATTCCCTTAAGGTATAAGGGAATGAACGACCATTCAGGGTATAGTAATCTTCAGTGGATTCCCCCATATCATATTCACGATTCATTTTCTTCGCGATTAAACGCGGGTCGTTATAATCCTGAATAATGCTATGCAGTTCTTTATCCATTGCATGATAATGCAAGTCATATTCACTGTCATAGTTTTCTAAAATTGCCTTAGAAGGGTGCCTAACCTGTCCTGCACCGACATTAAATGTTTGTACCCAGTTATTGGGACGGTTTTCTTCCACGACAAACATCCCCACTAAACCCATTGCTAAATGTACATGAGTTTGTACATGACAATGGTAGACAAATGATCCGGGTTGTCTTGGACGAATTTCATAGGTTTTACTTTGTCCCGGTAAAACAAATTTATCACTGGTTTGTGGCACACCATCATTACCTTCACCCGAACTATCTACCCACGGATGATCAACACCATGTAAGTGAATAGTGTGTGGAAAATAATGTGTATTTTCTAACTGTATCCAGATGATATCGCCTTGCTCCACACGAATAACCGGAGAAGGCGCTCTTAATAGAGGGTTAGCATCAACACCGACAAAGCTGCTGGTTGCCATACCACGAGATTTGGGGGCAAACACCCACATTCCGGGCTGTACGCCTGGAGCTATATCAAAGGTTGGTACAAACCCTGCAAAGTCAGGTGAATGTCCATTTAATTCTGCCACTTCAAGCTTAATGATAATTAAATCAGGATCGCCATCACCGTCCATATCATTTTTTTTAATAATGCTATCCATCGCATAATGAGTATTCATCAATGTTTCCATTGAAACATTATTTGCCCCTTTTACTTCAACGGCAATATCATAAGGGTTGTCAGGGCTACAACGTAGCGATTCCTGCATGCTTACGCCGTCTATCGTTTGTGCCTTACGCCACTCCGGGTTATTTTGATTACAAACCGCTTCTACTTTACCACGGTCTACTTCAACTGTTTTAGGCAAGCCTACCACAGCTGATGCCGAAAACGGCATCAGCATGACAGCAGCACCCAATAGCATTCCTAAAGGATTTTTCTGCATTATTAACACTCTATGTTAAATTTAACTTAGGCAACTCGCAATAATAGCCCACCCATCTTGCTTGCTTGTCTTTTTGCCTGTCTTCTGCGTTGCAGAAATAGTTACGTAGCCAGCTATGTGCCTATTTCTACGTCTTGAAGACAAACAAAAATCCTGCGCAATATTAAGGTAGGTTATTTTTTGTGCGTTACCTTATACTTTTTTAGCTTTAGCTAAAAGCTCGTCTACTTTTGCTTTAAAACCAGCATGAGATAAGTATAAAACATATAAACCAGCTAACAAAAATAAGAAATACATAAACAAACTAGTTGAACTTGTCACCATACCTTGACCCGCAACAAAGCTCATATGTGCATCTAAATTATCAGCTTCAGTCGCACCTCTTAGAGTAATATGAATTAGATATTTACCTGGCTCAGGTATACCGTTTGGTAATTTTAAAACAACAGTACCTGATTTATGTTTTTTAGCGGCTTGAAAAAATACACGCTTGCCTTCAGGCTCTTTTGTTACTTCAAATTCTACCGCTCTATTACGATATCTAACATCCTGATAATCAAAAACTAATTGCGTTAGCGTATCTGTATCTGGAAGATTCCCACAAAATTCTTCGGCTGGAAAGGCAAGAGGTTGGTAGGCCGTGTAATGAATCCAGTGCTCTGGCTCAAGTTCAAACTTACACTGATCAGTATCAGTACCTGCAGCTCCACCATGCGCCCAAAGCGTTGCAGAAAATAGCATGCCTAACAGAGCTATAAAACTTTTTCTCATATTACTGCTTGTCATAATTTCTTCCTCTTAATTTATTATAATTCTAAAGTGTTTTTTCGCGTTATTGGCCCAACGCAAAGGTAAAAACAACCACAAACTTTATCATATAGAATCAAACAAAGAAAGAATAGCCGCGGATTTTGCCAACAACACCAGGCAATTATATCACCACTTTCTTATATTGCTATTGCTATCATCTCTCTATTTCCGTAAAATTTTCAGCCATTAAGTATTCACACCCTAAAATATACGTATATCAAGGCTCATAATATGTCTAATCTTACTAACTCTCCTGAATGGTTAACTTTAAAAAAACACCAAAAACGCATAGATCAGTTAGATATTAGAGACTTATTTGAGGCAAACCCAAACCGGTTTCACAATTACTCAATACAATTTGAGGATCTGTTATTTGATTATTCAAAAAACAGGATTACCGACGAAACTATCGTGTTACTGCTCAACCTAGCAAAGTCACAAAACTTAAAATCACATATTGAAGATATGTTTACTGGTAAACGTATCAATAAAACCGAAAACCGCGCTGTCTTACATACCGCACTACGCAACCGTAGTAACGAGCCTGTTTATGTCGATGGCGAGGACGTGATGCCTCAGGTCAATCTTGCTTTAC
This sequence comes from Bathymodiolus platifrons methanotrophic gill symbiont, assembly GCF_002189065.1. Classification (GTDB taxonomy): domain Bacteria; phylum Pseudomonadota; class Gammaproteobacteria; order Methylococcales; family Methylomonadaceae; genus Methyloprofundus. Next base: position 21,066 of record NZ_BDMN01000235.1, read on the forward strand.
AAAAAATGCGAGATTTTTGTGCTCGTGTTCACTCAGGCGAATGGAAAGGCTATACAGGCAAAAAAATTACCGACATTGTCAATATCGGTATAGGTGGCTCTGACTTAGGCCCCAAAATGGTGACCAGAGCACTTACTCCCTATGCTATTGAAGGTATGAAAGTGCATTATGTCTCCAATATAGACCGCACTGATTTAAATGAAACTCTGGAAATATTATCGCCTGAAACAACCCTGTTTTTAGTTGCTTCAAAAACCTTTAGTACACAAGAAACCATGGTTAACTCAAGAGCTGCCCGCTCTTGGCTACTCGATGAAGCAGGTGATAAATCTGCCATTGCAAAACACTTTGTTGCTCTATCTACACACAAAAAAAATGTCACTGAGTTTGGCATTGATCCAGATAATATGTTTGAATTCTGGGATTGGGTCGGTGGTCGCTATTCGCTTTGGTCTTCAATTGGACTGTCCATAGCCTTATATCTAGGCATGGATAATTTCGAGCAATTACTCGATGGCGCACACGAAGCAGATAATCACTTTCGTAACGAACATTTTGCCACAAATATTCCTGTCCTTATGGCTCTATTAGGAATCTGGTATAACAATTTTTATAACTCAGATTCGCACGCCCTATTACCCTATGATCATAATATGGAATTCTTTTCAGCCTACTTCCAGCAAGGCGATATGGAAAGCAATGGTAAACACGTTGATATGGACGGCAATAACGTTGACTATAGTACCGGCCCCATAATCTGGGGACAACCAGGCACCAATGGACAACATGCTTTTTATCAGCTAATTCATCAGGGAACCAAGGTGATTCCCTGTGACTTTATCACTGCTGCACAAAGCCATCACGAAGAAGACGAATGTCATGATCTGCTAATTTCTAATTTCCTTGCGCAGACAGAAGCACTCATGAAAGGAAAGACTAAGGATGAAGTCAAAGCCGATCTGGGAGATCATGCAAGTAAGTTACTCGTTGCTGCAAAAGTTTTTTCTGGCAACAGACCGACAAATTCATTTATTTTTAAAAAACTATCCCCCTACTCCCTAGGACGCTTGATTGCTCTCTATGAGCACAAGATTTTTGTACAGGGGAAAATATGGAATATTAATAGCTATGACCAATGGGGGGTTGAACTAGGAAAAGTTTTAGCTCAAGCCATTACACCTGAATTAAAAGGTGACCAACCCGTGACTACGCATGATAGTTCAACAAATGGCTTGATAAATTATTACAAAAAGATTCGTTAAGCTTGCTTTTCCTGCAACGGCTTTTTCTCGGACTCGTTTTTGTTTACCTAAGTGCTTGCGAGGAGCAAGCACACCAGGTCAAGTCTCCGCCAGAAAATCCCGTAAAATACACCAATCAACTAGAACGCGTTAAAAAAACTGGAATTTTAACTGTTTTAACACGTTACGACCCAACGACTTACTACGAAAGTGCTGATGGATTTTCTGGTCTGGAGTATGATTTAGTACAATTATTTGCAGCACACCTGCAGGTTAAAACTAAATTTATTATTCCAGATACTTTTGCAGCCATTTTACAAAAAACACTGACTGGAAAAGCTGATTTTGCCGCAGCAGGCATTAGTATTACTGAAGAACGTACGCAACAGTTCTTATTCACTCCTGCCTACCACAAAATTACCGAACAAGTGATCTATCGATCCAGGCGCGCCATGCTACCTCACGAAATTCTGGGACTCCTGTCGCCATAATTCGTTCACCTACGCAGCGGATGGGAGATGCCCTGAACGCCCTGCGTCCGCAACGACTACGCACAAAAGCCGCTTCGTCATTACTACCTCACTGGCTGGACGGCTATTCGGAATGCAATTCTTGCTCCTCTCGCGTGCTGCTAGCACACGTCGAATCAGCGAATTGCCCTGTCGCCTATCAGGGACTAAAAATCACCACTTCGCTAAGCTCCGTTTCCATGATTTTCAGCGA
>NZ_BDMN01000236.1 GCF_002189065.1 Bathymodiolus platifrons methanotrophic gill symbiont
ACCTAAAATAAACCTCGATACACCAGCATTGTGTATTTCAGCTACAAAAGAATACCCCTCAATTGCAATGGCAAACTAATGAAGCTCTTAATACTGATGGCCTGCTATATCTAGTTAATGAAAGATTGATCGACTACACCATAGCTGACTCCAATCAAATGACTTTAATTCGGCGCTTTTACCCTAAACTAAATATTGCCTTTAATATCGGCCCCCCTCGCCACCTTGCCTGGGCATTTAAAAAATCTGACGACTTAAGCCTGTACAATGAAGCCGTGCTTTTTTTTAAAAAAATTAAAAAAAATAAACGTTGAGAGCAATTATTAGAACGGCACTATGGACATACACGCAATATTAAATATGTAGGCAACTGTACCTTTCGCCTGCACTTACAAAGCCACCTACCACAATATCAATCACTGTTTCAAGATGCTGCAGAAAAATACACCTTTGACTGGCGCCTGTTAGCTGCAATCAGTTATCAAGAATCACACTGGAATAAAGATGCCGTCTCTCCAACTGGAGTAAAAGGCCTAATGATGCTTACCCAGGCGACAGCAAAACAGGTAAAAGTAAAAGACCGTACAAACCCCAAAGAAAGTATTTTTGGCGGAGCCTTATATTTCAAGCAGCATTTAAAGAAAATTCCCGCTCGAATTCCAGAGCCTGACCGTACCTGGCTTGCGCTTGCATCCTATAATGTAGGCTTCGGACACCTAGAGGACGCACGAATTATTACCCAGAAACTAGGCAAAAACCCCGATAAGTGGATTGATGTCAAACAAGCCCTGCCCCTGCTAACTAGGAATAAGCACGAAACAACTTCCCGATATTAATTATTCTTGAGGAATTGCACGGTAATTCCATTTTGGTAAATGTGTATCAAATACAATCGGCATTATTTCTTTGAAGTCAGCGGCATATTTTCGTCCTGTCTCGTACATTTTGTCGAGTATGTGAACAATTGTTGTTAGTCCTTTTGACGTTGATGTTCTAGAAATCAATGTTTTAACTGTTTCAACCGAGTCAAATACAACACCTTCACAAGCACGAGTCACATGAGGAAAAAAACGATGTTCAATGGGATTATACTTGGAGGTATAAGGAGGATAGTGGGCAATCCTAATTTCCAATCCAAGTGCATTCGCAGTCTTTTGTAAATCTTCTTTAAAAATGTAGTGCCG
>NZ_BDMN01000237.1 GCF_002189065.1 Bathymodiolus platifrons methanotrophic gill symbiont
TGTTATATCCAGTTCTAATTCGGTGAGTTCTTTTTTTCCTTGGCGGATAGTTTTTGGGTCACACTCTAATAAAGCTGAAATATAGTTAACGCCACCATGAGATAATTTTTCACTTTCAATGGCGGCATACCGTCGCTTATTTTTTTCACAAAGTGAGTCATAAAATTTCTTCATCGACTTTTCGATATTTTTTTTATAAGGAAATGACATAAGACAACCACTGAGTAATAAATTAAGATAACCTTAATTTAGGGGAGATATTTCATTATTCAAGCTTGGCTGCTTCAGGAACTTATTTCGTGCACATTCCTTAGGTTTGTTCGTTAATATTTTCTGTTTCTACATATTTTTTTAGGCCTGCAAGCGCGAGTGCTCCTGCTGGTTCTGCGACGGATCGGATATCATCGAAAATATCTTTAATCGCAGCACAAATTTCATCGGTATTGACGGTGATTACTTTATCAACCAGATTTCTAGCCAGGCGAAAGGGTTCTTTACCGATTTGTTTAACGGCTACCCCATCTGCAAATAAACCAACTTGTTTGAGTGTTACCCTTCTTTTAGCCTTTAATGCCTGATTTAAACAATCTGAATTATCAGGCTCGACGCCAATAATTTTAATTTCAGGACGAACAAATTTTGCATAGACTGCTATCCCGGAAATTAAGCCACCACCACCTACTGGTACAAAAATAGCATCTATATTATCTGTTTTCTGACGCAGTATTTCCATCGCAACGGTCCCCTGACCAGCAATCACATAAGGGTCATCATAGGGATGTACAAAAGTCATGTTTTTTTGTTTTGCTAGTTCTTTGGCATGTAGAAAAGCATCGTCAAATGAGTCGCCATGCAGAACCACTTTTGCCCCCCAGGCACGCACTGAATTAACTTTAATTTCCGGGGTCGTTTGGGGCATAACAATCAAGGACTTTATGCCTAATTTTGTAGCTGACAGGGCAACACCCTGGGCATGATTACCTGCGGATGCGGCAATGACCCCATGCTGTTTTTCCTGATCACTGAGAGAGGCAATTTTGTTATACGCGCCACGCAATTTAAATGAGAAAACTGGCTGCAAGTCTTTCCGTTTTAAATATATTTGATTGTTAAAGCGTTTTGTCAGAACAGGCGCATAATCAAGAGGGCTTTCCTGTGCTACATCATAAACTTTGGCTCTTAATATTTTTTCTATGTATTTTAGGGTCATAAGCTAAAGCGCCATTGGTGAACTATTCTTGCTATGCATTATCCCATAAGTAACTGAGTATAAATAAACTAACAAAATGCAAAAACTAGCTGGAGTAAAAAAGCTTTAGCTTTTTTCTAGTGACAGCAATAGCTAAAGCTATTGCACTCCTTTTTATCGCAGAACAAAATGTTAAAACAATTATGCACAGGTACTTACTAACTGAAGTTTCCCAATTATTGAGTAGCTGAAATACACAATGCTGGTGTATCGAGGTTTATTTTAGGTGGTTTTGCCATGTTTATAGCAAACCCCTACTTAATTCCCCTTAGGCAATAGCATTTGAAACGAATGAAAAGACTATTTTTTTCATATAGTTGTAGCATAGTTTCAATTTTACCATAAATAATTATTGGGAAACTTCAGCTTACTAATAGAGCAAGGCTAAGTAAGCTACTAGCTATGGTGCTCTTTTTTAAGCAATTCAGGAGGGGCTATAGGCTGACTGGGCAAGCAAAATACATTGCCAATTGTTTCTTTATAGGAAACAAACTAACAATAGTTTCGAGTATTGTTAGTTTCTGAGTCTTCTGTATAGTAAGGGTCAGTTATTAATGATCTTTTAGACAAGGGTAGCGGGATCCCGGATTATCAAAAAGGTATCTTAGTCGGTGCTTAATGTGATTCGAGCATTTCTGTTCTAGTCTATTAGAAAGTTAATTTAGTGCGAGTAATTAATTCTCGTGCTTATACACCTTATAAACATAGTACCTCCTCGTGATATTGTTTATCTTATAAATGCCTGTGCTGTATAGCATCAGGCATTTTTTTTGCCTGGCAATAATTAATTGCAGGTTTCAGTGCCAAATGAA
>NZ_BDMN01000238.1 GCF_002189065.1 Bathymodiolus platifrons methanotrophic gill symbiont
TCGGATGGCCTTTTATTTTGTCTCCACCTTCGCTATCGCTCAGACTCCGACAAAAGAACCGGCCCTACGGCTATTGCGGACTAAAAATCTTCACTTCGCTAAAGCTCCGTTTCCAGGATTTTCAGCGGGGGTTGCCAATTTGTTGTCAGGGCAAGGGAAAGTTTGCAATACATGCGTAACCATTCAGATCCCCTTTTGTAAAATGTGAGTTGAGGAGAGCTTTTCTAATAAAACCTCCCCTAACCCCTCCTTGCCAAGAGGGGGACTGAATGATTGCATACTTGCAGGAATCAAAAACTCAATAGTTATGGTGTCATGCATAGGAAATACCCAGAGCTCTTTGATACCACTTAATTGTTTGCTTCAATTTATAGAGCTTTAACTTATCTCAGCACTTCTACCGGCTTATCGTTACTAGCACAAAGCAGTAAGCGGATATTGAGTTTTTTGGTAAGTGTTTGTAGGTAGGAGCAGTGTTGTGAAAATTTTTCCTGATAACTCATTATCTGTTGTTTGTCGCTCGTATCAACCACTATGTCAGTCTTGGTATCAGTAAATCGATAACGACCTTTTGCCGGCAAATGACTTTCCAGAGGGTCATAAACCAGAATCATAATGACATCACAATGGCGCGCCAGTTTTGCCAGATAATTTTCGATAGTATGATTAATACCGCGAAAATCACTGATGATATAGACTAGGCTGCCAGGTTTAACATGATGATTTAAGCGAGCAATAATTTGTTCTAAATTAATGGGTGTCTGTTTGGCTTCTGTTTTGACTAGGGCATTAAAAAAATGCAAAACAGCCTGCTTGCCATTCTGGGGCTTTAGTTCGCGACAACTAGTATCAGTGAAAATTTGTCCTCCAATCCGATCGCCATGTCGCTCCGCGACCCAGGCCAGCAAGCCTGCCAGTTTTGCTGCCTGTACTGATTTAAAAACACCACGCGTCGCAAATTGCATTGAGGCCCGGTAATCAACTGAAATAAAAACAGGACGCTCACGTTCCTCGCGAAATAATTTAGTATGCGTCTTCCCAGTTCGAGCGGTTACTCGCCAGTCGATACTACGAATATCATCGCCAGCCTGATACATACGCACTTCATCGAACTCCATACCACGGCCTTTAGTGCGTGATACATAGCCGCCACTCTGTGGCGCACGAACACGCGAACGAAACAGCTTTAATGATGCTGCAGGTTTGGCCAGTTTAATTAGCATATCCAGCGTTACGCTAACTAATTCATTGGGGGTGTTTTCCATTAGGGTACAGCAATTCTGGAAATTAATTGCTGGATAAAGTCATCGCTAGTAATGCCTTCAGCTTCTGCTTCATAAGATAGAATCACTCGATGCCGTAAAACATCAAATGCCATATCCTGAATATCTTCCGGAGCAACAAAGTCTTTTCCATTTAGCCAGGCTTTGGCTCTTGCGCAACGATCTAGTGCAATGCTTGCGCGCGGACTAGCGCCATATTGCGACCAGTTAGCTAAATCCTCCCCATAGGCTCCCGGATTCCTTGTTGCAAGAATAATTTGTAGTAAATAATCCTCCAGATTATCTGCCATATAAGTATTGAGTACTTCCTTACGTGCGGCAAAAAGGCTTTCTTGACTGATGCTAACTGTTGCTGGTTTTTCTTTTGCGCTACTTTGTAAGGCTTCGCGACGAGCTAAATGCAGAATAAGTTTTTCATGCTCCGCCTGAGGGTAGTCGATTTTTACATGCAGTAGGAAGCGATCTAACTGTGCTTCAGGTAACGGATAGGTGCCCTCTTGCTCAATCGGGTTTTGCGTTGCCATTACTAAAAATAAGGGTGGTAACGGGTAGGTTGTGCTGCCCACTGTAATTTGCCTTTCGGCCATGGCTTCCAGTAATGCTGCCTGTACTTTAGCTGGTGAGCGGTTAATTTCATCCGCTAAAACCAGATTATGAAACAGTGGACCTTTCTGGAATTCAAAACTGCCTTGCTGAGGGCGATAAATTTCTGTTCCTGTTAGGTCGGCCGGTAGCAAATCAGGCGTAAATTGTACGCGGTGGAAGTCTGCTTGTATGCTATTGCTTAGCGCGTTGATTGCCCGTGTTTTTGCCAGGCCTGGCGCTCCCTCTACCAATATGTGTCCGTCGGCAAGTAAGGCAATTAACATACGTTCGACTAAAACATCCTGGCCAATAATTTGCTCACTGATAGAGCTTTTTAGTTGCTGTAAGGCGATAAGACTATCGCTAGTGCTTGTTTCTGACATAGCTTGTGTTTAATCCTGGATACTGCCTGAAAATAGAAAACAGCTATTTTAGTATAAAAAAATAATTTAACTAATATAAAAATTGCTGACTCAAAAGATAATCACAATATTTATAAGTTTTACCTGAATAGAATAAGGTATAATGAAGGGTTATTCATTAATAATAACAAGTTTTACGTAAGAGGTTAGTATGTGTTGGAGTGGTGAAGCATCAGCAGTTTTAGCAACTGTTGGGCTGGGAACGGCAGCGTATGTTGCAATTAAAGGTGAGTCAAAAGAGTTATGGATTCCATTAACTTATTTTGCCTTAATGGAGTTATTGCAAGCCGCAACTTATGTCTATATAGATGACTGTAGCTCGCCTCAGAATCAGATTCTCACGCTGTTTGGCTATGTTCATATTGCCTTCCAGCCATTTTTCGTCAATATGGTGGCGATGTATTTTATCCCTGAAAGCGTCAAGTTAAAAATAAGAACAACGGTCTACACACTTTGCGCAATGGCAGCTCTGGCGATGATCGTAAAAATGTTTCCATTTGCGTGGGCAGGACTTTGTAATATTGGCCAGGAAGGTTTTTGTGGCGATCAAATTTGCTCCGTCTCAGGTGCATGGCATATCGCATGGCAGATGCCTTTAAACGGATTGATGTCTGATCCAGTTTCATGGTTCCCTGGCTTTGAGTGGGGGCTGCATGGTTTTGTTTATATTTTATCAGCCTTCTATCTACCTTTTATTTATGGCTCATGGCGCTTTGTTGCTTTTCATTATGTTATCGGTCCCTGGATTTTAGATGTAACAACTGATGATCCAAATGAGTATTCAGCGGTATGGTGTTTATTTTCTATTGCTCTATGCGTCTCGGTTATTAAGTCCCCTATTAGAAAATATTTACATGTGACTAAATGGCCTTTTTACCAACGTACTGTTGGTGATTCCTTGTAATTATCCCCAGTAATCAGTACGACATGCAATAGCAAGGCCTGCTTACCTTCTGTGCTACTGACGAGTGTAATTTCGTTCTATGCGCATTGAATAAACTGGCCTTCCTATATTTAAGAATATTACGTTTATATTAAGAGTTTACTATGTGTTGGAGTGGAGAAGCATCAGCAGTTTTGGCCGCCGTTGGACTGGGTACTGCTGCCTATGTCGCGTTAAAAAATGAATCGAAGGAGTTATGGATTCCATTAACTTTTTTCGCTTTAATGGAACTATTACAAGCATTCACCTATGTCTACATTGACGAATGCAACTCGCCGACCAACCAGATACTTACGCTGTTTGGCTATATGCATATCGCTTTCCAGCCCTTCTTTATCAATATGGTGGCGATGTACTTTATTCCTGAAAGCGTTAAGTTAAAAATCAGAACCACGGTATACACTTTATGTGCTGTGGCAGCATTAGCAATGATTGTGAAAATGATGCCGTTTGCCTGGGCTGGTCTTTGTGTTATCGGGACTGAGGCTGTATGTGGTACACAAATATGTTCAACATCAGGTGCATGGCATATTGCATGGCAAATACCTTTAAATGATATCATGTCCCCTCCTGTATCCTGGTTGCCGGGGTTTGAAGGTGGCTTGCATGGCTTTGTCTATCTCTGGATCGGGTTTTACTTACCTTTCTTATATGGTTCATATCGTTTTGTTCTGTTTCATTGCATGGTTGGTCCATGGATTTCAGATGCTCTAACAGATGACCCTAATGAATTTGCAGCTGTCTGGTGCTTATTTTCTATTGCTCTGTGTGTCTCGGTTATTAAGTCACCGATCAGGAAATATTTACATGTCACTAAATGGCCTTTTTATCACCGTACTGTCAGTGATTCCTTATAGCGCATCATAGAGCTATAAGGAGTTTTCCTGAACCAACCGGTCACACATAAACAACTGTAGAGCGAGGCTTCAGCCCGCCATACTGCAAGCCTGGCTTTGAAACTAAGGTCTCGCCCTACAGATAGCAGGTGTGTCATATAGCGCATTGTATTTTATACAGACTGTGTTAAAGTTTTTTGTAACTCTTCCCATTTGATAAAAATATTTATAGTTATGCTTTTTTTATCCCGTAAATGCCAAATATTACTAGCGTCATCAGTATTAAGTTTAACTTCAGTTGCTGTTTTTGCTGATACGCTCTCGCAAACGATACAGACTGAAAATACCATTCAAAAAAATGCGGTCAAGTCGCAAAAAAATATAGATGGCCTGGATGACCGTACACGCAAGATGCTGGAGGAATTTCGTTCAGCAACTCGGCAAACAAAAACACTATTGACCTATAATGCTCATTTAAAGGCTTTACTTGATTCTCAAGAAGCAGAAAAAGCATCCTTTGAACAGCAACTTGAACAAATTGAAACAACACAACGTGAAATTGTACCGCTAATCTTGAATATGCAAGAAAGCCTGGAACAATTTGTACAACTGGATTTACCCTTCCTGCCTGATGAACGTAAGCAGCGTGTGACAGACTTAAAAGACATGATCACCAGAGCTGATGTAAGTAATGCGGAAAAATTTCGGCGCATTATTGAAGCTTATCAAATAGAAAATGATTACGGTAATACCATAGAGGCGTATCGTGCCAATCTAGAATTAGAAGGAAATATTAGCTCAGTAGATTTTTTACGCCTTGGTCGTGTAGCTCTGTACTATCAACGCCTTGATGGTAGTGAAACGGGGTTCTGGAATAATACAGAAAAACACTGGGAAACTTTACCGACAGAATATCGTAATGCTATCCGTCAGGGTTTGCGCATAGCACGCAAAGAAGCCGCGCCTGATTTATTAACCTTACCGGTTTCGACAGCAACAGGGGTTACTCAATGAGACTAGTTATCAGTTTTTTTCTAACTCTTTTATTATCTAATCACGCCTGGGCAGGGCATCAGGGTCTGGATCAATTATTACAAGATGTTAAACAAAGACAAATTGTTGAGCGCAAGATTAATAACGCTCGTGAAGCAGAGTTCCTTGCCGAAAAACAGACTCAGCAACAATTATTAAAAGCGGCCCAGACTGAACTGGCAAAACAGGAAAGGTTGAGCCGCCAATTAACAGAACATCTGGAAGCTAACGAAGAAATACTAGGCAAGTTTGAAGTTCAATTAAAAGAACGTAGCGGTGAACTAGGTGAGTTATTTGGTGTAGCTAGACAGGCAGCTGGTGATTTGAAAGCAGATTTACTCAACTCAATGGTTTCTGCGCAATATCCTGATCGTGCCGAACAATTGGATAGCATGATTGAAAGTAAAGCCCTACCAACGATAGATCAGCTGGAAAATCTGTGGTTCACCTTACAGCAGGAAATGACTGAATCAGGAAAAGTTGTTCGTTTTAAACGTGAGATTCAACTTGCTGACGGCAATAGACAAGATGCAGAAGTCACCCGTATTGGGTCATTTAATGCCATTGCTAACAACAGCTATTTACGTTATTCACCTGAAACCAAAATACTGGTCAGTCTAGCCCGACAGCCAGCAAGCAAATATCTAGATTTACTGGATTCATTTACTAATGATACATCGGGTTTAGCACCTATTGCTGTCGATCCAACTCGTGGTGTTATGCTCAGCATGCTGATTCAAACACCTGATACGCAAGAACGAATTCAGCAAGGTGGAGTGGTTGGTTACATTATTCTGATTTTAGGAGTGATAGGTTTTCTATATGCCGTATTACGCCTGATTATTCTGGCTAGTACTGGTCATAAAATGAAGCAACAAATGAGCGCTGAAGCAGCCTCTGATGATAATCCTTTAGGCCGCGTATTGGTCGCAACAGAGCAGAGTTCAACACAAGATGCCGCTGCATTGGAATTGATATTGGATGAAGCCATTACCCGTGAAGTGCCTAGTCTTGAAAAAGGGCTCTCTATGATTAAGCTGCTTGCTGCCGTTGCGCCTTTATTAGGATTATTAGGAACAGTAACAGGCATGATTGCCACCTTTCAATCTATTAGTTTATTTGGTACTGGTGATCCTAAGCTGATGGCTGACGGCATCTCTCAGGCATTAGTAACTACTATGTTAGGCTTGTGTGTCGCCATTCCTTTATTATTTTTACACAATTTAGTGTCCTCGCGCAGCAAAGCACTAGTGCAGATTTTAGATGAACAAAGTGCAGGAATCATGAGCCGTCGCGCAGGAAAATAATGGAATTTATAAACTACATTCGCAATTTCCTTTACTCCGGCGGTGATGTTTTATGGATTATTTTAGGCGTTGCTATTTGTTTATGGTGCCTGATTATTGAACGACTGATTTTTTTTAAACAAAATTATCCTGCCTTGCGCTCTAGCTGTCTTGATCGCTGGGATCAGCGTAATGATAAAACATCAGCCTATGCTTTATTTATTCGCCAGGAGTTGATTTCTAAGGCATTAATCCAGATGAACCATAATGTTTCGGTTATAAAAGTACTCATTGCCTTATGCCCTTTACTTGGTTTATTAGGCACAGTAACCGGTATGATTGATGTGTTTGATGTTATGGCGGTAACGGGTACAGGCACTGCCCGTGCCATGGCGGCCGGTGTATCTAAAGCAACCATACCGACTATGGCTGGTATGGTCATTGCCATAGCTGGGTTATATTTCAGTAAATTGATAGAAGAACGTGTCAGTGATGAATCTCATCACCTGGCTGATTTATTAAAATATCATTAATTTAAACACAGTGAGCTCTGTAGAGCGGACTTTAGTCCGCCATCAAATGCACCCTTTAAGATTAGCGGACTAAAGTCCGCTCTACGTTCACATAATTGAGATAAAAAACTATGCGCCGCAGAGCTAATCGTTCCTCATCAGAACAAAGTGCTGATATAGATATGACTCCCATGCTGGATATTGTATTTATTATGCTAATTTTCTTTATTGTGACCACTTCATTTGTCAAAGAGTCAGGGATAGATGTTAATCGTCCCAGCGCCAAAACAGGGGCCATTAAAGCACAAGGTAATATTATTGTCGGAATTAAGGCCAATGGTGATGTCTGGATAGATAAACGTCTGGTTGATTTTCGCGCGGTGCGTGCCAATGTCTCGCGTTTACATATGGAAAATCCACTTGGCTCAGTGATTATTGCGGCAGATAGAGAAACCAAAACACAGGATTTAGTCCAGGTCATTGATCAGATACGCCTGGCAGGTATTATGAATCCGGCTATTGCAACCGAGTCTGAATCACAGTGATTCGCATTGTACTCTCACTTTTTTCAGGAATCGCCATTGCGTTAGCCTTATTCTGGGCAATGCAATATATGATTAGCAATAACCAGCAGGGCTTAAAAGAAACCAGTAATCTACGCATGACGGAATTTGTACGTTTTAAGCGAGATTCTAAAATTCAAAGCAAAGACCGCCTGGTACCTGAAAAGCCTAAGCCTAAAGAACGCCCTAAACAGCCAAAGTTACAAACACATAGCGCAAAAGTCGCGAAAACAGCATTACCTGAGATGGATATGCCTAATCTGGATATCCCCTTACAAAACAGTAGTTTTGGTGGCTCAGTTTTAACAGGACTCAAAGTAGGCACTGGAAAAATCAGCACTAATGTCATTCCTTTAGTGAGAATTCCTCCTACTTATCCAATGCGTGCAGCAAATCGCCGTATTCAGGGTTGGGTAAAAGTGGAGTTTACTATTACTAAGGAAGGGACTGTAAAAGATGCGCTTGTCATCGCTTCTCACCCTAGCTCTATCTTTAATCGTGCTGCATTAAAAGCAATAAAACGATGGAAATTTAAACCTCATGTTATTGCCGGTGAAGCGTTTGAACAGCGGGCTGTACAAACCCTGGAATTTAAACTATCCCGATGAAAAATTTGCTTAGGAATAGCCTGAAAATTGGACTGATAAGTATTAGTCTGTGTATTCTGTCGCCTTCTCTATCTGCAGCAGAAAAATCGACCGCTATTTCGCCTTGGCTATACAAGCAACTGAGTAAAGCTGAGGGGTTTATTGGCAAGCAAGCTTATCCTCAGGCACGACAGAAATTACAAAAAATATTACCTGATCTGGATAAAAATAGTTATGAACAAGCCATTACCCTGCGTACCCTGGCATCTGTTTATGCACTTGAAAATCAGTATAAAAAGGCAGCTAAATTATTAGAACAAGCTCTGGCAACGGGAGCTCTAACTGAACAACAGCAACAGGAAGCCCTGCTTAATTTAGGCCAGTTGTATATGGCGACTGAGCAATATCAAAAAGCAGTTGATAAATTAGCTCCCTGGCTAAAACAGCATCCAGAAACAAAAAATACTCAGGTTAGAGTTCTATTGGCTAATGCCTACGCTCAATTAAAACAATATCGCAAAGCCATCCCCTATATAGAGTATGTTATTAAACACTCTAAACGTCCGAAAGAAAGCTGGTTACAATTAAATCTTGCATTGTATTACGAGCTGGAAAATTACTCGGTAGCAGCAGGTGTGTTACGACGGCTTATTACTCAATACCCGAATAAAAAAAACTATTGGCAACAGTTGGCATCCATTTACCAACAATTACAGCAGCATCGCAATGCATTAACGATAAAGCATTTAGCCTATAAAAAAGGCTTTATTGGTTCGGAATCCGATATTTTGCAGCTATTTAATCTGTTTCTATATAATAACCAGCCTTATCAGGCAGCCTTATTGTTAAGTAAGGAACTGGATATACAAAATGTAAAACAAACGTCTACAAACTGGGAGTTGCTTGCTAATGCGTGGACTAATGCTAGAGAATATAAACACGCAATCAATGCATTAGAAAAAGCCTCTACATTACACGAAAAAGGTGACCTTTATTTACAGCTTGGACGGATTCATGTTGAACAGGAATTATGGCAGGCTGCAATAACAGCGATTAATGAAGCGCTCAAAAAAGGTAGCTTAAAACATACTGGCGAAGCCTATATTTTGCTAGGTATGAGCTATTATGAATCAGGCCACTTAAAGCCTGCACAAAAAGCATTTAACAATGCACAGCGTCACCCTAAAACTAAAAAATCAGCAGGACAGTGGTTGAATTATATTGAAACGGAACGACGCAGTTAATATATTTCGCGCGCCATAGTTGCAGGTTTTATTGTGGATAGATTTTTGTCGAATAGTGTTTAGATAATATCTAAATCCCCTAAGTTGAAGGGTAAGCAGCTTTTCTATGGAAGTCTGACATGAAAGCAAAAAATAACTCTACTTACACACTTCACTTTACTACCAGCTCATTATTCATTACTTTGATTATTGTGTTTGGTGGTATTTTAAGCTGGCAAAACTACAAAAAAACCTCTGAAATTCTTATTGAGTCAGGCGATCAGGTATTCGACCAAATCAATACTGAGATAACACTAGAACTAGGCAGTATACGCAAATCAGTTATGCAGACTGTTAGCTTTATTGCGCATTCCTCTGTGGGGCAAACAAATTCAGTGCTTGCGCCTACACAATCATTAAACCTATTCAGCATTGCTCTTGCAAATGATAGCAATTTATCGGCCATACAAATTGGCTACCCCAATGGTGACTTTTTTATTATTCGCCCGATATATTCTGAACATACACGACAGACTTTCAAGGCCCCCGATGCAGCAAATTATATTGTAGATACGATCAATATCGACGAACAGGGTAAGCGCTCGCTGTTACGGTTATTTTATAATGCAAGGCTTCAGGAAATATCCCGAAATACAGCTATTCAAACGGCTTATGACCCTCGGGAGCGGCCATGGTATAAACAGGCGCTGGAAAGCAAGCAAGCTACGACCACCTCGCCATATCTATTTCATTTTTCGCACAAAGTTGGCTTAACATTAACGACTCAAGCCCCTTATCAAGGCCTTGTTGTTGCTGCAGATGTAACCCTCGATCAGCTTTCCAATACCCTGCAACACCGCAGTACTACACCTGGCTCCGAAATTGTCGTTTTCCAGAAAAATGCTGATGTATTAATTTACACTGACAATAGTCGCCTTATTATTAAAGCTAGTGATGGTAGTTTTAAGATGGCGAAACTATCAGAACTTGGTAGTGATGTGCTGGATTTTTTAAGCATAGATTTACAGCTTGAATCAAAATCGCTTAATTTCAAGTTTAATGAGCAATCCTGGCTAGGTGCCATCCGTGAAATGCACATCCCAGGAGGTCATAGTTTTTTTGTATTGATGGTCTCCCCTGAAAAAGAATTGTTGAGCTCAGCGATAAAAATTCGCGATCAATCACTGCTTATGACGGCGATTATCATTTTGTTAACTATTCCTATTGTCTGGCTGTTTGCGCGCAAAGTCTCCAGCCCTTTGCGCCGTCTCTTGCCAATGAAGCAGAATTGATCAGTAATTTTGATTTTAGTAGTCCGGTAAAAACACATTCAATGATTGCAGAAGTTGATGCGCTCTCTACTGCAATGAATATGATGAAGAGTACTATCAGTCAATTTCTTTCCTTAATCCATTCTCTGGCGGGTGAGCAAAACCTGGATACACTACTCCAGCGCATTACTCAGCAAACGATGCAAATAAGTGAAGCAGACGGTGCTGTTACTTATTTATATAAGGAAAAAGAAAATATTCTGGAACCTAGTTTTATGCATATCGGAGACGAGGATATAAAAAGCCTTAAAGAAATCAAAATGATCTCTTTAGATGAAGACAGTGCGCTTGGTAACTGCTTAGGAATGTGCACGAAATAACTTCCTGAAGCAGCCAAGCTTGAATAATGAAATATCTCCCCTAAATTAAGGTTATCTTAATTTATTACTCAGTGGTTGTCTTATGTCATTTCCTTATAAAAAAAATATCGAAAAGTCGATGAAGAAATTTTATGACTCACTTTGTGAAAAAAATAAGCGACGGTATGCCGCCATTGAAAGTGAAAAATTATCTCATGGTGGCGTTAACTATATTTCAGCTTTATTAGAGTGTGACCCAAAAACTATCCGCCAAGGAAAAAAAGAACTCACCGAATTAGAACTGGATATAACAGGAATCAGACAACCTGGAGGCGGTCGAAAAAAAAGACCTCTACCCCTGAATACAGTGGAATAGATCAAGACTTTTTAGATATTCTTCAACAGCATACAGCAGGCAATCCAATGAATTCATCTATTAGGTGGACTTATCTAAAGCCGCGTGAAATCGTCAGTGAATTATTAAAAAAGGGTTATTCTGTCAGTCGTAATATCGTTCGATATTTATTAAAAAAACATGAATATGTTAAGCGCAAAGCCCAGAAAAACATTACGATGGGTGGTCATCCTGACCGCAATGCTCAATTTGAAAATATTACCCAATTGAAGCAGGACTACCTGGATGCGGGAAACCCTGTTATTAG
The DNA here is from genome assembly GCF_002189065.1 of Bathymodiolus platifrons methanotrophic gill symbiont. Taxonomy (GTDB): domain Bacteria; phylum Pseudomonadota; class Gammaproteobacteria; order Methylococcales; family Methylomonadaceae; genus Methyloprofundus. The sequence continues at coordinate 11,565 of NZ_BDMN01000238.1, forward strand.
TATGGATACCAAAAAGAAAGAGTTATTGGGTACTTTTTATCGTAATGGATCGCTCTATACACAAGCAGCCATTCAAACGAATGATCATGATTTCCCTAGCTCTGCAACAGGCAGTGTTATTCCTCATGGGTTTTATGACCTCAAACGAAACACAGGATATATCACGCTTGGAACGAGTCATGATACCAGTGAATTTGCCTGTGATAGCTTATTTCAATGGTGGGTAAACGAGGGTATTATTCATTATCCTAAAGCAAAATCATTGTTGATCCTTTGCGATGGTGGAGGGAGTAACAGCTCACGGCACTACATTTTTAAAGAAGATTTACAAAAGACTGCGAATGCACTTGGATTGGAAATTAGGATTGCCCACTATCCTCCTTATACCTCCAAGTATAATCCCATTGAACATCGTTTTTTTCCTCATGTGACTCGTGCTTGTGAAGGTGTTGTATTTCACTCGGTTGAAACAGTTAAAACATTGATTTCTAGAACATCAACGTCAAAAGGACTAACAACAATTGTTCACATACTCGACAAAATATACGAGACAGGACGAAAATATGCCGCTGACTTCAAAGAAATAATGCCGATTGTATTTGATACACATTTACCAAAATGGAATTACCGTGCAATTCCTCAAGAATAATTAATATCGGGAAGTTGTTTCGTGCTTATTCCTTAGATAAAAAAGCCAGCAGTGTTATCGAACTATCATCAAAGCAGCCTAGCCAATTAAATGCTCTGTTAGATAAATTGGCAACAGATACTGCACAAATGATTGCTCTACCTTTACGTAACAGACAAGAGGAAACGATTGGCATACTGTGTTTATTGTACAAAAATCAAGCTGATAAAAAAAATAATGGCGAGCAGCATATTTCCTTTGTTCAAGCACTGTCGGGCTTTGCGGCAGTTTCCCTAGAAAGTCGCCAGTTGCTTATGCTACAGAAGGCCTTGCTGGAATCCTTTATTAAATTGATAGCCGGTGCGATTGACTCTAAATCACCATATACCGGCGGGCACTGTGCGCGAGTGCCAGAAATAACCAAACTTATCGCACAGGCGGCTTGTGCCAGTAATGACGCTCCTTTTCAGAATTTTCAACTCAATGAAGAGCAATGGGAGTCCTTATATATAGCCAGTTGGTTGCATGATTGCGGAAAAGTAACCACGCCTGAATACGTGGTTGATAAAGCGACGAAATTAGAATGCGAGTCGAGGTTTTAAAAAGAGATGCCGAAATTCGGTATTGGCAGCAAGTTGCTAATGGTGGAAACCCAGATACACTGCGTACAGACCTGAACAATAAATTACAAAAGCTGGATCAGGATTTTGCTTTTATTGCCGAATGTAATGAAGGCGGTGAATTTATGGCGCCGGAAAAGATTGAGCGTCTTGCAGAAATTGCCGACTATACATGGACCAGGACACTAGATGATAGGCTCGGTATTTCCTGGGAAGAAAGCCAGCGTAAACAAAGAGCGCCAGAAACAACATTGCCAACTGAAGAAAATTTACTCGCTGACAAAGTCGAACATATCATTGAGCGCAACGAAAGCGATAAAATGGCAGAAGACAATGCCTGGGGTTTTCGTATGGATGTGCCTGAATACAAATATAATCGTGGCGAATTGTATAACCTAGGCATCGAGCGGGGCACACTCACTGCGGAAGAGCGCTTTAAAATCAATGACCATATAGTACAAACCATTATTATGCTGGAGAATCTGCCATACCCTAAGCATTTGACAGAAGTACCTGCAATTGCCGGAAGCCACCATGAAAAAATGGATGGTACCGGTTATCCTAAGCGCTTAACTGGTAATGAAATGCCGGTAACAGCAAGGATAATGGCATTAGCGGATATTTTTGAAGCACTGACCGCTTCTGACAGACCGTATAAAAAAGCTAAAACGCTAAGTGAAGCAATACGCATTATGAGTTTTATGGTTAAAGATAAGGAATGTGCACGAAATAACATCCTGAAGCAGCCAAGCTTGAATAATGAAATATCTCCCCTAAATTAAGGTTATCTTAATTTATTACTCAGTGGTTGTCTTATGTCATTTCCTTATAAAAAAAATATCGAAAAGTCGATGAAGAAATTTTATGACTCACTTTGTGAAAAAAATAAGCGACGGTATGCCGCCATTGAAAGTGAAAAATTATCTCATGGTGGCGTTAACTATATTTCAGCTTTATTAGAGTGTGACCCAAAAACTATCCGCCAAGGAAAAAAAGAACTCACCGAATTAGAACTGGATATAACAGGAATCAGACAACCTGGAGGCGGTCGAAAAAAAAGACCTCTACCCCTGAATACAGTGGAATAGATCAAGACTTTTTAGATATTCTTCAACAGCATACAGCAGGCAATCCAATGAATTCATCTATTAGGTGGACTTATCTAAAGCCGCGTGAAATCGTCAGTGAATTATTAAAAAAGGGTTATTCTGTCAGTCGTAATATCGTTCGATATTTATTAAAAAAACATGAATATGTTAAGCGCAAAGCCCAGAAAAACATTACGATGGGTGGTCATCCTGACCGCAATGCTCAATTTGAAAATATTACCCAATTGAAGCAGGACTACCTGGATGCGGGAAACCCTGTTATTAGTATGGATACCAAAAAGAAAGAGTTATTGGGTACTTTTTATCGTAATGGATCGCTCTATACACAAGCAGCCATTCAAACGAATGATCATGATTTCCCTAGCTCTGCAACAGGCAGTGTTATTCCTCATGGGTTTTATGACCTCAAACGAAACACAGGATATATCACGCTTGGAACGAGTCATGATACCAGTGAATTTGCCTGTGATAGCTTATTTCAATGGTGGGTAAACGAGGGTATTATTCATTATCCTAAAGCAAAATCATTGTTGATCCTTTGCGATGGTGGAGGGAGTAACAGCTCACGGCACTACATTTTTAAAGAAGATTTACAAAAGACTGCGAATGCACTTGGATTGGAAATTAGGATTGCCCACTATCCTCCTTATACCTCCAAGTATAATCCCATTGAACATCGTTTTTTTCCTCATGTGACTCGTGCTTGTGAAGGTGTTGTATTTGACTCGGTTGAAACAGTTAAAACATTGATTTCTAGAACATCAACGTCAAAAGGACTAACAACAATTGTTCACATACTCGACAAAATATACGAGACAGGACGAAAATATGCCGCTGACTTCAAAGAAATAATGCCGATTGTATTTGATACACATTTACCAAAATGGAATTACCGTGCAATTCCTCAAGAATAATTAATATCGGGAAGTTGTTTCGTGCTTATTCCTAAGCATATAGATCCTGATGTATTCAGACTGTTTTTAAGCAGTGGGATTTATCAGCAATATGCCGAACAATATCTCAATCCTGTACAGATTGATGAGGTTGATATTAGCCAATACTGCAACTTGTAATATCGTTCAACCTAGAATCCGCAGTTAACCGTTATAAAGCACTATAAACGACTGAAAGTATAATATAGCCCGTATGAAGCTCTGCGTAATACGGGAGGGTATCGCGTCGATTTCCCGCATTCCGTAAACTTCATGCGGGCTACATAAGGTTGATATTTTAAAACTACAAGCTGGCTATCTATTGAGGAGTCCGATGGCAGCAATATCACTTTTTTGTCAATTAGCTGAGAGTTGTGGGTAGTCAGGAATATATAAGGCATTAAATTAGTTTTAGCTATTGTTGTTACTAAAAAAGCTAAAGCGCTGTCACTCCTCTGGCTATTAGCCTATTTTAATCGCTAGGCAGTCTTCATAACACGCGAGTACGATGAATGTTATTTTTAGATGAATACCCCCTATATAGTGTTTAGAATATTTTTAAGCACTATATCTTGTGTTATACTACAGCCTCAAAATTAGAACATGCCCATGCCTGCCGTGGCACAAGGTTTCCTTGCTTAATAAGGTAGCAGAGGAAAATTATGTCATGTCGAGACAATATACTTAGAAACAAGGAATAGATATGCCAACAAAGTTAAGTACTGACTTGGATGCCATTACCGATATCCCCTTACAAGATGCTTCAGCCGACATATGGGATACTAAATATCGCTTAAAAACCAAATCAGGCGCTGCTATTGATGGCAGTATTGATGAGACTTATCAACGAGTTGCTAAAGCCTTATCCAGTGTTGAAAAAGGTAAAGCCAAACAGGATTCATACTATAAAGAGTTTTTATGGGCTTTACGTCAGGGTGTTATTCCAGCCGGACGAATTATTTCTAATGCAGGTGCACACGAACACAAACCAGCGACTTCGACTATAAACTGTACTGTTTCAGGTTCTATTGTCGATTCGATGGATGATATCCTTGGCAAGGTACATGAAGCGGGGCTTACGTTAAAAGCAGGCTGTGGCATCGGTTATGAATTTTCCACCTTAAGACCTAAGGATGCATATGTCTCGGGAGCAGGTGCATATACCTCAGGCCCGCTGTCCTTTATGGATATTTACGACAAAATGTGTTTTACCGTTTCATCTGCGGGTGGGCGACGTGGCGCACAAATGGCGACTTTTGATATAGGCCATCCAGATGTCGTTGAATTTATCCGTGCTAAACGTGAAGATGGTCGTTTACGCCAGTTTAATTTATCTTTGCTCATTACCGCAGAATTTGTTGTAGCGGTGAAAGAAGATAAGTCCTGGCCTCTATCTTTTCCTATTATGCAACGCGAGCGGGAAGAAGATAATCTGGATTTGAATGATGAATCACTTATTCTCTGGCGTGATTTACCCCATACCGAAGGCTATGTTGAAAATGAAGATGGTCTGGTTGCCTGTAAAATAACAAAAACAATGCCAGCCCGTCGTTTGTGGGACATTATCATGTCTTCAACTTATGACTATGCTGAGCCAGGATTTATTCTGATTGATAAAGTCAATGAAATGAATAATAACTGGTTTTGTGAAGATATTCGGGCGACAAATCCTTGTCTAGCAGAAGGTACGCTAGTACATACACCTCAAGGCTTACGAAAAGTTGAAGCGATTAAAGAAGGTGATATTATTTCAACGGTTGATGGTTCAGGGGCAGTTGAAACAGTAGAAAAACACGAAAATGTAGCTGTTTTAAAAGTATCATTTTCCAATAAAAAATCACTTCTTGCTACTGAAGCACATATTTTTCATACTGTTAATGATAATGGAGTAATAAATAGAAATAAGCGTTTAGATGAGTTAATAGTCGGAGATTTAGTAAGTACATTTGATAATGGGCAATTAGCAACAACTGAAATTATTAATATTGAAGATGCTGGCGTTGCTACAGTTTATGATCTATATGAACCAAAATCAGATACATGGATTACAGAAACAATTGTTAATCGTGGATGTGGAGAGCAACCTCTCCCACCTTATGGATCATGCCTTCTAGGCTCCATCAACCTGACTCGATTTATTGAAAAACCGTTTACTGACAAAGCATCATTTAACTGGGCCGATTATCGTAAAACCATCCGCATTTTCACCCGCATGCTGGATAATGTTGTAGAAATAAATGGCTTACCATTAGAGAAACAACGCAAAGAAATCACATCTAAACGCCGTCATGGCATGGGTTATTTGGGCTTAGGCTCGACATTAACCATGTTAGGCATGAAATATGGTGATAAAGAATCATTGGGCTTTACTAGCGAAGTCACTAAAATTTTAGCCATAGAAGGCTGGAAAGAAGCACTTCATTTAGCTAAAGAAAAAGGCACTGCCCCCGCTCTTGAGCAGACTTATAAAGTGACTGGCTCCATGTTACATAAACGCCCAGAAATGGTAACTGACGGTTATAAGGCCGGCGATGAGATTGCAGGAAAAGTATTACATGCAAAATACAGTCGTTATATGCAACTGGTGGCACAGGAAGAGCCTGAATTGGTTGCACAATTAGCCGAACAGGGAGCGCGCTTTACTCACCATAGTTCAATTGCTCCAACAGGCACGATTTCACTCTCATTAGCCAATAATGCCAGTAATGGAATTGAGCCCAGTTTTGCTCATCATTATGCGCGTAATGTCATTCGTGAAGGCAAAAAGAGCAAAGAAAAAATCGATGTTTTTTCTTTTGAATTACTCGCTTATCGTGCTCTGGTTAATGATAAGGCGATGCCCTATAGCGAACAGGCAGACGAACAATTACCGGAGTACTTTATTACTGCAGATGCGATTACGCCTAAACAACATGTGGATGTACAAGCGGCAGCACAAGTATGGATCGATTCATCGATTTCAAAAACAGCTAATGTACCCACAGACTTTCCATACGAAGATTTTAAAGATGTCTATATGTATGCGTATGAGCAGGGCTTAAAAGGTTGCACAACTTTCCGTTTTAATCCTGAAGCTTTTCAAGGTGTACTGGTAAAAGAGTCAGACCTGGAAAATACCACCTATCAATTTACTCTGGAAGATGGCCATGTGATCGAATTAAAAGGTAATGAAGAAATTGAATACGATGGTGAAATGCACAGTGCAGCTAATTTGTTTGATGCCTTAAAAGAAGGCTACTACGGAAAATTCTAAGGCAGAAAAAATGAGCATAAAAATAGATAAAAAAATTGTCGGCTTTAAAGTCGTTACCAAAGAAGAACAGCAAGCAGCAGTAAAAGAGAAAGAAAAGCCAGATGTTATTAGCATGGACGAGCATGTATTACGCCCGGAAATGTTGTTTGGCTCGACCTATAAAATTAAAACCCCGCAATCAGAACATGCCCTGTATATCACAGTGAATGACATGATCCTGAATATGGGCACCGAGCACGAAGAACGTCGCCCCTATGAAGTATTTATTAACTCCAAAAATATGGAGCATTTTCAATGGGTACTTGCCTTAACCCGGGTTATTTCAGCCGTCTTTCGTAAAGGGGGAGATATCACCTTTATGGTTGAAGAGCTAAAAGCTGTGTTTGATCCTAAAGGTGGCTATTTCAAAAAAGGCGGTGTCTATATGCCTTCTTTAGTGGCTGAAATCGGTCATGCGATTGAGCAACATATGAAGCAGATCGGCATGTTAAAGGACATAGAACTGGAAGCACATCAGAAACAATTTCTTGCCGAAAAGCGCAAAGAGTTTGAAGCCAAACATGGCGAGCAGGCTGATGAAAGTAATGACTTTCCTGAGCAAGCCCAACTTTGTACTAAATGCCAGACTAAAGCCCTAGTATTGATGGATGGTTGTATGACTTGTTTGAATTGTGGGGAGAGCAAATGTGGGTAGATTTTAGAGTCTCATTATAAGTACTATTCAGTTGTGTAATGCTAGCACTACACAACGTTTATGAACTTATTATCCGAATTGAGGAGGCATAATAGTGACCGAAAAGAAATTTGCATTTGTTAATGCTGCCGCTGAAAGAGAGTATAAAGACCTGCCAAAGGATATACAGAGTGAATTTGGAACAAGCCTGAGAGCTATTCAAAAAAATAAGAAGCCATTTTTAATCATCACATCATTAAGCAGTATAGGTGCTGGTATTATAGAGTTGAAGATAAACGGACACCCTGCTTTTAGGTGTATCTATACTGCTAAATATTTGGATGTGGTATTTGTACTCCATTCATTTGAAAAAACAACGAATGGAGTGGATAAGCAGGCAATGAAAACTGCAAAAGCTAGGTATAAAGAGCTTAAGAGTGAGTTAAAAATTAAATAGATTCGCTTTTGACGCGCCTTATATCAATATTTGCACTATTGATATCGCCAAAAGTAAAGCGAGCTTTAAATCCAAGGGTATCAAGAACGGTAACTAAAAAATCCAAGGTGAATTTTTCTATTTTGCCATTCATAATGTCTGAAACGCGAGGCTGGCTTAAGCTGAGTTCTTTAGCAGCTTGTTGCTGTGTCCAGCCTTGACGTTCAATAATATCTCTAATCATGATAGTAATGTCAGCGCGTAAAACCATATTGCTTGCGACTTCAGCGGTTTCAGTCGCATGAAAAGGACTTTCGTAAAATTTTAGGGCCACTTCTGATCTCCTTGTTTATTTTTGTCTAGTTTATATAAAATTTTATATAATCTCAAGAGATGTGAGAAAAGTTTACACTCGCGCCTCTTAACAAAAAATTCATTTCAAAGTACTTGGATAATTCAATATTCGTTAGATTTGACGACTGTTGTATAACTCCTTAATATTATTGCTACTAACCAGCTAATCACTCCGCTGAAAGTAAGCTATTATTAAAATATAGCTTTAATTCAGTAAAGGAATAGTACCCATATGGACAAAAAATCACTCAGCGAAACTGACATCATCAGCAAATACATCATGCCAGCCGTACAAAATGCAGGCTGGGATTTGATGACACAAATCCGCCAAGAGGTTAAGTTACGTGATGGTAAAGTTATCGTACGTGGCCAGCTTGGTGTACGCAAGACGGTCAAATCAGCTGATATAGTGCTATATCATCAACCCAATATTCCATTAGCGGTCATTGAAGCTAAAGCCAATAAACACGAGGTTGGCAAAGGCATACAGCAAGGGCTAGATTATGCTCGATTACTGGAAGTACCCTTTGTGTTTTCATCTAACGGCGATGGGTTTATCTTTCACGACAAGACCAACACAGATCAACTCGAAACACAGATTCAATTATCAGACTTTCCCTCGCCAGAGCAGCTTTGGCAAAAGTATTGTAAATTTCGTGGATTCACAGCAGCACAATTACCACTAATCACCCAAAACTACCATGATGATGGCAGCGGTAAAACACCGCGTTATTATCAGTTACAAGCCATTAATAAAACCATCGAAGCGGTTTCAAAGGATAAAAACCGTATATTACTAGTCATGGCGACTGGTACGGGTAAAACTTACACCGCTTTTCAAATCATCTGGCGTTTATGGAAGGCTCGTCAGAAAAAACGTATTTTATTTTTGGCTGATCGAAATATTCTGGTTGATCAAACCCGTATCAATGACTTTCAACCCTTCGGTCAGGCAATGACTAAAGTAACTGGGCGTACAGTTGACCCTGCTTTTGAGATACACCTTGCCCTATATCAGGCGTTAACAGGGCCCGAAGAAAACCAAAAAGCCTATAAGCAAGTTGATAAAGACTTCTTTGATTTAATTATTATTGACGAGTGTCATAGAGGGAGTGCTGCTGAGGATAGTGCGTGGCGTGAAATATTGGAATATTTTAGCTCAGCCACTCAAATCGGTTTAACTGCAACACCTAAAGAAACAGAAGAAGTTTCAAATATTGATTACTTCGGTGAGCCAGTTTTCACTTACACCTTAAAACAAGGTATCGAGGATGGTTTCCTAGCACCCTACAAAGTTGTAAGAGTAGATATAGACATCGATTTGCAAGGCTGACGACCAACTAAAGGACAGGTCGATAAAAAGGGTGAACTGATTGATGACCGCATCTTTAACCAAAAAGATTTTGATCGTACTTTAGTAATAAATGAACGTACCGAATTAGTTGCACAAACCATTACCAGTTATTTAAAACGTACAGACCCAATGGCAAAAACCATTGTTTTCTGTAACGATATAGATCATGCCGAACGTATGCGCCGTGCATTAATTAATTTAAATCCAGGTCAAGTCGCTAAAAATGATAAATATGTCATGAAAATTACAGGCGATGATGAAATTGGTAAGGCCCAGCTAGATAATTTTATTAATCCAAAGAAAGCCTACCCTGTTATTGCCACAACATCAGAATTAATGAGTACAGGAGTCGATGCTAAAACCTGTAAACTTATTGTGCTGGATCAAAACATTCAATCCATGACGAAATTTAAACAAATTATTGGTCGTGGCACGCGTATCGACGAAAAATACAACAAACTCTGGTTCACCATTTTAGACTTTAAAAAAGCCACCGAGCTTTTTGCCGATGAAGATTTTGATGGGCCGCCTGAAAAAATATTGAATACCAAACCTGAAGTTATCATTGATGAGGAGTGTGATGACTTTATCACTGAGCTTACAGGAGCTGATGAAAATATATCGAATAATGATCTGTTAGGTACCAATGAACCAGAACCTGAGTATGACCCTCGCAGTGATAATTTTGACACAGGCGAAATAAATACCGACTGGGGTGAAGATGAAAGTCGCTTTATTAAATTTCAAGTTTCTGGCATTACAGTTAAGAAAATAGCCGAAAGAGTGCAGTATTACGATACCGATGGCAAGCTAGTCACCGAATCCTTTAAAGATTACACCCGTAATACAATATTAAAACAATACTCTTCACTAGATGATTTTATTCAAAAATGGCAAGATGCTGATCGAAAGCAAGTTATTATTGATGAATTAGCGGTAGAAGGCGTTATTTGGGGAGCGTTGGACGATGATATAAGCAAAGATCTTGATCCATTCGATCTTATTTGCCACATTGCCTTTGACCAGCCCGCATTAACGCGACAAGAGCGTGCTAATAATGTTAAAAAACGCAATTACTTTACCAAGTATTCAGAAACAGCTCAAAAAGTCTTAAACGCCTTACTAGATGGATATGCTGATGAAGGCGTTAAAGCCATAGAAGGCCAGGCGCGCCATGCTACCTCACGAAATTCCGGGACTCCTGTCGCCATAATTCGTTCACCTACGCAGCGGATGGGAGATGCCCTGAACGCCCTGCGTCCGCAACGACTACGCACAAAAGCCGCTTCGTCATTACTACCTCACTGGCTGGACGGCTATTCGGAATGCAATTCTTGCTCCTCTCGCGTGCTGCTAGCACACGTCGAATCAGCGAATTGCCCTGTCG
>NZ_BDMN01000239.1 GCF_002189065.1 Bathymodiolus platifrons methanotrophic gill symbiont
TCGTGCGGGCTCTTAACCGAATGGGGTAATGGCTTAAGCGAATGCCATTGAGTAGGCTTTAGCCTACAGGTGTAGCACATAGCTTGTGCGTGTAGGCTAAAAGCCTACTTCCCTAAGATTTGTCCCGTCTTAAACTGGTAATCCTTTTTTACATTCCATGGAAAATAATTATACTTACTATTTACTATTTACTATTTAGTATTTAGTAGCTACATATATGCTCTGAGGCACGAATTATATAAGTTATACGACGACACTCAAGGCTTTGAAGTCTCACTTCCATTTATCAAAATGCTTCATACACGTAACTTAACACTCTTTGAAAAATACAAATTTATGAAATTATAACCTGTATCGAAACTGAATTCTGGCCATTTTGCGCCACTAAAATAATTGTAATGCAATTGCTTAAAATTGCCCCTATTCAACCTTCTGTTATTAAGAAAATACTTAACCTAACCGTTCCAGTGTGATAAAACAAACACTGTTAATTCAGATCTATGAGAGTTAAAAAATGTACAATCACTCCTTACTACGTATTATCTTCTTTAAAAAAAATAATCGTTTTCTGGTACTTTTATTTTCATTAATACTTTTTTTTGCAATATATCCCATCGTAGAAAATTCCCTTGTAGCGACACTGGTATTAAATCTGTTTTTTATGCTGATTATATTTTCTGGTGTTATAGCTATATCCGATACCCGGCGGCCCTTATTAATTAGCCTTGGCCTGGCATTGTTAGCAGTCGTATTTCGTTGGACCCACTATTTCTATCAATTCGATTTATGGCTCATATTGGAGCATAGTAGCAATACCCTGTTCTGGACTTATATTGCAGTGCGTATGCTTAAGTTTATTCTAAGTCAAAGCAACATAACTGCTGAGTTGATTTACGCAGCTGTCGCTGTCTACTTTATTTTTGGCTTAGCCTGGGCTTCTATCTATCAAGTAATAGAAATTAGTAACCCGAGTTCATTTTCAATGTCAAATGCCGAAGCATCAACACAAAACTTTATTTTCCAGATGTGGTATTTCAGTATGGTCACTTTGACGACATTAGGCTACGGGGACATTTCTCCCGTCACCATGACAGCAAGGGTATTTGTCGTATTAGAAGCCATTATGGGGCAATTTTATCTTGCTGTATTAATTGCCAGTCTGATTGGCAGACGCATCGCACAGGGTAAGTAATAACTCACTGATAGAAAGAGCAATGTGCATTTACATTTTATTAGAATTCATGATGAACATCATGAATATATGATTTACATACAATCCTCAGTCATTACAAAATAAACCTTTCATTACCAATAGGCTATTACATAAACCACAAGAACCCTGCTAACGCCAAAGGTGATGAGATTAACTGAAGGTTGTGGATAAATCAGTTAAATATCAACATGTTTGTACATGTGTCACTTTAGCTGTAATTAGCGGGCTAAAACCACGCCCTACTTGTTTAGTTTATACGGGAGTAGACTCTATTCATTTAATTATAAAACTCGACTAGCCCTGTTTCTATATTGTACATAGCACCGACTATCGCAATTTCACTTCCCGCTTCCATCTCGCATAATACTTTACTCCTTTGCTTGACTTGTTCGACCATCATTTCCACATTACGTTCAGCAACCTGATCTTCATGAGGGTAGTCTAAAGTGCTGTTTTCAGTCATCTCTCCCTTGTTAACCGATTCAACAGCTAGCTGAATTTTGTCCAGCAAGCCGGTTAAATTACCAAGCTTAGCGCCGGTACATGCACCTTTTATCGCTCCACAATGTGTATGGCCCAATACGACAACTAACTTGGATCCAGCTACCTTACAGGCATATTCCATACTGCCTAAGATATCATCATTAACCACATTTCCTGCAACCCGGACACTAAAAACATCTCCTAATCCCTGGTCAAAAATCAATTCTGCAGAGGTACGTGAATCAATACAGCTTAAAATAATGGCAATAGGAAACTGCCCTTCTACACTTTCATTAGCCTGTTCTAACAAGTTCCGCTTGTTTCTTAGGCTATTAATAAATCGTTTGTTACCAGACTTTAAGATATTCAGAACTTCATTTGGTGTCAAGGCCTGCTGTACTTCTTTAGTTATCGGTAAAGTGCGTTCAACTGGTTTTAATAAACCAAATCCACGCAAGTTCTGAACCAATAGATTGATACCTTTACGTTTTGCTTCTACTTTAAAGTTTTGAATGACTTCGTAAACATCATAATCAATGTATTTGGCATTAGTTGCATCAATTACAATATTGGATTTTTTCGGTAAATTATTTAGTAAATGTAAAATATTAGACTTATTCAGAAATGAAACGTTTTCTGATAAGGTAATAATGGTTTTATTTAGATGCTGCTGCTCATGTACATGAAAGCCAACTTTTAAAGTTTCCAACAAAATAAAAATTAGGGCAAACGCCACACCAATCATGATCCCCGTCAACATGTCAGAAAAAATCAATCCAATAACCGTCGCTATAAACGGAATAAAATGATAGAAACCGACCTGATACATGGTCTTAAATATTGTGGGTCTGGCTAATCTATAGCCAACCACCAATAAAATAGCAGCTAAACTTGCCAAAGGAATCTTGTTTGCCAGATTAGGAATCAACAGCACCGCTATTAATAACAAGATACCATGCATACAAGCTGATGTTTTAGTACGTGCGCCAGATTGAATATTAGCTGAACTACGTACAATTAATTGAGTGATAGGTAAACCACCTATTAAGCCTGAACAAATATTACCTATGCCTTGCGCTCTAAGTTCCCGATTATTCGAGGTCATTCGCTTATAAGGATCCAGTTTATCGGTAGCCTCAACACACACCAATGTTTCCAGACTTGCAACGATTGCAATAGTGACAGCAACAGGGTAAATAGCTGGGTTACTAATCTGACTAAAATCAGGTAAGGTGATTAAGCTTAAAACATCGCTCAGTGTTTCAGTAACAGGTAACAGTACCAAGTGATTACCACTTAACGCCCACGCAGGATAGAAAGATATAAACAACTGATTAAATAACACACCTGCAATCACCACAACGAGTGATCCATGTATCCAATGTCTAAAATGGTATTGTTTAATCCAGTTTGTTTCCCATAGCAGTAATATCCCTAGACAAATTAGACTGATCACAACCGCACCCGGCGCAATGAAATCAATCATATGTCCCAGCTCTGTCAAAGTTGTATAGTCATCACTTTGCATGAACGACATATCCCCTTCATAATCCTTGTCATAGCCCATTGCATGCGGAATCTGTTTAAGAAAGATAATAATCCCAATCCCGGATAACATACCGGTAATAACCGCCGAAGGAATATAATATCCGATTACGCCTGCGCCAAGGTTACCTATGACAAACTGAATCACACCAGCTAAAACAACAGCAAGTAACACTGCTTCAAAGCCTACTTCCTGAATGGCAACAAATACAATGACTGCCAGTCCAGCAGAGGGGCCACTCACACCCAGAGCCGAACCACTTAGGCTGGCAACAACAACACCTCCGACAACCCCTGCAATTAACCCCGCGAATAACGGTGCACCGGAGGCAAGTGCGATACCTAAACATAAGGGTAAGGCCAACAGAAAAACAATAATACTGGCGGGTAAATCATACCGAAAACTAGATTTATAACTTAAAATCCAGTCATTTTCTGTTAACAAGGGCTTTTTCATTATTCTCTATTTTTTCCTGTAAATAACATTTCTCCCTTATTATATAATCTATACAGGAATATGTAGCTGAGAATTTTATCACTATCACTTTGACTTAATTTTTCATGGCATAACTCACAGCAAAAAACCAAGTGGTTTTTTGCTCACGTTTTCAGATGTGCTGCTTCTATAATATGATGGAAAAAATATTTAATAGAGTTGTCATAGGGTAATTAAAATTCTGACTGTACTCTGTTTGATCACTCAATATATCCATAGAAACTCGATACATATTCTTCGACCGTTGTCTCCGTATGCTAAAACTTACACCATTAGCTAGAACTGCGTTTTTACTTTCCCGTATTCCGCACGCTTCATACGGGCTACACTTAGTTTTGGGGTTTATTTAACTTTGATTTCTTAGTCTACAACCTTATCAATAAGTAGAGTTATTTCTACACCTTTCTGCACGGCTACATGTTTTGCTGTGGCATATAGGTCTCCTTTACTAGCTCGCGGGCTTCCAGATAAAGCAACTCGTGCTGTAATATCGACAAACTCGGCTGAAGAAATTTTTGCTGTGGGCATCGCTGCTTTTGTATCATCTAAAACCAAAGTAATAGGTAGATCTTTCACTTGTAAACGCTCTGCTGCTAATGGCATGGGCATGCCAGCCTTGGCGAAAACAAATATACGCTCCTGAGGACTCACTTTTGCACGCAATGCTGGGCTGATATCTAAATTAACCTTGATACTTGCTGTTTTTGTTATAGTCTCAGCGATTTTTTGATCCGATTTTTCCTGCTGCATAACAGGCGGCGTTATTGCACCCATTTCCCTACGTGCTTCTGCTATAGCGGGATCAAGAAATTTTCTGACTTGCGCCTCCCCAGCTTTAATTTTGGCTTTTTCCCATGCGGTAATTGCTTCAGGATATGCTTGTTCCTGGTAAGCATTGAGTCCCTGTAAAATGAGTGCTGTAGGCTCTTCTGGGTCAACCCTTAAGGCTTCATTTATTGCTTGCTGCACAACTGGAACCATTTTCTCGCCAGCCACCTGGAACATCATCTGAGCATAAGCTGCTTTTGCCGCAGCATAACCTGGCTTATCCTCTCCAAGTATACCTGCAACCTTATTATAAACTTCCCCTGCCTGTCTAAAATCTCCCATGGCAGCATAGCTATTTGCAAGCAAAAACCATTTTTCAATATCTTCAGGGTTTTCCGCTAACTTTACTTTAAGCGCTTTGACAGCCATAGCAAAATCAGGTGCTTTTGTCTCGGCGACATGCTCCTCAGATAAGGGTGCATCAGCCAAAGTCAAAAATTGTTGATATTTGTCACTTGCCCCTAAACTGTTATAAGTTGCCAGGCATGCAAGTACAAAAACACCTGTGATAACTCCCATTACCAGCCAGTTTTGTATGCTGACATTTTTAGGTGCTTTTTGAATCGGCTGCTCTTCAAATTGAACATCTCCCAATAGGGTTTTCTCCAGCTCTGTTTTCAATTGCTGAAAAGTAGACTTATCCAGATTGCCTTGTGTCTGTTCATTTTCCAGCTCTGCTAAACGCTCCTGAAAAATACTCACATTTTGCTGTTTTTGGGATAATACCGGCGCGTTTTCTTGTCCTTGTTTATAACAAGCTATTGGCCACAATAATATAACAGCTGCCATCAATAGCATGGCAGCAATAACTATCCATAGTGTCATCATTATTTTTTCTCTTGATTTGTTTTAAGCAATGCATGCAAAGCTTCTGATTCGCTATCAGAAAGCGATGACTCATTCTCATTAATCTGTTGGTATGTTTTGTTCCGGCTACGAATAATCAATATTATAATAATCAAGCCCAAAACTAGAAATAGTGCTGGTCCATACCATAATAGATAAGTTTGTGGTTTTACTCGTGGCTCATAAAGTACAAAATCACCATATCGCTCAACCATATAATCAACAATTTCCATGTCGCTTTTATCAGCTATCAGCATTTGCTGAATTTTAGTACGTAAATCTTTAGCTATTTCAGCATTTGAATCAGCAATATTCTGATTCTGGCACTTGGGACACCGCAGTTCAAAAGCCAGTTTTTGAAAACGACCTTCTTTTTCTGGATCATCAAACTGGTAAACATCAATGGCAGCCGATAACAGAAAGCTACTCAGCAATAAAATAAAACCAATCAATACTTTAATTTTTAACACTGTCCCACCCTTTGATGATCACTTTTAAATCCTGCCAGGCCTGTGCTGTAAGCACTCCCACGTGTCGATATCGAATAATGCCTTGCGCATCCAGTAAATAAGTTTCGGGGGCACCATAAACACCTAAATCCAGACCCAGCATCCCATCCACATCATAAATATTAAACTGATAAGGGTTACCCAATTGCTGTAGCCAGTTTAAAGCTAATTCACGCTCATCTTTATAGTTCAAACCAATGATAGGGATTTCTCCTGACTGAGAAATCGCTAGTAATTGCTCATGCTCTTGCCGACAGGAAGGACACCAGGTTGCCCAGACATTAACTAACACAGGCTGACCGATAAAGTCCTTAGTCGTTACAATTTGTTCAGGTTCCCGTAGCGGAGATAAACTAAATTCAGGAAAAGGTTTATCCAGTAAAGCCGAAGGCAATTCTCTGGGATCAATACTTAAACCTTTCCATAAAAAAGCAGCTAGTACAAAAAATAATAGTAATGGAATAAATAGCAGCAACCTAGACATAAGCATCCTCCGGCTCAGCTTTGCTTTGACGATAGCGTTTGTCAGCTACCGTTAATAATCCACCTAATGCCATTAAAATCCCACCTAACCATAACCAACGCACATATGGTTTGTAATGCACCCTGACTGCCCATGCTTCACCATTATTAAGCGGCTCACCCAGAGCAACATATAAATCTCTAAATAAACCTGCATCAATATCTGCTTCGGTCATCATATTGCGTTTAACATTATAGCGACGCTTCTCTGGATGTAGGGTAACAACAAAGGTACCACTTTCTAAGACCTCTATAGTCGCCTGATCTGCCACATAGTTTGGACCTTTGACAACATGAGTCCCTTGAAAAATAAACTGGTAACCAGCAAGTTCTACGCTATCACCTTTTGCCATACGTATATCGCGTTCTTCGCTATACGTTGAAACCAGCGTAATACCAATAGCTGTCACTGCTACCCCAATATGTGCGAGCATCATTCCATAATAGCTAAAAGGGAGTTGCTTTAATTTTATGCTAAACGATTGTGCATTGCGAAATTTACCAATAAATTCTGTAATAACTGTACTGATAACCCATAAGCTAACACTGATGCCTATAAACACCCTGAAATCAAAACCTGACCCATAGAAAAAAGGAAAAATAAGACCACATAGAATACTGATTGCAGCTGGCAACCATAACTTATCGATCACAACTTTAGTAGATGTTTCACGCCATCTAACAGCAACTGAAATACCCATAGCAACAGCCATAGTTCCCATAATAGGCACAAATACGGCATTGAAGTACGGTGGGCCAACTGAAATCTTACCCGCACCTAAAGCATCAATTAACAAGGGGTATAAAGTACCTAGCAATACTGTTACCGCCATAACCGTAAGAAAAACATTATTTACCAGTAATAATACCTCTCTGGAAAGCCATGAAAAATTCGACTCACTTTTTACATTGGGAGCTTTAAATGCATATAAGGTTAAAGACCCGCCCATAGTGATGGCAAGTAGCATCAAGATAAAAAAACCACGTTCAGGATCACTGGCAAAAGCATGCACCGAAGTTAATACGCCTGACCGTACCAGGAATGTACCTAATAAGCTTAAGGAAAAAGCAAAAATTGCTAATAACAAAGTCCAGCTTTTGAAAACCCCACGTTTCTCAGTTGCGGCTAATGAATGCACCAGGGCAGTACCCACCAGCCAGGGCATTAACGAAGCATTTTCTACAGGATCCCAGAACCACCAGCCACCCCAGCCCAACTCATAATATGCCCACCAGCTTCCCAGCGTAATTCCTAGACCTAAAAATGCCCAGGCTATATTAGTCCAGGATCTGGACCAACGCGCCCATGCGGTATCTAGCCGACCTGACAATAAGGCTGCAATAGCAAAAGAAAAGGCAACAGAGAAACCTACATACCCCATATATAGCATGGGGGGGTGAACAATTAAGCCAAAATCCTGTAACAAGGGGTTTAAATCAGCTCCATCTTCTGGAAAGCTTGGTAAATATCGTAAAAAAGGGCTAGAAGTGACTAATAAAAAGGAAATAAAACCTGTCGCAATAATCCCCATTACCGATAGAACGCGGGCAAGCATATCCAGAGGTAAAGAACGACTAAATAAACTGACAGCGAGTGTCCAGCCACTTAATATAAAAGCCCATAATAATAAAGACCCTTCATGACCACCCCAGATCGCACTGAGTTTGAATTGTATCGGCATCTGGCTATTAGAATGTTGAGCAACATAAATAACCGAGAAATCATCCTGAGAAAATGCATAACCCAGGCAAATAAAGCTAATCAGCATAAATAAAAACTGACCTTTCGCCAAAGGTTTAGCGTAGCTCATCCACAATTCATTAACAGTCGCTGCACCGTACATTGGCACTAGCGCCAAAACAGCCGATAAAAACAAGGCAATAATTAATGCAAATTCGCCAATTTCAGGGATCATTTTTGTGCCTCCTGCTTTTTCTTCATCGACTCGGCAATTTCTGGTGGCATATAGTTTTCATCATGCTTTGCCAGAACTTCATCTGCCTGAAAAATTCCATTAGCATCCATTTTTCCCTGCGCAATAATCCCCTGCCCTTCACGGAATAAATCAGGTAGTATCCCTGTAAATTCAACGGTTACCTGTTGTTCGTAATCAGTCAATGCAAATTGCACTTTTAATGAATCTGTAGACCTTTTAACACTGCCGTCTACAACCATTCCCCCAGCACGGATTCTCGTACCTACAGGCGCTTCTCCATTTGCAATCTGAGACGTAGAATAAAACAAATTAATATTTTCACTCAAAGAAAACATCACTAGTCCTACAATCAAAGCAGTGCCGAAAACCAGGCCTAGAATAATGGTTAATCGTTTTTTTCTTTTTGGCGTCATACTGTTCCCTGTTCACGTCTTAAACGACGTTTTGCATTAATAAAAAACTGCCTTTTCAACCAGTAAGCTGAAACGATATTATAAATAAATATCACTAAGGCAATGCCATAGCTTAGCCACACATAAAGTCCATGTGTACCCATCTGTAAAAAATCGGCAAATGATGAAAAATTTCCCACAATAAAATCCTTTATAAAATCTTACAAATAGTAGGTCGGGTTAGCTTATCAAGCGAAGCGCGATAACGTAACTCAACACTTCACAAATACAATTAGCATTGTCGGGTTACGTTGATAGTTTGTTAATTTAATAACTCTGAATGACTCGCTTAACCCAGTCACTGCGTTTTTCCCGCTCTAAAACTTCTGTGCGTGCACGACTCATTAAGACTACCGCAAAAAAGCAGTAAAAACCCAGCGCCATCACTAATAATGGCACCCACATTTCTGGAGGCATCGCTGGTTTTTCAGTCACCGTAAAGGTTGCCGGCTGATGCAATGTGTTCCACCATTCAACCGAGTACTTGATAATCGGAATATTAACCAGACCAACTAAAGATAAAATAGCCGTTGCCTTATCTGCACTGGCTTTATTCTCAAAAGCTGAATTCAAGGCAATCACACCAATATAGAGAAAGAGCAATACCAGCATTGCTGTTAATCGAGCATCCCAGACCCACCAGGCACCCCAGGTAGGTTTTCCCCAGATAGCCCCAGTCGCTAATGACATAATGGCAATAGACGCACCAATAGGAGCGCAAGCCCCGGCAACAACATGGGCTATCTTCATTTTCCAGACTAAACCAACCGCCCCTGCTACTGCCATCATCATATAGCAGGATTGCGCCAGAATTGATGAGGGTACATGAATATAAATAATTCGAAAACTATTACCTTGCTGGTAATCAGCTGGAGCAAAAACCAGCCCCCAGACCGTACCGATAACGAGCAGGAGTATTGCCGCTGCACTAAACCAGGGTAATAACGCGCCAGTAAATTCATAAAACCATCTAGGCGACGCTAATTGATAAAACCATCTTGGCATTTTTATTTTCATCTATGAAATCCTGATATATGGAAACTGAAGTAGCAGAAAGGAAGTATTGTTAAGGTTTAATATTTATTATATAAGCATGCATTAATATAACAACACTTAACTACGAACACTTATTTTTAACGCAGCTGCAATGGCAAATGGTGCCAGCATTAAACTTAGAACTAAAATAGCGCCTAATAATGCTAGGTAACCTTGTATTGGTAATCCCATGGCCCCCGCATGTACCGTTCCTGCGCCAAAAATCAATACGGGAATATACAAAGGCAAAACTAATAATGAGATTAAAACACCTCCCTTACGTAAGCCCACTGTAAGGCCTGCCCCAATTGCTCCCATTAAACTTAATGTAGGAGTGCCTAATAATAGGCTCAAAATTAAAGCTGTATAGCCTTGTTCAGGGAGAAAAAACATCATCGCAACTAAAGGCGAAATAATTGCCAGACAAAAACCACTAATTAACCAATGACTCAATACTTTTGCCAGAACTAAAAGCAGTAAGGACTCTGAACTCACCAGCATTTGCTCTAAAGAACCATCGTCATAATCTGTACGAAAAATACCATCGACCGATAGTAAACACGCTAAAAGAGCTGCAACCCAAATCACGCCCGGCGCTACTTCTGCTAAAAATACAGGGTTTGGACTAACCCCTAATGGAAAAAGTACAGCAACCATCAGAAAGAAAGCCAGCGGGTTAATAATATCGTTACGATGCCGGAAAACTAGTAATAAATCACGCTTTAACGCAGCTAAGAAAAACTTCACGCCACTGCTTCCTCATCCAGATTAATAGGGCGTATGGTTTCGCCTGGAATCATAAGGTCATGATGCGTCGTTAAAATAACCGAGCCCCCTCCCTGTATATGATTAGCAATTAATGCTTCTTTTTCCTTAACCCCTTTTTTATCCAGAGCAGTAAATGGCTCATCTAAAATCCACAAAGGTGCACTGCTTAAATATAACCGAGCCAGACCCACTCGCCTTTGCTGCCCAGCAGACAGGCTATGACAAGGGACATCTTCAAAACCATACAAGCCAACCTGTTTTAATGCATCAGCGATAGTGCATTTATTTAGACTTTTATCCAGTTGCATCATCCAGTACAAATTCTCTTCAGCAGTTAAAGAGCCTTTAACGCCAGCCAGGTGTCCGACATATAACATTGCTTGATAGTACTGGTCACGCACTTCATCCAGGTCCTTTCCCTGCCAATATATTTCTCCCGTATAGGCATCAGACAGTCCACATAATATGCGTAATAAGGTAGTTTTTCCACTGCCATTCTGGCCAATAACCTGCACAACTTCTGCGCTATTGATCTGGAAAGAGAAATTTTCAAATAATACCCGCTCATCTCGCTCACAAAACAAATTTTTCACTTCTAGCATCTTGGATAATAAATGAGCACAGTAGAGAGTTTAAAGAAAATGACAATCGGGGAAAAAGTGAAAAGAGTCCTTTCTCAGATCTATTGAAAATATTAATAACTGCTTATTCAACCACTAATAGAGCATTTTTTCAAACATATTCTTTGTCAGTATTTTACTAGGAGGCTGTCCAAGAATAGAAGCCGTAGCGAGGGGAAGCCATTTTGAGTCAGATTTTTCGATCATTTGAGGCGAATAGTTGTGCTCTTTAACGAAAATGATCGGGGAATCTGGCCAAAAGGGCTTTTCCGCAGTAGGTTTTCTATTCTTGGACAGCCTCCTAGGTTCTTCCATATCTGTCTTCAAAGCGAATGATATCATCCTCACCCAGATAACTACCTGACTGTACCTCAATAATTTCCAATGGAATAACACCCGGGTTTTCCAGACTATGTATGACACCAATTGGAATATAGGTAGATTCATTTTCAGATAACAACATAGTCTCATCCCCTTTACTCACTAAGGCCGTTCCTTTTACAACAACCCAGTGTTCTGCCCGGTGATGATGCTTTTGCACCGATAGTTTACCTCCAGGCTTGACCACTATACGCTTGGTTTTATGTCTTTCACCATTGTCCACTGAATCATAATGTCCCCAGGGACGATACACTTTACGGTGTAAATCTGCCTCAGATCGCTGCCCACTTTTTAGTATGCTAACAATCTTTTTAACATCCTGTACTCTATCTTTTGCCGCGATCATTACTGCATCATCTGTTTCAATAATAATCATATCTTGAACACCGACAGCAGCCACTAATTTATTTTCTGCATGAATAAAGGAGTTTTCAGTATCTATTGCGATGACATCCCCTGTTAGGGCATTACCCAGAGAATCTTTATCTCTTACTTCCCATAATGCCGACCATGAGCCTACATCACTCCAGTTAGCATCTAATGGTATTACTACTGCCTTATCGGTTTTTTCCATAACGGCATAGTCTATAGAGTCTGCTGGGCACTGGATAAACGCATCTACATTTAAACGTATAAAATCTACATCAGTCTCAGCTCCTGCAAAAGACAATTGGCACGCTGCTAACATCTCAGGATAAAACTTCTCCAGTTCTTCCAGATAGCGACCTGCTTTAAAAGCAAACATACCACTATTCCAATAATACTCGCCACAATCAACATAAGCCTGGGCAACTACTGCGTCTGGCTTTTCAACAAATTCAGCAACCTTGAAAGCATGGGTGATTTTATTATCCGATCGTTTAATATAGCCATAGCCTGTTTCCGCAGCCGTTGGCACAATACCAAAAGTCACCAGATAACCTTCTTCGGCCAATTGTTCTGCTTTGATAACTGCTTCCTGGAAAGCCCTGACATCTTCAATCACATGATCAGCAGGTAATACTAATAAAATATCCTCAGGATCTTTTGCAGCAAGTGCCGCCAAGGCGACAGCAGGTGCAGTATTCTTACCCACTGGCTCTAAAATAATAGCTTCCGGTTGAGCATTAATTTCCCTTAACTGTTCAGCCATCATAAACCGATGTTCTTCGTTACAGATAGCAATCGGTGCCTGCAACTTCTCGATGCCTTCTAGTCGAAGTAAGGTTTCTTGTACCATTGTTTTATCTGAAACCAGTGGCAAAAACTGCTTAGGATAGATGCCTCTTGATAAGGGCCATAATCGTGTTCCCGAACCACCAGAGAGTATTACTGGTATCATGATAATCCTTGTTTTTTAATTCAGTTAATTTACAAAATATTAGATATTTGTCTATCTGTCCACGTTTGACTGGCTAGCTAATTAAATAGCTACAATTAGCTCATACTGTGCCTTCATGCCCATTTATATCGTATTTACTAAATAGGGTATATAGTGTGGGACGTGTTACTCCCAATAATTTAGCTGCCTGAGAAATATTATTATCAGCATGAACCAAAGCCCTTTTAATAGCAATAGTCTCTGCCCGTTCTCTAACTTGCTTTAAATTCAATGGTAATGAGCTCTCTTCTTCACGCATATCCTGTTGCATGGCTAAATCCTGTAGGCCCACATAGACATCATCAGCCATTACCACCGCACGCTTTATTTTATTTTCCAGTTGGCGGATATTACCTGGCCAATGATAAACCTCTATCGCTTGCCGTGCTTCAGTGGTAAAACCTTTTATCAGGTTATTTTCACGTTCACTATAACGCGTTAACAAAGCTTTTGCGATAACAATACTTTAAACTGGGATCAAAGTAAATTCCCCGAGATCAGGTGCTCTGAACTTGCTTTAAATTCAATGGTAATGAGCTCTCTTCTTCACGCATATCCTGTTGCATGGCTAAATCCTGTAGACCCACATAGACATCATCAGCCATTACCACCGCACGCTTTATTTTATTTTCCAGTTGGCGGATATTACCTGGCCAATGATAAACCTCTATCGCTTGCCGTGCTTCAGTGGTAAAACCTTTTATCAGCTTATTTTCACGTTCACTATAACGCGTTAACAAAGCTTTTGCGATAACAATGGCATCACCTTCACGTTCCCGTAATGGAGGAATATCGATCACCATCTCACTGATACGATAATACAGGTCTTCTCTAAAATCACCAGCATTGATTAAGGATGGCATATTCTGGTGTGTTGCACAGATAATACGCACGTCAACCGGAATTTCACCACGACCACCAAGCCTTTCAACAACACGTTCCTGAATAAAACGTAATAATTTAGCTTGCAGGGAAAAAGGCAAATCACCAATTTCATCCAGAAAAAAAGTCCCTCCTTCCGCATATTCAATCTTGCCTTTAGTCTGCTTAACTGCACCGGTAAAAGCGCCTTTTTCATAGCCAAATAATTCACTTTCTAACAAGCTTTCAGGAATTGCAGCGCAATTCACCGCAACAAAAGGCTTGTCCGCTCGCGAACTTAATTCATGAATGGCGCGCGCCAACACTTCTTTACCTGTACCGCTCTCACCTAGTAATAGAGTAGTAATTAGGCTAGGAGCAATTTTTTCTATCGTTCTAGATAGTTTTTGCATAACATCACTAGCTGAAATAATACCAGACAATGGTTCTTGTGCTTGCTGTAACTTACTGTTCTCCTGCTCCAGAGCGACTAGCTGAAAGGCTCGGGACACAATCATATTTAAAATATCAATATCTACCGGTTTTTGATAAAAATCATAGGCTCCCATCGCTATAGCCTTGATGGCATTATCACGATCATCATTTCCTGTGACCACAATGACCTTGGTCTTAGGTGCTAATTCCAAAATTTCTTCCAGAGTTATCAAGCCTTCACTGGCATTGGCAGGATCAGGCGGCAAACCTAAATCCAGGGTCACAACCTCTGGCATATATCGTCTTAATGCTTCAATGGCTGTTACTCTATCACCTGCTATAACAACATGATAACCAACAAAACTCCATTTAAACTGTTTCTGTAAACCCAGATCATCCTCAATAACTAATAATACTTTTCCCTGATCCATAACCTTTCCTACGCTGTTATCAAAGGGTATTTTATACTGAATGTTGTTCCAAAACCTGGCTCACTTTGCACTAGAATTTCTCCCCGTTGACTCATGATATATTCACGAGCTTCATAAACTCCAATTCCCATTCCGGCATTGCCTTTAGTTGTATCAAAAGGCTTAAACAAAAGCTCAGCAATAAACTTCTTTTCCATACCAGATCCCGTATCAATTATATCAATTTGAGCATTTCCTAAGGAATAAGCACGAAACAACTTCCCGATATTAATTATTTTTGAGGAATTGCACGGTAATTCCATTTTGGTAAATGTGTATCAAATACAATCGGCATTATTTCTTTGAAGTCAGCGGCATATTTTCGTCCTGTCTCGTATATTTTGTCGAGTATGTGAACAATTGTTGTTAGTCCTTTTGACGTTGATGTTCTAGAAATCAATGTTTTAACTGTTTCAACCGAGTCAAATACAACACCTTCACAAGCACGAGTCACATGAGGAAAAAAACGATGTTCAATGGGATTATACTTGGAGGTATAAGGAGGATAGTGGGCAATCCTAATTTCCAATCCAAGTGCATTCGCAGTCTTTTGTAAATCTTCTTTAAAAATGTAGTGCCGTGAGCTGTTACTCCCTCCACCATCGCAAAGGATCAACAATGATTTTGCTTTAGGATAATGAATAATACCCTCGTTTACCCACCATTGAAATAAGCTATCACAGGCAAATTCACTGGTATCATGACTCGTTCCAAGCGTGATATATCCTGTGTTTCGTTTGAGGTCATAAAACCCATGAGGAATAACACTGCCTGTTGCAGAGCTAGGGAAATCATGATCATTCGTTTGAATGGCTGCTTGTGTATAGAGCGATCCATTACGATAAAAAGTACCCAATAACTCTTTCTTTTTGGTATCCATACTAATAACAGGGTTTCCCGCATCCAGGTAGTCC
>NZ_BDMN01000240.1 GCF_002189065.1 Bathymodiolus platifrons methanotrophic gill symbiont
CCCTATTGCCTAAGGGGAATTAAGTAGGGGTTTGCTATAAACATGGCAAAACCACCTAAAATAAACCTCGATACACCAGCATTGTGTATTTCAGCTACTCAATAATTGGGAAACTTCAGTTCGTTTAATAACTCGACTATAGTTGTCTTTTAACGAGGCTCTACATATTGATATTTAGACGTATAGGCCCATCAAATAGGCTTTTAGTTACTGACAATTATGTGCAGTAAAATAACTGAAAAACCTGCAGGGACAAGACATAGATCGCTCGACTCTACATAATTCACAACTGTACATAATGTCCGAAACCAGCTATTCAATATAAGATTTAATTATGCGTAACAACAAAATATATCATATTAAATATCAGCAAATACTCCACATATCAACACGCTTTCAGAGGGGCTTGAGGCCAGTTTCGGGTTTTAGTCCTAAAACTTATTTTCCAGGTGTCAGAATGGTATTTATTGTATCTTGTGATTTATCCAGTTCCGGGTAATCTAGCGTGTAGTGCAAGCCACGGCTTTCTTTACGAGCCAGAGCACTTTGAATAATCAAATCAGCAACAATAACCAGGTTACGTAATTCTAATAAATCACTACTAATCCGGTAATGATGATAGTAATCGGAAATTTCATTTTTTAATAGTTCCAGGCGATGTTCTGCTCTCTTTAGACGTTTTGTGCTACGCACGATGCCAACATAGTCCCACATAAACCGGCGCAGTTCATCCCAGTTATGCGCAATCATGACTTCTTCTTCTGAGTCTATCACTTGAGACTCATCCCAATCGGGTATTGCAGGGATAGTAGGATGATCAGAATTCTGATGCAGAATATCTTCACTGGCCCGTTCGGCAAACACCAGACATTCTAATAGTGAATTACTAGCCATCCGGTTGGCTCCATGTAAACCAGTATGTGCGACTTCACCCACGGCATACAAGCCTGGAATATCCGTACGTGCATATGCATCGGTCATGACACCACCGCAAGTATAATGAGCGGCTGGAACGACGGGAATAGGGGATTTAGTAATGTCGATATTCAGATCAAGACATTGTTGATAAATTGAAGGAAAGTGGCTTTTAATAAATTCAGCAGGTTTGTGGCTAATATCCAGATACACGCAATCAATACCGTACTTTTTAATTTGATGGTCGATGGCTCGAGCAACAATGTCGCGGGGCGCTAGTTCAGCTCTGGGATCATAGTGTTGCATAAATGTAGAGCCATCCGGTAGTATCAGCTTACCGCCTTCACCGCGTACTGCTTCACTGATTAAAAATGAATTGTTATCAGGGTGATATAGGCAGGTAGGGTGAAACTGCATAAATTCCATATTGGCAATACGACAGCCTGCGCGCCAGGCTAAGGCAATACCATCTCCCGTAGAAATATGTGGATTTGTCGTATACAGATAGACTTTATTTGCGCCACCTGTCGCAAGAGCAACGATGTTAGCGGTAATAGTTTTAACCTGTTTGCTATGCGTGTCTAAAACATAGGCACCTAGCACTCGTTGTTGTTTAAATCCAAGTTTGTCAGCGGTAATTAAATCAATCGCATTATGGTGCTCTAATAAAGTGATATTAGGGTGTTGTTTAGCTTTATGAATTAAAGACAGTGAGAGTTCTTTTCCCGTTGCATCTTCGTGATGAACTATGCGGCGCTCGGAGTGACCGCCTTCCTGATTAAGGTGTAATTCTGCTTCACCCTTTTTATTCTGACGCTTGGTAAAGGCCATACCTTGTTGGTGCAGAAAGTCGATACTTTTTTTGCCATACTCTACGGTGAGTCTGACAATTTCAGGATCACATAACCCTGCGCCAGAAACAATAGTATCTTGAATATGTGATTCTATAGATGCTTCCTGAGCATCTAATACTGCTGATATACCGCCTTGAGCATAGAAAGTACTACCCTCGGTCAGGGCAAATTTTGATAGTACTGCGACCTGGCGTTGGTCAGCTAATTTGAGAGCCAGGCTTAGTCCAGCACCACCACTGCCAATAATAAGCACATCGTAGTTTTTTTGTTTACTCATGACATAAAATTCTGTGCGGAGAAATTGAGCGAATATGGGCTATCATTAAGGTATATTATTAAACTGAAGTTTCCTAGTTTTTAAAGCATAAGCATATTAGTTAGTGCTTATTTTTAATAAATATTAGCATTCCCTAATAACACTGGCATTCCGTTTGCTAAAACCCTTGAATTTACTTAAAAAACAACAGGTTAAT
>NZ_BDMN01000241.1 GCF_002189065.1 Bathymodiolus platifrons methanotrophic gill symbiont
CGGAGTCTGAGCGTTAGCGAAGGTGGAGACAAAATAAAAGGCCATCCGACACGGCGTCAAGTCATTTGGAGCCTATGTTCCGACCCCTTGTTGGGTCGGGACGAGGTGACGAGGACGAATCGGGGCCGCCGGAGGCATAAGTGGTCGCGTTAAGTTTTTGCTGCTTGCTTGGGCTGGGATGCCCAAAACAAGCTTTCGCAAAAATAGCGACTCCCCGATGCGGGCCACAACAATTATGGACTGGGATCATAAAGAACTCATTGTGCCTAATAAGACTTTTATTACTAATCAATTGGTCAACTGGACTCTCAGCGACCCGGTTACACGTATTGTTATTCAGCTTGGAATCTCTTATGGGGCAGATATTGATTTAGCGTATAGGACTATTGAAGAAGCAGTCTGTTCTACGCCATTTGTACTTGAAGATCCGGAGCCAAACATTTATTTTCAAGGCTTTGGAGATAGCTCCTTAGACTTCTCAATTAGAGTTTATGTCAGTGAACCAGCTTATCGTATGCGTGTAACGCATGATCTTCATGTTCGATTACTCAAAGCTTTACGCAAACAAGGAATTGAAATTCCTTTTTCACAGAGAGAGTTACATGTGCATTCGTTAAGCACTGCTCTTGCCGATAAATAATCGAGGATGTAACTATGGAATTTAAAGGGAAATTAGTGGTAGCGGTTTCATCCAGAGCATTATTTAACCTCGATGAATCTCATCATATTTTTCAAACAGAGGGTAAAGAGTCCTACTGTGCCTATCAGGTAGAGCATGAAGAAGATATTTTAGAGCCTGGTTTTGGTTATGAACTAGTCAGAAAGCTATTGGCGATAAATACATTAACGGCAAATAGTGAACCTTTGGTTGAAGTGATCTTATTATCACGAAACAGTGCTGATACGGGTTTACGGATTTTTAATTCTATTGATCATTTTAAACTGGATATTACTCGTGCGGCATTTACCAGTGGAATGACACCCTACGGGTATATTCCGGCTTTTGGTGCACATTTATTTTTATCGGCAAATGCAGAGGATGTGAGAAATGCACTTACAGCGGAATATGCAGCTGCAACTATTCTTTCAGGTACGAAGAAGCAATCTGACTCCGAACAATTACGTATAGCCTTTGATGGCGATGCGGTTTTGTTTTCTGATCATGCAGAACGAATATATCAGGAACAAGGACTTGCTGCATTTACCGAAAATGAGAAAAATGCGGCAAAAATCCCCTTGCCTGGCGGGCCGTTTAAAGGGTTTTTAGAAGCATTACAGTGTATTCAGTCACAATTCGACCAACACGACTCACCGATAAGAACTGCCTTAGTGACCGCGAGATCTGCCCCGGCGCACGAGCGAGTTGTACGTACTCTGCGTAAGTGGGGTATCCGAATTGATGAGGCATTGTTTTTAGGGGGAATGCCGAAGCAGGAATTCTTAAAAGCTTTTGGTGCTGATATATTTTTTGATGATCAAAAAGGACATTGTGAACAGGCTGCTCAACATATTTCTACGGCGCATGTTCCTCATGGGATAACTAATCAGGAAAAAGCAAACCCTGAGTAAAGTATGAATATACTTCGCGCAGCTACGATTGAGGAAAATATATCGAGTTGGTTTTTGTTGATAGCAAGACGCTGAAACAGGCGCATAGCTAGATACGCAACTGTTTTAGTAACGCAGTCTATTGGTAAAAATCGACCGATAGAAGCCCGCAAATGTGGCTGCACATAGCCGGAAAATCGCTAGGTTCTATATAAGGGAGTGTGTTATGCATAGCTTATTGCTCACTAAAGTAAATATTTGCATAGTAGCTAAGAGCGCTTCCAGCTGAGTTATCAGTATCGGACATAATGGCGATAGCATCAATAAAGCGGATATCATCAGCAAAATATTTTTTAAAGTCTGTGCGTATATTTCGTTTTTCTGTGTACCAATGTTTTGTTTGTTCAGTTTTAGAACGTACAGCGATCATCATAACGTTATTACCTGCAAAAGGGTTTGCCCAGACTTCATTTTTTTGGCTATGACTAGCCCAGACATAATTAATAGCCCGGGTTTGCCAGAAAAACCATTTACCTTCAACGATAAGGTAAATTCTGGCAGCGAAATCATCGCCTGCTTTACTTTGCTCATCATTAATATTGAGTGGAGTATCTATACGCCATGACCAATTCAAATAAGGTGTCTTTTCTAGATCTATGTGAATTTCTTTATATAAACTTGATGCAACATCAGTCCCTTCAGCGCGTAATACACTATGCTTATTTAGTGATACTATCTGGTACTGGGTGTAAGCTTTAAACGATTTATGTTGCCAATCATCTAATGATGAATTAGCAAACTGACTAATGTTAATAGACTCGGCATTGACCATAAAGGAGCTTAGACAGAGTATTACATATAAACTTCGTAGTGACATTGGCGTTGGGTGGCAAGTGATAATGAAGCTTAGTCAGAGTGAATTAACAAATCTTACATTTTGTTGAAAAATACATGCTAGTTACTGTGGTCTGTCGGTAAGCTTTCGAAAAAATAATTATACTTTGCTTTAGCTTTTGTTAGAGCAGCAAATTAATTGTAACCGTTTAGGAGCGAGGATTTAATAATACCCGAAAGTATGGCGCAGGATTTTGGCTTTACAGTCGTATTAGGAAAACAGGCGCATAGCGGGCTACGCAACTATTTTTCTAGAGCGGCTGTGGACTCAAAAGACAAGTCAGACTCGGGTATTATTGAATTCTCGTTCCTTAGTCCCCCTCCTTTGCAAGGAGGGGCTAGGGGAGGTTTTATTAGATAAGCTATCCTCAATGCCTATTTCCAAGGGGAAAGGTGAATAATTACAATTAATTGGCTATGTAATCTACCCTAAAAGTTAAGTTGTTGGTTTGAGTGTGGCAAGTTGCCAGGCTACCCTGTAAAGTGTTTTTTAAGAAAATTATTTAACAAAAAATTGGTTATTCTATGATACCTATTAGAGATACAGCGACGTGTTACACCAAGCCATATGTCACCTGGGCATTAATATTTATCTGTATCAGTCTGTTTTTGTTGCTCGAATTCTCGCCTGACCAGTTTCATCATTATGTTATCTACATTTATGGAATGGTTCCTGCCCGGTATACCAATCCTGAGTGGGCGATAGCGATGGGCTATCCTGTAGATTATTATTTTTCATGTATTTCCAACCTTTTTCTGCATGGTGGCTGGTGGCATTTGATTATGAATATGTGGTTTCTATGGATTTTTGCCGATAATATTGAAGATAGAATGGGGCATGGACGATTTATTGTTTTTTATCTGCTTTGTGGTTTTATTGCCACGATGGTTCAGTGGTTTTATACACCTGGATTAGTGGTGCCGGTTGTTGGAGCATCTGGTGCGATTGCCGGGGTGCTGGGAGCTTACTTTTTTCTTTATCCCTATGCGAAAATTGTGTTGTGGGTTCCTATTTTATTTTTACCTATCTTTGTTGAAGTACCAGCGATAGCTTTTATTGGGATCTGGGTGATTTTTCAGATGTCTAAAGTGACAACCGCCATTATGTTTTATGAGGGAGCTTCGGATGTTGCATTATGGGCGCATTTAGGTGGATTTATTGCTGGTTTTTTACTTTTTCAGTATTTTCTCAGAAAAGATTATCCTGCATAAATACCTTAATGTATAATGCCCGAATAATTTTAAAAGTCTCTTTGTGTGAAATGTTTATGTCCACGTTGAGTTATTCTTAGGAAGTTGATGTCAAATGAAAAAAATTAATGTTGCCTTAGTAAGGCTTATCCAGTTTGTTGTATTTGTAGTTTTTACCTTTGTAGTTATTGTATATTTTGCTGCGATAGTATTTATTCCATTAGATGCGCTGGTCATGATTAGCAAATTATTAAGTGTAGTCGGCATCAATACTTTTGTTGGGGCATTGATTGGCCTACCAATTGTTGGCTATTTAGGAAAAATAGTCTACGAGACACCTGGTTTAGTTAGCATGGTTATGGAAACGGGTATGGACTTAGTTAAAATTGGTAAGGAAAAAGTTGAAGCTTTTAATAAAATTGCAGAAGCTATTAAATAAATAAGATATATAACATCGCCATTACTGGCTCTGTTATATAAAAAAAGGCTCATATCTTTCAGGTATGAGCCTTTTTTTATGCCTGCTCTTCTTTGTTATTTTAGGCACTCAACAGCAATTGTAATGACTAGCGCTGCATAGGCTATAGTACTTAATCAGCTGTAATTAACTCGTGTATTAGTTGATATTATTAAGGAATTAAAAATGTTAATGCTTATTTCCCCGGCAAAATCACTGGATATGCAGGTGACATTACCGGCATTGAGCCCTACTCAGGCGAGGCTGCTAAATGATAGCCAGCAGTTGATTGATCAATTACAAACATTTAGCCCGGAAGATATAAAAAATCTAATGGGAATTAGTGAGAAATTATCAGAACTTAATTATCAGCGCTTTCAAGAATGGACACTATCAGATTCAGCGATGCAATGTCCCTCTTTATTTGCCTTTCAGGGAGATGTATATCAAGGGTTGGCGGCTGAGTCTTTAGCACAGGATGAGGTTGAATTTGCCCAGAAGCATTTACGCATGTTATCTGGATTATATGGTTTGTTACGTCCTTTAGATTTAATGCAGGCCTATCGCCTGGAAATGGGTACTAAGCTAGTTACTGAGCGTGGGAGAGGGTTGTATGCTTTCTGGGGCGATAAAATAACTGAATTAGTTAAAGCAGATATGCCGGAAGATGAAAGTCCAGAGTTAGTAAACCTGGCTTCGAATGAATACTTCAAAGCCGTTAAACCAAAGCTACTCGAGGGGCGGGTAATTACCCCTGTGTTTAAAGATTATAAAAACGGACAATATAAAATTATCAGTTTTTATGCTAAAAAAGCGCGGGGTATGATGGTCAATTATGCGTTAAAAAATAAAATTACCCAGGCAGAAGATCTGAAAAGTTTTGCCCGTGCTGGGTATCGATATGCAGATGAGTTATCTGATGAAAAGCAATGGCTGTTTATTCGGGATGAAATGTAGCCTGGGTCAGAATTGTTTTTTACGCTGCATTAAAAAAAACTAACCCGGCAAGCTAGCGATAGTTTGTGCTCAATTGATTTTTCGTTCCTTCGCTGCCAGCCATGGAGAGCGAACGCGAGGGCTGGTAGTCCCCAGAAGGCGTAGGGCCGTTGTTTTGTCGGAATCGTAGCGCTAGCGTAGGTGGAGACAAAATAAAAGGCATTCCGAAACGCCGTCCAGTCATTTGAGGGAGTGTTACGAAGCCAGCACCGAGTTTACGATGGTAGTGGCGAAGTGGCACGTACGCAGGACGTCTGGGGCGCCGAAGGCATTAGCGGTCGCGTTAAGTTTTTGCCGCTTGCTTGGGCTGGGATGCCCAAAACAAGC
>NZ_BDMN01000242.1 GCF_002189065.1 Bathymodiolus platifrons methanotrophic gill symbiont
GAGCGGCAATGAATGCTTGTTGGGTATTAGAGCAGGAACCTGCCTGTTATTTTAAGTTTCCCAAACCTGAGGCCGGTGGCGGGGGGGGGGCTGTGGGATTTTGCTGCGACAGCATGTCTATTTAACGAAATCAATGCAGTGGCTAGTGATATTTATAGTCAAACTCTGGACTTAAATCGCCCTGATTCTACTTTTATGAACCATCGTGGTGTTTTATATGCCACAGATAGGCCGTTGGCAAAGCGAATTGCTGATTTATATTGCCAGTTAAATTCAGGCTGATTATATTAACCTTTCCTGGTTAAGTACAACTCTCAGCCAAAGTAAAATTAAGCCTTAAACATCAGTATGTTAAAAAAACACGTCATTCCCGAAGTCTACCCAGTCAAGCGTGGGCACAAGCTTTATCGGGAATCTATGCTTAACTAACGAGATTCCTGCTGAAAACATACAGGAATGACGAGCTATGGCTGAGAGTGATGGGTAATCAGCATCTTAAGCCAGGTTTCTGGCTGCCCACCTTTTCTAAGTAACAAAATACTATATATTCAAAGACTTGTATTTTGTTACTTAGAAGCCTCTCAACTCGCTAAACGCCTACACATCTACAAGTAACATGTACTACACTATAATACAGACTCAAGTGTAAATGAAAGACCGAATATACAATGGTGCATTAAAGCCCGCTTAGAAGCATGGTTCTCGGATACTCGGCAACATCACTGATGACGCTTAGCGATCTCGATTGAAAGAATGAATTTATTAACCCGTCCGTATCTTGAGTTTTTTATACTGTGGTTTAGGTAGAGTTTATTTCGCCTTGAGAAAACTACAATATTATTTTTAATATAATTTCAATAGGTTACAATTTTATTTTTGTTACTTGAAAGGTAATCTTTTATTGTGAAATAAAATGTGTCTCAAGCAAACGGTTACACAAGCTACCTACTGCTTCTGGCTGGTACAAGATAAAATCAATAAATGCTTGTGCAGCGGGTGATAACTGTTTCGTTTCATGATGCACAACATACCAACTGCGCATCAGTGGAAAATCCTGAACATCCAATTCTACCAGGCACTTAGTTGCCAGTTCTAAAGTAACACTGTGACGGGACAATGCTGAGATTCCTAAGTCAGCCATCACAGCCTGTTTTACGGTTTCGCTACTGCCTAATATCATACTAGGGTTGATTTTAATCTGATGGGATAGCAGAAAATCCTCAAAAGCCTTACGCGTACCTGAACCATTTTCGCGCAAAACGAAATCATGTTTTGCCAGCTCATTAAATGAAATATTTTGTTGTGATGCCAGGGGGTGAGAAGGGTTGGCAATAATCACGATAGGATTTTCAATAATAGGAAAACGCTTTAGGTTCATATCTTCTGGAACCAGCCCCATGATAACCAGATCGCCCTCGTTTTCCTTTAATAATTGAATGATTTGACTGCGGTTAACCACATCTAAATGCAAACTGACTTTCGGGTAGAGTTTATGAAAAGCACCTAATAGATGAGGTGAAAAATATTTAGGAATGTGCACGAAATAACTTCCTGAAGCAGCCAAGCTTGAATAATGAAATATCTCCCCTAAATTAAGGTTATCTTAATTTATTACTCAGTGGTTGTCTTATGTCATTTCCTTATAAAAAAAATATCGAAAAGTCGATGAAGAAATTTTATGACTCACTTTGTGAAAAAAATAAGCGACGGTATGCCGCCATTGAAAGTGAAAAATTATCTCATGGTGGCGTTAACTATATTTCAGCTTTATTAGAGTGTGACCCAAAAACTATCCGCCAAGGAAAAAAAGAACTCACCGAATTAGAACTGGATATAACAGGAATCAGACAACCTGGAGGCGGTCGAAAAAAAAGACCTCTACCCCTGAATACAGTGGAATAGATCAAGACTTTTTAGATATTCTTCAACAGCATACAGCAGGCAATCCAATGAATTCATCTATTAGGTGGACTTATCTAAAGCCGCGTGAAATCGTCAGTGAATTATTAAAAAAGGGTTATTCTGTCAGTCGTAATATCGTTCGATATTTATTAAAAAAACATGAATATGTTAAGCGCAAAGCCCAGAAAAACATTACGATGGGTGGTCATCCTGACCGCAATGCTCAATTTGAAAATATTACCCAATTGAAGCAGGACTACCTGGATGCGGGAAACCCTGTTATTAGTATGGATACCAAAAAGAAAGAGTTATTGGGTACTTTTTATCGTAATGGATCGCTCTATACACAAGCAGCCATTCAAACGAATGATCATGATTTCCCTAGCTCTGCAACAGGCAGTGTTATTCCTCATGGGTTTTATGACCTCAAACGAAACACAGGATATATCACGCTTGGAACGAGTCATGATACCAGTGAATTTGCCTGTGATAGCTTATTTCAATGGTGGGTAAACGAGGGTATTATTCATTATCCTAAAGCAAAATCATTGTTGATCCTTTGCGATGGTGGAGGGAGTAACAGCTCACGGCACTACATTTTTAAAGAAGATTTACAAAAGACTGCGAATGCACTTGGATTGGAAATTAGGATTGCCCACTATCCTCCTTATACCTCCAAGTATAATCCCATTGAACATCGTTTTTTTTCCTCATGTGACTCGTGCTTGTGAAGGTGTTGTATTTGACTCGGTTGAAACAGTTAAAACATTGATTTCTAGAACATCAACGTCAAAAGGACTAACAACAATTGTTCACATACTCGACAAAATATACGAGACAGGACGAAAATATGCCGCTGACTTCAAAGAAATAATGCCGATTGTATTTGATACACATTTACCAAAATGGAATTACCGTGCAATTCCTCAAGAATAATTAATATCGGGAAGTTGTTTCGTGCTTATTCCTTAGCTTCATATCCATATGATCTATCCGGGAGAAAATATCAGTGCAGAAATGATTGAGCTCATGACCCGCTGCCGTTAAAAAGTTTTTCTTACCTATTTTTTCAAATAGTGATAACCCCAGGTTGTCTTCCAGTTGCTTAATTTGAATACTAACTGCTGGCTGAGTTAGACCTAATTTATTAGCGGCAGCTGAGTAATTTAAGGAGTCAGCGACCTGTTGAAAAACTTTTAATTGATGGAGTGTTGCGCGCATAATAATTAACTATAAATAAAATTTATAATATACATTATTTTAATTAATTATCATTAATATCTATTTCCGCATACCATACAAATAAGAAAAAATACGGCTACTAGATTCTTGTTTCCATGCTCCGTGCCACTGCTAAGTTATATATGTGATATAGGGTGTGCTTCCTATCGTCAGCACATCCTATAGGTGACTTTGGGAAGCAAGGTTTGAATAAGAACAGGAAGCCATTCGTCCCAATATGTTACGTCTGTAGTCAAAATATCTAGGAATAATAAGTGTTAACTAAAATATTAATAGCCAATCGTGGCGAGATTGCCGTAAGGATTATTAGGGCCTGTCGAGAACTCGGCATTCGCTCTGTTGCGGTCTATTCAGAAGCGGATCGTTATGCCTTGCATGTTAAAAAAGCGGATGAAGCTTCAGGCGCGCCATGCTACCTCACAACATTCTGGGACTCCTGTCACCAACATTCATTCGCCTACGCAGCGAATGGGAGATGCCCTGGTCGCCCTGCGTCCGTCTCAACTACGCACAAAACCCTGCTCCGTTAAGACTACCTCAAATGGCTGGACGGCTATTCGGAATGCAATTCTTGCCTCCCTCGCGCGCTACTAGCGCACTTCGGATCAGCGAATTGCCCTGTCGCCTACCAGGGACTAAAAATCATCACTCCGCTTAGGCTCCGTTTCCCTGATTTTAAGCGATTGTGTGGGTTCAGACCCACTTAGCGGTTATCTCAATCCACAGCAACTGGTTAATATAGCTAAATCTGTCGGCTGTGACGGTTTACATCCGGGTTATGGTTTTTTATCAGAAAATCCATTACTAGCGGAAATTTGTGCACAACAAGGTATCACCTTTGTTGGTCCTGATGCTGAAGTAATTAGTAAAATGGGGGATAAAACCGCCGCCAGAAAAAGCATGACCGAAGCGAATGTGCCAATTACACCAGGAAGCGACGGTAACTTGTCTGGGTTGGATGATGCCATTAACAAAGCCAAGGAGATTACATATCCTGTTATGCTTAAAGCAACTTCAGGTGGTGGTGGGCGTGGTATTCGTCGCTGTGACAATGAACAAGAGTTGCGTCAGAACTATGATCGGGTTATTTCAGAAGCAACCAAGGCTTTTGGCAGCGCAGATGTATTTATGGAAAAGTGTATCGTCAATCCGAAGCATATTGAAGTGCAGATATTGGCGGATAGCTTAGGGCACGCGGTTCACCTGTATGAGCGGGATTGCTCAATTCAAAGACGTAACCAAAAATTAATCGAAATAGCACCATCGCCTCAGCTTTCGCAAGAGCAACGTGAAATGATTGGCGAACTGGCCGTTAGAGCTGCTAAAGCAGTTAACTATCAAAATGCAGGAACGGTAGAATTTCTATTAGATAGTGATGGTTCCTTTTATTTTATGGAAATGAATACCCGGGTGCAGGTTGAACACACGATTACTGAAGAAATAACCGGAGTTGATATTGTCTAGGAGCAGTTACGTATTGCTTCTGGATTGCCATTGAGTATCAAGCAGGAAGATATACATATTAAGGGTTTTGTCTTGCAATTCCGTATTAATGCGGAAGATCCACAGAATAACTTCCTGCCCAGCTTTGGTCGTATCAGTCGTTATTATGCCCCTGGTGGGCCAGGCGTGCGCACCGATACGTCTATTTACACGGGCTACACCTTACCTCCTTATTATGATTCGCTGTGCGCCAAACTTGTGGTATGGGCACCGGATTGGCAGCGTGTTATCGCGCGTGGACAAAGGGCTTTGGAGGATATGCGTTTATTTGGTATCAAAACTACTATTCCCTATTATCAGGAAATTCTAAACTCAGATGATTTCAACAGTGCAAACTTTGACACATCTTTTGTAGATGAACATCCCGAACTTACCCAGTATTCATTAAAACGAGATCCGGAAGAGATAGCCACAGTTATTGCTGCCGCTATTGCGATTCATTCAGGTTTCTAGGAAAATATTATGAACAACCGCTGCCAGCCATGGAGAGCGAACGCGAGGGCTGGTAGTCCCCAGAAGGCGTAGGGCCGTTGTTTTGTCGGAATCGTAGCGCTAGCGTAGGTGGAGACAAAATAAAAGGCATTCCGAAACGCCGTCCAGTCATTTGAGGGAGTGTTACGAAGCCAGCACCGAGTTTACGATGGTAGTGGCGAAGTGGCACGTACGCAGGACGTCTGGGGCGCCGAAGGCATTAGCGGTCGCGTTAAGTTTTTGCCGCTTGCTTGGGCTGGGATGCCCAAAACAAGCTTTCGCAAAAATAGCGACTCCCCGCAAAAATATGCAAACAAAGAATCCAGTCAACTTTGCCGATGTGGTTTTACGCGATGGGCATCAATCATTAATCGCTACCCGTATGCGTACTGAAGATATGCTACCCATTTGCGATAAACTAGATCGTGCCGGTTATTGGTCGTTGGAAGTCTGGGGAGGTGCAACTTTTGATTCTTGTTTACGTTTCTTAAAAGAAGATCCGTGGCAACGTTTACGTCAATTACGCCAGGCTTTACCTAATACACGTTTGCAAATGTTGTTACGCGGTCAGAATTTATTGGGTTATCGCCATTATGCGGATGATGCGGTTGAAGCGTTTATTGATAAGAGTGCTGAGCATGGCATTGATGTGTTCCGCCTTTTTGATGCGCTGAATGATGAACGTAACTTGATTACTGCGATTAATGCCGTTAAACGTAATCAAAAGCATGCCCAAGGTACTTTGTGTTATACGGTCAGTCCGGTACATACATTAGATAGTTTTATCGAACTGGCCATGAAGTTAGAAGATATGGGCTGTGATAGTCTTGCTGTCAAAGATATGGCCGGATTGTTAACTCCGTCTGCAACAGAAGAGTTGATTAGTAACTTGAAACAACGCATTGATTTACCTTTGTTTCTGCATACTCATGCGACCTCGGGCATGGCGACTATGTGTCAGCTAAAAGCTATCGAGGCGGGCTGCGAACATATAGATACAGCGATATCCAGCTTTGCGGGTGGAACTAGCCATCCGCCCACAGAAACGATGGCAGTTGCTTTACGTGATGCGGGATATCCGGTAGATCTGGATTTGCCACTACTCAAAGAGATCGCAGACTATTTTAAACAGGTAAGAAAAAAATATCAGCAATATGAAAGTGCTTATTCTGGTGTTGATACTGATGTTTTGCTAAGTCAGGTGCCCGGCGGCATGATGTCAAATCTGGCAAACCAGTTAAAAGAACAAGGTGCATTAGAGCGTATTGATGAAGTATTCAAAGAAATCCCTAAGGTGCGTAAAGACTTGGGGTTTCCACCGTTAGTGACACCGACATCACAGATTGTTGGCTCTCAGGCAGTGGTCAATGTACTGGCTGGAGAACGCTATAAAACCATTACTAATGAAGTCAAACGCTATCTTCAAGGCGGGTACGGACGCGCACCGGGGAAAGTTGATACAAGCTTGCAAGCCAATGCTATCGGTAAC
Organism: Bathymodiolus platifrons methanotrophic gill symbiont; assembly: GCF_002189065.1. Taxonomy (GTDB): domain Bacteria; phylum Pseudomonadota; class Gammaproteobacteria; order Methylococcales; family Methylomonadaceae; genus Methyloprofundus. The sequence goes on from NZ_BDMN01000242.1 coordinate 6,608, forward strand.
GAAATGGTGCTTGATTGTCGACCGGCAGACTTGCTAAACAATGAAATGAATAAATTGCGCAAAGATGCCGCTGCCTTTGCCAAAAACGAAGAAGATGTATTGATTTATGCGATGTTCCCGGATATCGGTCGATTATTTTTAGAGCAACGAGAATTAGGGACCTTAACGCCAGAACCACTGCAAGCGCCTGGACAGGTCGATGCAAATTCTAGCGCCCCATTGGCTTCCGAGTTTAATATCAGTTTGGCTCTATGTGAAATACAGTGGGTAGTCGAATTTTAACTTACCACAAAGAAAGTAAATCATATTGATAAAATTATTAATATTACGATAACCTCTTGCTCGTCGTTTGGCCAGTTGGACCTTGCTATTAATTCCCTCAAGAATTCCATTTGTAATCTTCGTTTCAACGAAATGAATAATGCCAGACCAATGGCTCCGAACGGTCTTTACAAACTTCATAAATGCTGAGATTTTAGATTTTTCTACTTCTTCACACCACTGCTTTAGAAAGGCTTCAGCCGATACTTTATCGGGCATTGACCATAAGTCATTAAAAAGCTCTTTCAATCGATATGCCTGCCCTAACGTAGGATATAGGTCAATCATTTCAGCTAATGAAACTTCTTGTTTATTGGTTAAGTTTTCTCGGTTCCTTAAAAAAGTATATTTGTGTCCTTTGAGTGCATCATGCTCTTTACGCTCACTAATCCTGACTTGATTCATTGCTTCATTTAATAATTTGACAACATGAAACCGATCGAAGGTTATCTCTGCTGATGGAAAAGCCTCTGCGGCTCCAGCAATGAAAGATGGCGATAGATCCCTACTTATTTGTTCAATCGCTGAAAATCAGGGAAACGTAGCCTAAGCGAAGTGATGATTTTTAGTCCGCGATAGCCGTAGGGCCGT
>NZ_BDMN01000243.1 GCF_002189065.1 Bathymodiolus platifrons methanotrophic gill symbiont
TAAATAATTATTGGGAAACTTCAGTATACAAACTAAGGGTGTTCCTTTAAATATTAAAGGCGAACAATCCAGAATGTCTTTGTCGGGTGCTCAGGACAAAATGACTGTTTTTATTGATGCTAACGGTGCAATATTAATTCCTCTGGGCTCTGCTCCTTCTACACATATTATCAAGCCTTCAGTTAATCACCGTTTAGATATCCCTCATACCGCTATTAAAGACATTCTTAATTAACCTGAGTTCGGGATAAGAAAAGTGGGCAACCTTCTATAAAACCTGAAAAAATATAAGCAACCAAGAATATATTTATTTCAAAAGGCTGCCCATTGATGAGTTTAACCCAATTATTTTGTGATGTAGACGATTTTTGTAAAGTATTTATCCCCGAATGGGAAAAAACACAAATTGAAAGTGGTGAAAAGAAAAGAAGAAGGAAGCGCTGCATTAGTACGAGCGAAATTATCTCTCTCATTATTTATTATCACCAATCAGGGTATGGTACGTTCAAGTGGTTCTACTTGCGCTATTTACCGAGGAATTTATCGGGTGCTTTCCCGAAGGCCCCAAGTTACAACCGTTTCATTGAGTTATTACCCGAGGTGATTGTTCCTTTGACTGCTTTTATGCAAACTCGATGTGGCAAAGGAGAGGGAATTGCTTTTGTTGATTCGACACCTCTTCGTGTTTGTAAAAACCTTCGTATTCCACGACATAAAACATTCAAAGAGGTAGCGCAGCGTGGCAAATCCTCTACAGGTTGGTTTTACGGGTTCAAATTGCATATCATAGTAGATGACCGTGGAGAAATACTCTCTTTTTCAATCACTAAAGGTAATGTTGATGACCGAAAACCTGTTCCCTATCTGGCTAAAAAAGTGATCGGGAAGCTGTTTGGTGATCGTGGTTATATTTCTAAAAAACTGACTGAGCTTTTGGCAACTGATGATGTTGAACTGATTACAACACTTAGAAAAAATATGAAACCCCGAGTGATGGCTGCTTTTGATGCTATCTTACTGAGAAAGCGCAGTATTATTGAAACAATTAATGATCAATTGAAAAATATTTTTCAGCTAGAACACTCTAGGCACAGATCACTGACGAATTATATGGTCAATGCAGTCGCCTGTTTGGTTGCTTATTCGTACCAAGAAAAAAAGCCTGCTCTCAACCTAAGAAGAGAAGATTTATTGCCTTTGCTATAATTCCTTATCCCGAACTCAGGTTAAATAATGAGACAGATAATTTCGCTCGTACTAATGCAGCGCTTCCTTCTTCTTTTCTTTTCACCACTTTCAATTTGTGTTTTTTCCCATTCGGGGATAAATACTTTACAAGGCTGCTTTGTTTAGGTACTTCTTCTTTCAACAGGAACACTGATGATTATTCAATCAAAATTAACATTGATAGTAGCGCAAATAGTCAGCCGTAGCGGTATCAGTGCTAGGTATATATTCAATTGATTTTTTAACTGTTCCAACAGATAACCTGATCGTTATAGGAATAGAATTCATCAACTACAAATAAGGCAAACATATTATGAGAATACTAAGAGTCGAAGTGGTCATTATGTTGATTGTATTAGTCATGATAGTTTTTACCGATAATTTTCAGGCAATTATTTTGGGAGTCATTTTAGCTTCGCTGGTATTTATTAAAAAACTTGAGGATATGACTGAAGACAAATCCGTTTCAGGCACGATCGAAGAATTTACGTGCGAAAAAGCATGGGCGGATGACGCCAGGATTATTCCGGAAATACAAAATAAAATTTATATTAAATATTTAAACAGTCCATAATTAAAGAATTTGCCAATGAATTTCTTGCGCTGTCTAGGTCACGCCCCGAAGTTGAGATTGTTATTTTGTGTATGGAAAGCGTGAGTTATATAGATTTATCTGGAGTATACGCTCTTAAAGAGGCGGTTACTGTACTGCAGGATAGGAATATAAAACTTCTGGTAACAGGTCTGCAGGCTCAGCCCAAAGATATGCTCACAGAAGTTCGCATGATTCCTTATATAATACCGGAGGATGCTTTGTGTCGGGATTTTCAATCTGCAATCAAAACACTGAGTGCTAGCCCTGCACCTTATCATTACCCGCAAAAGAACGAAATTTTGATTCAAGCTTAAATAAAAATTCAATATTACTTGAGAGCCTGGCGCAGACGGTATATCATCCGTGGGCTATTGGGTATCCGGAGCATCCGGTATCCCGCAAGTATCATAGAATCTATCTGTATGACTGTATGCCCGTTGAATCTTTATTAATTATTAAAAATAAAATGTTGTGTAGACAATTTAAGCACTTTCTTAAAATTACTGCTTTTATAAAGCACGATGATAAGAAACTTGAATCTGATCAGCAAATGTTGCTTAGAGTGTGTATAAAATTTCTCACTTTAATATTTTTTATTTTAGTATTTGATAGCTTACTGGATTTGTTTTTAAGCTTATTAGATATTGTGATTCATCTTACTCATTTGATGATTGAAGCTATCGAGTATTTACTGGTACTGTTTCTTCAATTTAGTATTAATACCACGTCTCAGCAAAGCGAAACAATCATTGTAAATACTGCGATTATTACCGCGTTATTTCTGGCTTATCGGTTAATACTTGTTGCACCTCGGCTATCTATTCGCTTTAAACGAAATTTACGGGCGGCCTGGTTGCGTCACATAAGGCGAGAAGCTTGCTGCTGGCGAGCAATGTCAATAGGTCACAAAATAAAATGCGTCAGCGCATATAGCTTTGGTACTGCTTTTCTTTTGTTATTCATTGGTTAAATTATATACTTCGTGCGGCCACATTTGCCGATAGACTACGTTGCTAAAACAGTTGCGTAGCTAGCTATGCAATTGTTTCAGCGCCACCCGTGGTTAGTTTATTTGATTAAAACTTTTCCTGATTCCCCATAACTTTCAGCCACACTGCGTCATTCCTGCATGCTTTTAGCAGGAATCTCGTGGGTTTGACAAAGATTCCCGATAAAGCTTGTGCCCACGCTTGACTGGGTAGACTTCGGGAATGACGAGTTTTTTAACATACTGATGTTTCAAGTATTATTGTAATATGGCTGAGAGTCGTACGTAATCAGCATCTTGCCAGGTTTCTGGCTGCCCACCTTCTAACGTAACAAAATACTATATATTCAAAGACTTGTATTTTGTTACTTAGAAGGAAACCTTTTGAATAACACACTTACCACTGCCCCCTTTCTATCTATTCGGTTGCTTATTTGAACCTTTGCCTGGTGTAAATCTGCTATTTCTTTAACAATAGCCAACCCTAGACCACAGCCATTGCCTGAACTACTCTGAATTCGGTAAAAACGCTCAAATATTCGAGTCTGTTCCTCTTCGGGAATACCATCACCATCATCCTCAACCTGTAAAATAGGCAGTTCATCCGAGCTTAACTTAACGACAACATTGCCATCTACGTGCCCATAGCTGATCGCATTATCGATTAAATTAGATAATAATTCTTTTAGCAAGACAGCATCACCCTTTATCCAGACTGGATGATCAGGGCCATCAAAACTTAGTTCAAGCTGTTCTTGCAATGCTTTGGGTACCCACTCAATACAAACTTCACGCACCAAGAGCTGCAGGTCTAGTCTTTTTAATTTCTGACTTCCTTCGATAGGTTCTGAACGTGCTAATGCAAGTAACTGAGTAACCATATGTGAAACCCGGTCGGTACTATTTTGCATTTGGCGTAAAGAAGTACGCATGGTGTCCAGATTATTTTCACGCTGAGCCACTTCGGCTTGCAGCTTTAACCCAGCTAACGGTGTGCGTAATTGATGTGCAGCATTGGCAATAAAGCGCTGCTGAGCGGCAATAGCGGCAGTTAGGCGTGATAGTAATAGATTAATGGTATCCGTTAATGTTTTGACCTCGGTAAAAACATAGGTATCAGTCATCGGGCTTAGATCCTGAGGCGACCGTCTTGCAATCTGCTTAGATAATTTATGAAACGGTGACAGGATTATTTTAATATTTTTAAATAAATATAAAGATATCAATATTGTAAATAGTAACTGCGGGATTAAGTCAGCCAATAAAATATCGGTCATCATTTCCTGACGTTTGTGCAAAGTTTCTGCAAAATAAATAGTGACTTTGTCAGCTATTGCCTGATTTTTTACCTGTATTGCTACGACCCGTATTGGCTCATTATAAATGAGGCTATTAAAAAACACGGGCTTAGTTCCATCTATAAGGTCAAGCTCTGGTAATTCAGGATCACCCGCTAATTCACCTTGATTTTCAGAGACTACTCTAAAATAAGTCTTGTCCAGATCATCCCAGCTAAAAACTTCCAGCGCATTTGCTGATAATTCAATAGATATTTTCTGCCCCGTGACTTTGATTTCCTGTTCCAAAGAATGTGCTGAGTTAAGTAACCAGCGATCATTGGTTTTGTCGACATAATGCAGAGTCATCCAATAGGAGAGGGCGGTTTCAATCAGTAAAAAGCAGAAAACAGGAACTAGTAAGCGAATAATAATAGTATGTTTCAGACTTTTACTGGCCATGTGAGTTTTCCTCCAGCAAATAACCTAATCCACGGATAGTACGGATAACGGATTGATAGGGCTCCAGGTTTTTGCGTAAACGATGAATATAGACTTCAATCGCATTATCAGCTAGTGCTTCGCCTGTCGATGCTAGGCGCTGAGCTATTCGGTCTTTACTGACAACTTTCCCTGCTTGCAGGATTAAAATTTCAAGTAAGGCAGCCTCACGAGCGGATAAGCTGAGCAGTTCTCCATCGGCAAGAATCTGGTGTAACTGGGTATCTAATACCAGCCGCCCAACCTCGATACGATGAGTGAAACCTCCATAACATCTGCGTATCAATGCATGAATTCTAGCTTCTAGTTCACCTAAATCAAAGGGCTTGGTTAAGTAGTCATCCGCTCCCTGACTGATGCCTTCGATTCGGTCGCTAACGCCATCACGTGCCGTTAGGATCAGAACCGGTAAGGCTATTTTCTGGTGACGTATATTGCGTAGTACTTCAAGTCCATCCATATCAGGTAAACCTAAATCCAGCACGATCAGGTCAAACCCTTGCGCATGTATTAATTGCAGAGCATAGTTTCCTGATGCAGTTGCACTAACTGTATAACCGCTTTTCTGCAATATATGCGTTAAGCCATCACTGAGTACAGCATCATCTTCTATTAATAAAATGTTCATTGCTTACAAGGGTGAAAGGTTATTGAAAGGTTGCATACCTATAATTAATTTAAAACCCAAAGAACATCTATTAATCGTGCTACCAGAGACACTTATGCAATCATTTGAAAAACTATTAGAACAAAATAAACAGTGGTCTGCTAATAAAAAAGTTCAGGATCCACAGTTTTTTGAACATTTATCAAAAGAACAAAAGCCTGAATTTCTTTGGATCGGCTGTTCGGACAGTCGCGTGCCAGGTGAAATTATTGTCAATGCAGAACCGGGTGAAATTTTTATTCATCGTAATATTGCCAATCAGGTTATTCCTACTGATTTTAACTGTCTTAGCGTCTTGCAATATGCGGTTATTGTGTTACAAGTGAAACATATTATCGTCTGTGGGCATTATAACTGTGGCGGTGTTATTGCTGCATTAAATAAACAACGCTCAGACCTGGTTATTACTAATAAATGGCTGATGCATATTAAAAACACTTACCGTTTGCATCAAGATGAAATTGATTCTTTAAGCGACGAAAAGCAGCGGGTTAATAAGCTGGTTGAATTAAATATTATCGAGCAAGTGAATGCTTTAGCGCATACCTCAATTATTCAAGAGTCCTGGTCTCAACATAAGCTACCTACGTTGCATGGTTGGGTATATGGGCTGGAAGATGGACTGATTAATCCTCTGGTAACGCTGACATCGGAGCATAAGATTAATCCTATTTTTCAGTATGAAAAGATAAATAAAAGAGTGAAATGATGAATACAACTAAGCAGTACAATTCTAATTTCAACGTGTTGTCGAATCTTCGCTATGATATCCCAGCTGGGATTGCGGTGTTTCTTGTTGCTGTACCGCTTTGTCTAGGTATTGCGATGGCGTCGGGTGCGCCGTTGTTCTCCGGTTTGATAGCAGGCATTATGGGAGGTATTGTTGCTCCTTTAATTAGCCGGTCTGCTCTGGGAGTCAGCGGACCAGCCGCTGGTCTTGCTGTCATCGTATTGACAGCGATACAGGATCTGGGGTTTGAGACTTTTTTATTGGCTGTTGTAGTGGCAGGTATTTTTCAGGTTGGCATGGGGATCGCTAAAGCAGGTATCATTGGCTATTTTTTTCCCTCTTCAGTGATCAGTGGTATGTTAGCTGGCATTGGTATTATCATCTTCACTAAGCAGATTCCTCATGCCCTGGGTTATGACCGTGATTACGAAGGGGATCTGTCCTTTTTTCAGGATGATGGCTTCAATACCTTCACTGAATTAGCTCACATACTGAATTATATTACGCCTGGAGCTGTGATAGTTGCGATCGCGTCACTATTGATTCTGTTTCTATGGGAATTGCGAGTGATGAAAAAAAACCGGATCTTCAAGTTGTTACCGGGGTCATTAATCGCTGTATTAACAGGCATACTGATCAGTCAGGTGTTTCCTGTGTTTTTTCCTGAGATGGCGCTAGCAACGGAGCATCTAGTCAGTATTCCTGTGGCCGAGAACAGTGCTGATTTAATGAGCCAGTTTACCTTTCCCGACTTTTCCCAGTTTAACAATCCACAGGTTTATCTGACTGCTTTGACTCTGGCTATTGTCGCCAGCCTGGAAACTTTGCTCTGCGTTGAAGCTGCGGACAAACTTGATGCAGATAAAAGAGTGACACCGACAAATCGCGAACTCATTGCTCAAGGATTTGCCAATAGTGCATCGGGACTTATTGGTGGGCTGCCAGTTACTCAGGTAATAGTACGTAGTTCTGCAAATATTCAGGCAGGAGCAAAAACTAAAGCTGCTGCATTTGTTCATGGTTTATTGCTACTTATCTCGGTTATGTTAATCCCGGCATTACTTAATCTGATTCCGCTGGCCTGCCTGGCAGCCATTTTGTTTGTGGTTGGTTATAAACTAGCAAAGCCGGCACTGTTTATAAAAATGTATAAAACAGGGATGTATCATTTTATCCCATTTATAGTGACAATTCTGGGCCTGGTATTTACTAATCTGTTATTAGGCATAGGGATTGGCCTAGTGATAGCGCTAGTGTGTGTGCTGCTGGAAAATTACAAAGTTGCCGGATATTACCATGAGGAACATGAAGACAAAACCATCATCCTCCGGTTGTCGGAACAGGTTTCATTTCTGAATAAGGCAAATATTTTGCAGACTCTGGACCGAATTCCTGATCATTCTAAAGTCGTTATCGATGCTTCGGATTCAAGGTATATCGATTACGATGTTTACGAGATCATTAATAATTTCAAAGCCGAGGCTAAACGCAAAGATATTGAGTTGCAGGTTATAAACTTGAATGGTTATGGAACGATGGAGCCTGTTAGGTAGGCTTTATCAGCTGAGGAGAATAAACCTGTTTACCATTATGTCTTCTGGCAACTCACACACGATCCATGCAACTCCAGGGTTAAACATTGAGGCTTAAATTGCACGCCTTCACTTAAAGCAAACAAGCTTTCATAAACGGGTGTTGCATCAATCTCATAGGCATTTTTACACTGATCACAAATTAGAATTACAGACTTATGTTGTACTTCAGCTTGTAAACAACCAAGAAAGGCATTAAGTGATTCTATTTTATGTACCAAGCCTGCTTCCATTAGAAAGTCCAGTGCACGATAAATCGTTACTGGTTTTGCATTAGGGTCATGCTGGCGAAACAAGTCCAGTAATTCATAGGCTCCTATTGCTTTATGGCTTGCGCAAACAAGCTCTAGAACACGCTTTCTAATGGCTGTTAGGCGTACGCCATTTTTGCTACAGATTTTTTCAGCAGCTTGTAACGCATGGGCAACACAGCTCCGGTGGTTATGTTGACCTTGCAAGATTTTACTATCAATATTTTGTGTCATGCTAAAAGCTCACCCTTATTCCTATTTCTGCACCACGGCCTGGCTCTGGTGCGTAGTCCTTTAAAAATGATGTCGAATTACGAATGGTTTCATTAAGCAAATTATTTCCTTTTACAAATAACAAAAGATTATATTTATCTGCGAGTTGAACCTGATAAGAAACATTGGCATCTAATAATATATATCCAGCGGTTGGCGTTTCATTTTCCCCTACATGGTTTTGCGGTTCTGCTCGCGTTAATCTCAGCCCGGCGGAAAAAGCATCATAGCCAAAATAGTCAAACTGAAAACCATAACGTAGTGGGGGCATACGCGGCACATTACCACCGCCGGATAATTCACCACGAACAAAGTCGCTGAACAAGGTCAGATCAAATTGATTGTCTTCACCTTCCCATAAAGGCAAAGCCAGCTGAGCTTCAAAACCATAGAAGCGTGCATTACTTTGTATTGCCTGATATACAGGTAAACATTCTTCATTAGTAGCGCAGTCTGAAACAAAGCTTTCACTATCCAGATTAAACCAGTCACCGGTATTTTCCTGCAGAATATAATCATTACTCCAGTTATGAAAAACATTTAGCTCAGTGCTCATCCAGTCAAAGTCTGTTTTAAAACTAAGTTCAAGATTATATGAAGTTTCCAGCTGTAAATCTTCGTCACCTAGCTCATAGCTTTGTGCTGCAAAATGTACCCCGTCGGCAAATAATTCAGCGACATCCGGAGCACGTTGTGCATGGGTAAAGGCTAAACTAAATAATATGTTGTCGTTTGTATTCCATAAAGCAGATAAAGAGGCGCTTACTGGAGTATGTTGTGTTGAGGAGAAACCCTCTGCATCAATTTGTTGATGTTCAACACGTAAACCTAATTCATAGGCAATATTACCCGCGTGAATGTCTTCAATCATAAAGACCGCATAATTCTGTTTTTCTGATGGGGGGACAAATGCTTCCTCGCCAATTGCGACGGAGTCTTTATTTTGTGCTTGAAACCCTACAGCCCCATGATCAATAAAGCCTATGGCCTTATGTACCAATTCAACACGTCCTTCGATACCCTGAATATCAAATTGTGTACCGACAGTTACCCCATCTTCTAGTTCTGCATGTTGATAGTCGTTATAAGCAAAGCGTAACTTTAAGGCTTCTATCCAGGAGAAAGGCTCATAAAATTCTGCTCTTAGATCATAGCGGTTTTGCTTTAAATCTATACGCACCAGTTCATCAACTGGCGGCACTCCATAGTTGTTATCCAGATGATTGTATGAAAACCCCAGCATTCCCCAATCATCTATCCATGAGCCTCCTAAAGTACCACTCCAGCTTTGTGCATCAGTATTTTCTACATATCCCAAACCATTCGATTCGGTAGGGACATGGTAATCCTCGCTAGTACGAAAGAATCCATCCAGGTGCCAGGCAAAATGATCTAATCCGCCATCATGCTTTAACACGCTACTCCATTGATTAGACACAGAGTTGTATCGTTGTTCAAAAGCAAGTTCAGCTGCTTCAGGCACATACATGGGGATGCGGTTATCAATCACGTTAACAATGCCACCTATTGCACCACTGCCATAGAGCAAGCTGGCAGGGCCACGCAACACTTCGATTCGTTCAGCTAGCAAGGCTTCGGTACTATTTGCATGATCAGGGCTAACACCTGATGCATCAAGGCTACTTAAGCCATTTTGCAATACCAGTACACGCACTCCCGTCTGCCCACGAATCACTGGCTGTCCAACACTAGTACCAAAAGACATGCTATGAATACCTAATTCTCCTTTTAAGGTTTCACCAATCGTCGTTGCCTGTTTCATTGATAATTCATCTCCAGCTAATATATTAACCGGGTGTACTGTCTCCGCTGTCTTTGTATGTAAAGGTGCAGATACAATAACAGGCTCTAACTCTTGCACATCTTCTGCTATTGCAGAAGATGTAAAAAAAAGAAAGAGGAGGCATGATTGGCGAAGCATATTAAAATCCTGATAAAAATGTAATGTTATAATATTACATTTTTTCGGATGGATCAATAGCAGCTTTGTCTTAGGTAGTTCTGCGATATGATTTATGATTATATATCGTAAGCTTAGACTTAGATGGGGAGCTTGAATTTAGCTAATGTATTTATTTGTTTTTAGTTACGCAAGTGGGTAAGGGAAATGGAAAAATTAAATCATCCAAAATTAGACGACTAATTCAACGCGGAACAAGCTTTGTGTAGGGTATGCATCGCATACCTATAGGCTTTCAGGTAAATAATTTCCATACATTCTGGGCAGTCAGAAATGCTCGGAAGCGGGATCTTTAGTCCCGCATGCTTGGACGGGACTAAAGATCCCGCTTCCGAATATTGCTTGAAAATTTCAGAGAAACTATAGCAGCTCTGAAAGGTATGCGATGCGCACCCTAGCGCAATATTTCCTGTTAAGTGGGTAGTCGAAATTATCCATAAAGATTATTGAAACTAGCTTATTAACGTTTAAAAATTGGACGGTTATTTATTTCCGTCTCCCTAATGTCTAAGTATATCATCATTAAAAAATACAATAACTTAACAAGAAGTTAACATCTTTTTCAGCTTGTTTAGGCCTGATGTTACCTTTAGAAGATGACATAAAGCGTGTCGTAAACCGGTGTTTTCCGCCACTAATTTCGACAAAATATGGGATGGATCTTAATAGCTTGATAATTACTATCTGGTAGGGTTGTGTCTGATCTAATGTTGCCTGATGAAAGCCTTTGTGTGCAATTTCTTCTTTAGTTGCACCACTTAAACGAATAAAATTCAGGATCAAATCGACTGCTGTTCGAATGGGAGAAAACAGGTTTATCCACATATTCAAGTCTTCATCCTGTAGTTCTTTATTTTGTTCTAGCCAAAAATGGTAGGAAGGGAGGTCAAATGAGCAGGTGCCACCTGGAATGCTACTGCGCTGACTAATGGTATGGAACAAATCGCTTTTCATGCTGGAGATGTCAATTTTTCCATTGGTTGCATAGAGTATTTTGCTGGTTGAGTTTAATTCATCCAGGATTTTACGTAGCCTCTTTGTATCAATACCTTCGTGGTTTGATAATTGGTTAAGTCTATTGGAGTGACGTTCTAATTCTTTAAGAGTTTCAGCTTTTAAGTCATGACGACTGAAAACTTGTAAAATATCCACCAGAGTACTGACTGCTGCACGCTTATCCCATATGCTGGATCCGCTCAGGAAGTGGTCTAGTTGTAAAAAGAGCTGTTCCAGACGGATGAACACGCGCATGCGTTCATTTAGAGGGAATTCGTAGCTAATGTATTCTGTAGTCACTTTGCCTGCTTTAGAAATTGGTCGTGTAAGCTGTTAACTTGCTCGCTTAGATGAGGAATGTCTTTTGTGTTGTCAATAATACTGTGTGCATATATTAAGCGTTCAGTTCTACTCACTTGATTGTTTATGATGGCGATAATTTGTGAGTCATTGAGTTTGTCTCGTGATTTTACTCTATTAATTTGCATTTCCATAGGGCAGTCAATGACTAAAATATAATCCACCAGAGATTGCATCTGGGTTTCTATTAATAATGGAATAGAAACAATGGCATAAGGGCTGCTTAGTCGGCTTAATTGAAAGTTAATTTCTGCATAAACTAAAGGGTGCATAATGCTTTCAAGTTGGCGTTTTTTTTCTGCGTTCTGGAAAACACAATCACGTAGCAGAGCTCTATTCAATCTACCATCCGGATTGATCATACCAGATCCAAAAGTAGTGCTGATTTGGCTTAAGGCTTTTTGGCCAGGCGCAACCAGCGCATGAGCAATGACATCTGCATCAACAACTGGAATATCGTGTTGTTTAAATAAATTAGTTACTGTTGATTTACCACAGCCAATACCTCCGGTAAGACCTACTTTATACATCAGGGTACCTATAATAGGCCAGCATTAGTTAAATATAGTGTATTAATTTGCTCACCCCACAATAAGGCAATCCAGCCGGCAATAGCGAGATAAGGCCCAAAGGGAATAGGAATATTTTTGTCTCGTTGTACGAAAATAATCAGGGAAGTACCAATAATAGCACCGACTAGAGATGATAATAATATAATTAATGGCAGGTATTGCCAGCCTAGCCAGGCACCAAATAAGGCGAGTAGTTTGAAATCGCCATAACCCATGCCTTCTTTGCCGGTAAGTAGTTTAAATAACTGATAGATAACCCATAAGAATAGATAACCGGCTACTGCTCCGATAATGCTGGATACAGGATCAGTGAAAATATTAAATAAACTTAAAAATAATCCTAGCCATAACATGGGTAGGACAATATTGTCGGGTAATAATTGATGATCAAAATCAATACCACTCAGTGCAATTAATGTCCAGGTAAGTAGCAGGGCGAACAAGGTTTCTATTTCACCGCCTAGCTGGTAGGCAACAACGATGGATAAAATGCCTGTCAGAGCTTCAACAAACGGGTAACGTAGAGAAATTCTTGTTTGGCAATTCGCACATTTTCCTTGTAATAATAGATAGCTTAGTACTGGAATATTCTGGTACCACATTATCTCTGTATTACATGCAGGGCAATGAGAGTGGGGTAGGGCTAAATTAAAAGTTTCAGCCGCTGGTTCGCTAGCTGGAAGCTTAAGAAACTCCTGGCATTCTTGTTTCCAGCCCCGCTGCATCATAATGGGTAGGCGATATATTACGACATTAAGAAAACTCCCAATCATTAATCCTATGATGCCAACAAGCGGACAAAGTAAAGCAGGTGAATTTAGAATAATTGAATAAGGTGACATAGCGCTTTAGATAGGGGGTAAAGGTAGAAAGTTTAAATGCGAGTATCGAACCGTACAAGCTATATTGTATAAGCTATTATTGCTGAATGTGTTCTTGCAGGGATCTTTTGGGGGTACGTGAAATATTTGTGATACATGGAGCAGGGGCTCTAAGCCAGTATGTTACCAGCGGAGCTAGAGCCCTCGTGTTTTTTATTATCCCCTAGTTTTAGCCAATGGCCGCACTAAACTGTAGTTTAGTAATGTTGACACAGGGTCTTAGGTCAATAGTATCAGTGATTTCAGTGTTTTTCATTTCTTGTCAACATAAAGTAAGTTAATTCCTGTTTTTTCAGCATAATTTTGATTTTTGTCAACAACCATTGCAAACGATGCAATAAACTGAATTAACAGATTATAAAATAAAAGTGGGCAATGAAAATTTCAGAGCCCTAGATAATGATATTTTTATTAATAACTTCATTATAGACCAACGACAGTATTAATGTTAATGCTTGGGTGTCAGTAAAAGTGTAAAATAGAGTATGGTTTTTTATTACAGGTTTAATACTTGTCCTGTTTCTTCATCTACTTTTGCTGAATATGCTTCTATAAGTGAAATCATTCCTTTAGTTACTTCATTACCACCCTCATAATCTATAGATAACTTGCCGTTAAGTTTTTCTATTTTTGTAAATATACCTGCTGGCATGTCGTTATAAATTTGATGCATTTTTATTTCATCATCTAAATATACAATCATTTCATGCCACATTGAGCCAAAACTATTTTCTTTTAAAGGTAGGCTGACTATGAATTCTATATTTATGAGGGGGGGGCCAAGAACCAGAATGTTGTTCACAACTTGAAGCCCCCTTCTTTGTCGTATAGAAGTTTCCTTTTTTACTGCATTTTTCACAGATTATTTCTGAAAGGGTATGGGCCATATTTGTTATTCCATAAATATAAGGGTAGTCAATAGGATCATACTCAGTTACATAATAATAAAGCCTTTTACGGTTTTTTTGACCTCTTTAGCTAATATTTATCGAACAATCTACAATTAATTCAGATAAAGTTTCTATTAAAGGAAGCCAACCATCTTGGCATTGAAAATCCCAGCATATAATTGAGTTTCTTTTACTACCATTTATATCTTGGTATAAAGATGGGTATTTTTTTGTAAGTATTTCTTCAAATTTTTTATTCATATTGGTCACTTACGTTTATTTCTGAAATTACACCATTCGTTTTTTTCCAGTTATGCCAAACATAATTAGCATCATCGCTATAACCAGGTTCGCCGATTAGCGTATAGATTCGACCACTTCGTGTTGTAATGGCTGATGTAACGCGGCCATATTGATCTGGTACATTTCCTAATAAATGGTGACTTTCGCTGAAAATCAGGGAAACGTAGCCTAAGCGAAGTGATGATTTTTAGTCCGCGATAGCCGTAGGGCCGTTATTTTGTCGGAGTCTGAGCGTTAGCGAAGGTGGAGACAAAATAAAAGGCCATCCGACACGGCGATCAAGTCATTTGGAGCCTATGTTCCGACCCCTTGTTGGGTCGGGACGAGGTGACGAGGACGAATCGGGGCCGCCGGAGGCATAAGTGGTCGCGTTAAGTTTTTGCTGCTTGCTTGGGCTGGGATGCCCAAAACAAGCTTTCGCAAAAATAGCGACTCCCCGATATTGTTTCCATTTTTAAAAGTGGCTTCAAAAACAGACCAATTTACAATGATTGTTTTTGGTTCGCTTTCTACTGAAGAAATCGGCCAGATTGATTGAGTTCATTTTGTTTTGTCATTTTTTCTCCTTAGTTAAAAAATAGGCACATACGTTTAAATTTATGGTGGCTTGTAACGATTGAAAAGCATACCTGTCACACTATTTGTTTATAGGTATGCTGTGAGACACTAATCAATGGAAGGCCTCTGGTTGGGGGGTAATTATCTGTCCTGTATCTTTATCAATTTTTAATGCATATGCCAAAATAAACATAACCATTCCATGGGTTACTTCATCACCTCCAGTATATTCAATATGTAAGGTGTCATTTACCGTGGTAAATTTAGTGAATACAACCTCAGGCATTTCTTTACGTTTTTGGTTATCTTGAACTTGCTGATAAAGCTTGATAATCATTGATTGCCACATCTTTCCAATGTCATCAGTAGATATAGGCAATTCAATGATAGGTCTTCGTTTTATAAAGGGAAGAGCCGCTCCACTGTGTACAGGACATCGAGATGTAATAGAGTTTCCGTTGAACATTTCTCCTTTTTCAGCACATTCAGTACAAACTATTCCTGACAATATAAACGCCATCTTTGTGGCTCCAGCAATAAAGTCTCTATCCTTAATTTCAAAATTAGAAAAATAAAATTGAAGTCGCCCCTGTTTATTGACAACTTTAGCCACTTTAATCATTAATGAGCGTTTTACGACCAGTTCAGAGAGAGTTTCGGCAAGACAATACCAGCCATCATCACAATCAAACTGAATAGGATGAAATGTCTCTTGTTTTGCAGAATATAAAGCGGAAAACTTTTTGAATAATAGCTTTTGTAGTTCTTTCTGCATTTTTGTCACTTAAGTTCAATTACTAGCTTTGAAGGTTTTTGTGTGGAACTTAGGAGTATAA
>NZ_BDMN01000244.1 GCF_002189065.1 Bathymodiolus platifrons methanotrophic gill symbiont
AAAAATCATCACTCCGCTTAGGCTCCGTTTCCCTGATTTTAAGCGGATGAAACTCCATCGCTTCCTGCATAACTTTCTCAACCTCTTCTTTTGTTTTGCCTGTTGCAACACAACCATCAAAATCAGGTGAATAAGAAGAAAACCCTGTGCTTGTTTCTTCAACTACGATTAGATACCTCATTTTTTATATCCCGCTTGTTTGAAAATACTATTTTGTGTTCCAGGAGCCAGTTCATCACTTAGCTTTCCAGAATCGGTGACTTCCCCTTGTACGAGAAAGATATCAGCCACTCTTTTCAAGTATTTTAATTACCTTAGAAATAAGAATACAAGCATTCCATTTTTAAGTCAATTCAACATAAATGGAATTAAAAGAAGAAGGGAAATTAAGCGTGCCGAACTTATGAGTTATTCGTAATCTGCCCCACTGCCCAGACCCAAATCCCATTAAAAATCAAGCTGGCTGACCCCTTGAAACTTTTCCATCGATGGCAATGTCGGTCACCCCAAAAAAGGTTAACGTGCCCTTTAATCATTTCTTTAATTCGCAATTCGGGACCTGGCCCCGGAGGTGGCAGGTCAATCGAGTCTGACCCTATTAATCCCAATTTAGGCAACTTTTAACACATTCACGCCTAATTCATGTTTATACTGTTTGATCTGCCACAGGTCATAAGTCACTTGATGACCTATCCAGCTTTCTGCGCTGCCACCTAACGCAATTGACAACCTAACAGCCATTTCAGGTGTTACACTTCCATTTCCATTTATTATTTTTGACAACGTTTTTCTACTCACAGCTAATGCCTTAGCCGCTTCAGTAATACTTATATTTGCTGGCTTTAACCATAAGCCTTTTATGACCTCACCTGGGTGAGGTGGATTATACATTTCCATAATACCTCCTTAGTGGTAATCCTCATAATTCACAACGTCTGCATCACCTTCATAAAACTGGAAAGTAATACGCCAATTTGCTTGTACTGTTGCAGAGTATATTCCTTTTCTATCACCTTTTAATTCGTGAAGTTTAAGAAATGGAATATCCATATCTTGAATCGTTTTAGCTTGGTTTAATTGAGCAAGAATCAAACGTAACCGCTCAGAGTGTTTTGCTTGAATACCTGCTTTACTTCCTGTTCGATAGAATTTTTCTAACCCTTTGTGGATAAAGCTTTTAATCATAATTAAAATTGTAACCCTTTAATTCACAATTTACAATATTTCTGTTGCCTCTTGATTTCTTAGCTGTTTTGAGTTTGGTTAATTCGGGATTTGGGCCTTGAACCCTATAGGTGGCAGATCAATCGAGTCTGACCCCATTGATCGGTCACCCCAAAAAAGGTTAACGTGCCCTTTAATCATTTCTTTAATTCGCAATTCGGGACCTGACCCCTTAGGCTTTCTTTAAATTTCTTTGCTATATGAACTTTCCTGAATATTGCCTCGGTGCTTTTCAAAAGACAAGCCTCGAAAATCCCCCAAATCAAGCTGGCTGACCCCTTGAACTCACAAACGCTGAAAATCCTGGAAACGGAGCCTAAGCGAAGTGAAGATTTTTAGTCCGTGATAGCGATAGGGCCGGGTGTTTTCTCGAAGCGTCTTTTTGCGTAGAGAAAATACAAGGCATTCCGACATCGCGTCAAGCCATTTGAGGTAACTAAATAAAAACCCCTCTAGGGTTTTTATAAGTGGACGCAGGGCGAATCAGGGCATCGCAGATTTTAATCAGTCCCGTTAAGCTTTTGCCGCGAACTTGGGCTTGGACGCCCAAAATGAGCTTTCGCAAAAGTAGGGACTCCCCGAAAATAAACCTCGATACACCAGCATTGTGTATTTCAGCTACTCAATAATTGGGAAACTTCAGT
>NZ_BDMN01000245.1 GCF_002189065.1 Bathymodiolus platifrons methanotrophic gill symbiont
CATTCGTTTCAAATGCTATTGCCTAAGGGGAATTAAGTAGGGGTTTGCTATAAACATGGCAAAACCACCTAAAATAAACCTCGATACACCAGCATTGTGTATTTCAGCTACTCAATAATTGGGAAACTTCAGTTTCAAAAGACAAGCCTCGAAAATCCCCCAAATCAAGCTGGCTGACCCCTTGAACTCACAAAAAAGCCCCAAGCTTTTAACGCTCAGGGCTTGTCTTATTCCGTATTAGGTAGGGGAATAACCTATTTAACACATCTCCACTGTACAGTACTGGCTATTTTATCGCCTAATTCGTCTGTGCCGCCATTAAAATTGCTCCAGGATCCGTTTTCAGCTTCTGGACCAGTCCCTGTCTTAGAGCAAGATGTTGAGCCTACTCCCTGGCAATAACCGCACACGTTTCCGCATGTTCCACTCCAGACACTTACAGTAGTGTAGCCATGTTCCTGGCAAATAAGTTCAGCATGATAACTACCCATATTATTCGCTGAAATCCATGCTTGATTTTCATCTGCCTCACATACAACCCAAGGAGCCCCTGTACCTGTACCTGTATCGTTACCTGAATCACAGGCAGCAGGATAGGTAATATGAAACCCTTCTAGCGTAGATACACGCCCTGATAATGTAGCTATTTGCGATTCTAATGAAGCAATCTTCCCAGCTGTTTGTGCATTTAGTTCTTCCTGGCCTCCGCTAAGAGCATCTAGTTCCGCTTGTAATTCGTCTATTAACCCGGTGATACTGGCTTTTAAATCTATTATAGATCCATTTATTGTTGCGATATCAATGGTTAATGCAGCAAAATCGACAGTGTGCTTAGCTGCTAGTGCATCAAGTTCGTCACTCAGCACCCCGGTTGCAGCTAAAGTAGTGGCAATATCTGTCGTGTTAGTTGTTATCCTGCCGTCTAACGAGTCAATATTGCTATTAATAGTTGCAATGTCTCCCTCAATGGTTGAGACTCGAGCACTAAGCGCCGAGATGGAGTCAGAATTCGCTTGAATAGATTCGTTTAACAACTGAAACATTTGGCCATTTAGCTGTAATTTGCCAGGAGGTGCCGCTGCAATAACTGCATTAATAAATAATATATAAGTGACTAGAATGCCAAAAATATTTTTTCTCATTATGTTTTCCTTTAGTATTAAACAAATAATGTCACAAGGTTTTAATATAATCGTTATATTAAAAAAGCACTTAACACTATATAGCGCAAAGGTAAGCAGCTATTGCATGCAGCGATAAAGTTTGTGAAGTTATGTAACTTTTTTTATCACTAGATATTTGTTAGATACTCAGGCACCTGAAAATAAATAAGCGTCCAATATTTGAACAGGATTTTGATAATCCGTCATACACCTTCCAATATAGGATGTGTTGAGGCACGAAACGCATCAGACGTACGACAGTTAAAATTTAAAAAAAAGGGGGGGGGAGGATAAATCGAGTCTGCCCCTAACATTTCTTTCTGCGGAAAGGAAAGAGAAAAGCAAGAACGTAAGGTGGACAACGCTTTTCTGTCCACCGATTAATCGCCTTAACTAGGAAAAAAGGGAGATAAATCAAGCCTGGTCCTAATACTGCTTACTTAAGAATTTATTGATTAAATTTCAATAAGATAAGACGTAGGTTGGCTTAGATTTTTTTGCGAAGTAAAAAAACGTAACCCAACAACACGCTGATTTACATGAAAATGCTGGGTCGTTATCTGCGCTTCGCTTGATAAGCTAACCCAACCCCCACATTACAAGACTAAGTGTTACGTTTTACTTTTCGTGCAGTAAAACCTAGCAGGCCCAGACTTAGTAATACTAAAGAACCAGGCTCTGGCACAATCGGTATATTGTTAGACAGTTCGAATGTAGCAAACGAAAAAACGCTATCTCCATCTCTCGGTTGCTCAAATGGACCAAAAGTGCCTATTTTATCAATCCCAGTCATATAGAAATAACTATCATCAGTAAAACTAAAAGGAACCCGAAAACCATTTTCAGTATCGCCCCCCCCCCCGGGAGTATAATCATATCCTGGTCCAGCTGCTGCAACAATAGCATTTACTGCAGACTCAGCCTCACCCGCAATGGTAAATGTTATGCCCGGCATAATATCATTGTATGAATTAAAACTAGCACCTCTATCGTCTTGTAAAAAGGTAACATCATAGATATTTCCTAAATGGATACATCTGCAAGTTCTTGTGTTATAAGAGCCGCCTTTGCAGGGTTTGATAAAACTACAAACGCTGCCAGCCATGGAGAGCGAACGCGAGGGCTGGTAGTCCCCAGAAGGCGTAGGGCCGTTGTTTTGTCGGAATCGTAGCGCTAGCGTAGGTGGAGACAAAATAAAAGGCATTCCGAAACGCCGTCCAGTCATTTGAGGGAGTGTTACGAAGCCAGCACCGAGTTTACGATGGTAGTGGCGAAGTGGCACGTACGCAGGACGTCTGGGGCGCCGAAGGCATTAGCGGTCGCGTTAAGTTTTTGCCGCTTGCTTGGGCTGGGATGCCCAAAACAAGCTTTCGCAAAAATAGCGACTCCCCGCACACAGCATTGTGTATTTCAGCTACTCAATAATTGGGAAACTTCAGTTATTTTAACTGTCGGGTTTTAATATCATTATTTGCAAGAAATCAAGTAAACCCATTTTTGTTATGGTAACTTATCTTTATTTAATATCACTATAGTCCTTGTTATGCTGGAATGGAACAAAATAAATACAGTTTTACTGGATATGGATGGAACTTTACTCGATTTGAATTTTGATAACCATTTCTGGCTAGAATTTATACCTGAACGTTATGCACTACAAAACCAGTTAACTCTGGATGAAGCAGTTAAACACTTAGTACCTTTATTCAAGAGTATGGAAGGTAAACTGGAATGGTATTGCCTGGATTACTGGAGTGAAATATTAAAGCTGGATATAGCGGGCTTGAAAGCAGAAATTTCGGGCCTGATAAGTGTCTTACCTCATGTCACAGAATTCTTAAATGCATTACAACACTCTAATAAAGAAGTCCTGTTAGTAACCAATGCTCATCGTGACAGTTTATCGATAAAGATGGAAAAAACCTGTTTACAGCCATTTTTTAACGATATCATTTGCTCACATGACTTTGGATTTGCCAAAGAGCATCAGGAATTCTGGGAAATATTTCAAAATCAGTACGGCTGGGATAAACAATCTACTTTAATGATAGATGATAGTCTGGCGGTATTGCGCTCCGCCAAAACTTTTGGGATTAAGAATTTGATATCCATTACTAGGCCCGATTCAAAAAAAGCAGCTAGAAGTATTACCGAATTCCCAGCGATTCATGATTTTCGAGAGATTATGCCGGGCGCTTAGTCAGCAAATTTAATTAAAATCCCGTTTGTAAGCTAACTGAAGTTTCTTAATTATTGAGTAGCTAAAGCTCGCGATGCTGGCACGTCGGGGTTTATTTTAGGTGCTTTGCCATGTTTATAGCAAACCCCCATTTAATTCCTCTTAGGCGAAAGCATTTGAATTGAATGAAAAGATTATTTTTTTCATATAGTTGCGACATTGTTTAAATTCTATCATAAATAAATATTAAGAAACGTCAGTAAGCTAATACTTAAACTTTTTCCCTGAAGGGCATGAAAATAGTCAGCTCACTACGCCTTTGTCTCGGTTCTTACATTTGGCTTTCTTTTTGGATAAGGCTTGCGTGGAGCTCTCGCTCTTGGTGCGGGCTTTTTTAATTCTGGCAGTAAGTCTTCGGTAACTCTATGTACTGGCACTTTTTGGTTTATATAGTCTTCAATATCAGGCATTGAATAGGCATATTCTTCACAAATAAAACTGATTGCTTCGCCTTTTGCCCCAAAGCGTGCTGTTCTGCCTATTCTATGTACGTAATCTTCAGCATCCTGAGGTAAATCAAAATTAAATACATGCGATACATCAGGAATATGTAAACCACGTGCAGCAACATCAGTTGCAATCATAATGGTAACTTTACTTTCCTGAAAATCAGCCAATAGTCGTTGTCGCTTTTCTTGTGGTACATCACCACTTAGTAAAGCCGTTTTATAGTCATTAGCAGCCAAGTAGTCAGCTAATTTTTCAGCACTACGTTTAGTATTAACAAAAACAATACTGCGTTCAGGTTTATGAGAATTGAGTAAACCTATTAATAAAGGTATTTTCTGCTCATTCGCAGGACAAAATGCAAATTGATTAATTGAATCCGAAGTTACCTCTTCCGTTTCAATTTTAACCATGACTGGCTGATACATATGCTCATAGGCCAATTCAGATACTTTGAAAGATAAGGTAGCTGAAAACAACATATTAAGGCGCTTTTCAGGGCTGGGCATGCGATTGAGCAGATAACGTATATCTTTAATAAAACCTAGATCAAACATTCTATCTGCTTCATCCAGCACCATAACCTGGATATGATTCAAAGAAAATGCTTTTTGCCGATAAAAGTCAATAATTCTACCTGGCGTCGCAATAATAATATCGACATTTCCCTGTACTGTTTTTAATTGCTTCTGATAATCTGTTCCACCGTATATAAGTGCTAAATTTAAACCTAGGTGTTTACCTAATAAAAGTGCATCCTTATGAATTTGTATGGCAAGTTCACGAGTTGGAGCTAGAATAATTGCCCTGGGATATTTTTTCTTTTCACTATTATCATTTAGCAAGCGCTGAAAAGTTGCCAATAAAAAACTTGCTGTTTTGCCTGTCCCTGTTTGCGCTTGTCCTGCTACATCTCTATCTCTTAGAGCAATTGGTAAAGCCCTATCCTGGATAGGCGAGCAATAATCAAACCCTGCCTCTTTCAGGCCATTTAATATAGACCTGGAAAGTTCCAGATTTATAAATTGTGTATCCGTTAAATGTGTATTCTTCATTCATATAGAATACAGTAATAATACTTAGTTTGCACTGTCTGGAAGCCATAACTAATATTTATTAGTTGCTCAACTAAAGGCAATAGACATACGAACGTGATATGGTTCAAATAATGAAACCAATCAAATAGAATACATACAACTGAAGTTTCCCAATTATTGAGTAGCTGAAATACACAATGCTGGTGTATCGAGGTTTATTTTAGGTGGTTTTGCCATGTTTATAGCAAACCCCTACTTAATTCCCCTTAGGCAATAGCATTTGAAACGAATGAAAAGACTATTTTTTTCATATAGTTGTAGCATAGTTTCAATTTTACCATAAATAATTATTGGGAAACTTCAGTT
>NZ_BDMN01000246.1 GCF_002189065.1 Bathymodiolus platifrons methanotrophic gill symbiont
TTGTATTACATGGTGATATTTCTCACCCAGACAAGGCAGAGAAAGAGCTGCTTGATGAATATGATGTCACAACCCATAATTCAACTCGCATGACTGCAGTAGCACTTCGCTATGCTTTTACTCGCCAGCTATGGCAAGTACTTGCTACAACAGCTTAAAATTAAATAGCAGATTACATAAAAAATATTGACAAAATGTGGCTATAAAGCGATATTACCCCCTTATAAATAATTTGGAGAATAGCGTGAGTGACTCAGTCCTTCATGTAACAGATAGTAATTTTGATGAGCTTGTTTTAAAAGCCGGTATACCTGTTTTAGTTGACTACTGGGCTGAATGGTGTGGTCCTTGTAAAATGATCGCTCCAGTTTTAGATGAAATTTCTCAAGAATATGCAGGTAAAATCACTGTTGCAAAGTTGAACATAGATGATAATCCTGCCACACCATCTCATTATGGTGTACGTGGAATTCCAACACTGATGTTATTTAAAGATGGCGATATTGAAGCTACGAAAGTTGGAGCATTAACAAAATCACAGCTTTCTCAATTTATCGATAGCAACATTTAAAGTACTCAACTTTATTAAAGTTCTTGCAGGAAGTAACAACAATTATTTGTTACTTCCCTGTTTTATGCGTATACTACAAATCTGGTGCTAATCTCATCTGCACCTTCTGCATATCAAAATAACCACATCCTAATCTAAGCTGATTTTTTTCTTTCAGCACAGACACACACATATCTTTTTTTAAACTTTCTTTGTATGAACCTTACCGAACTAAAATTAAAACCAATCACTGAAATTATTGCGCTTGCTGAAAACCTGGGAATTGAAAATGTTTCTCGAACGAGAAAACAAGAAGTTATCTTTTCTATTCTAAAAAAACAGGCCAAAAGTGGTGAAGACATCTACGGTGATGGTGTCATAGAAATACTACAAGATGGTTTTGGGTTTTTACGAACACCAGGCAGTTCTTATTTAGCTGGCCCTGATGATATTTATGTTTCTCCTAGTCAAATCAGACGTTTTAGCTTACGCACTGGAGACACCATAAGTGGAAAAATCAGACCCCCCAAAGACAACGAACGTTATTTTGCAATGCTTAAGGTTGAAAGAATCAACTTTGAAGCTCCTGAAAATACAAAACATAAAATTCTATTCTCTAACCTGACACCTCTATTCCCTAACAAACGTTTTATTATGGAACGTGGTGATGGTAGTAGTGAAGATTTAACAGGCAGAGTAATTGATTTAATTTCTCCAATAGGTAAAGGACAACGTGGCCTAATCGTTTCACCTCCAAAGGCAGGTAAAACCATGATTCTGCAAAGCCTGGCACATGCCATTGCAGAGAATAACCCTGAATGTTACATGATCGTATTGCTTATTGATGAGCGTCCAGAAGAAGTAACGGAAATGCAGCGTTGTATTCGTGGAGAAGTTATTTCCAGTACTTTTGATGAACCCGCAACACGTCATGTACAAGTTGCTGAAATGGTCATTGAAAAAGCTCGTCGCTTAGTTGAACATAAACATGATGTAGTCATTCTGTTAGACTCTCTTACACGTTTAGCTCGAGCCTATAATATGGTTGCCCCTTCATCAGGTAAGTTATTATCTGGTGGTGTCGATGCCAATGCATTAGAAAAGCCTAAGCGCTTCTTTGGAGCTGCACGTAATATTGAAGAAGGTGGTAGTTTAACCATTATCGCAACCGCTCTGGTTGATACTGGATCACGTATGGATGAAGTGATTTACGAGGAATTCAAAGGAACGGGTAATATGGAATTACACCTGGATCGGAAAATTGCTGAGAGACGTATTTATCCTGCGATTAATATTAACCGCTCTGGTACGCGCCGTGAAGACTATCTAGTTGACCCGGAAGCACTGCAAAAAACCTGGATTTTACGCAAGATCTTACAACCTATGGATGAAATGGCTGCCTCTGAATTTATACTTGGCAAACTTAAAGACTTTAGAACGAATAATGAATTTTTTGAATCCATGAAACGTTAAAAGATCAGTCAATGTTTCATATAAGGATATTCAAGGGTTTTGCTAATAAATTACCTAAGTATAAAAACTGAAAGTGATGCAAAAAAAAATTCTCAATTACTCTTACAAAGAGTAATCCTTTATGAGACTATTGAGCATTGCAATATTTTCACTTGCCATTCATTTTTTTTCTTTATCAGCAAGTGCCGCCGATCAGGATATTGACATTACAGGTATCTATCAGTCCTTAAGTGACGATAAAGATTATCTGACTATTAACCGTAACAATGATCAATATGTTTTAGTGAACATATCCAGGAATTTAAATTTATTATATAAATTAGATCTCATTACAGAACATGAGTTTAAGTATTCTTCAATTAACCCACCAGTTGAAGAATTTGCATTTACTTTTCAACTCGACAGTAACGTGCTTAAATTGCCGGTAGGCAGTCGCATTTCACTGGAATTTATTCCAGATATAATTACCCCATTTCCTGATAGAAGCACCAGCATAACCACTCTTCAATATCCTATCGTATCATTTCGCACTTCAACCATTACAAACAATGGCGTTGTCACTACAACTGTAGAAAAAGCTCCTTATTGTTTAATATCACTGAATATTGATCCAATTAATCATAATATATCCATAGGGTTTAACAAATTCACATCGCCTGAATTCATTGGTACTGATAAAACCTTTATATCCATTGAGCAAAATTATAAAAAAATATTCTAATCCATTTATAAATTTTCAGTATTTTTTTGAAAGGTGTAAATTCAGGCACCCACTTTTACAGATTTTATGCCAATAAGATTACAATGCCTCGTAGTATAATGAAACCAGAAAATCAGGAGAATAAAATGCAAAAAATCAGGACTTGTGTTTTTATAGCAGCATGTCTTTGTCTATCACAACAATCAGCTTTTGCTGAAGATGTTGTTGACCATACCATTACACACCCAATTGAAGAGGGAGTTAGCGCTAGCGAACCTGAGCCAGTAAAAGAAGTTGATAAGAACCAATCACAAATCGAAGATGACACGACAGAGACTGATGATTCTTCACCAACTGCCAAAGATTACCTATCAGAAATAATTATTCGCCCCGTAGCAGTGGTTGGCAGTGTGACAGGATTAGCAATGTTTATTGTTGCATCACCATTCTCTGGACTAGCCAGCATACCAGAGCCACACGATGCTTTTAAAATGACATGGGATAATTTCGTAGTTACCCCTTATCATTTTGCCTTCCGTCGCCCATTTGGTGATTATTCAGTGGAATTAAACTAAGGCATCTGGAAATAAATAACCGTCCAATTTTTAAACGTTAATAAGCTAGATTCAATAATCTTTGTGGATAATTTTGACTATCCACTTAACAGGAAAAATTGCAATAGGTTACGCATCGCATACCTTTCAGAGCTGCTATAGTTTCTCTGAAATTTTCAAGCAATATTCGGAAGCGGGATCTTTAGTCCCGTCCAGGCATGCGGGACTAAAGATCCCGCTTCCGAGAATTTCTGACTGCCCAGAATTTATGGAAATTATTTACCTGCAGCCTAGAGGTATGCGATGCCATACCCCACACAAAGCTTATTCCGCGTTAAATAAGTCGTCTAATTTTGGATGATTTAATTTTTCCATTTCCCCTAAAGTTCCTCCTACTTCTTTTTAAATCAGCTATTAGACAGGCCCTGCATAATCTGGTGTACTAATTCAGGACCTTGATAAATCAAGCCGCTGTATACCTGAACTAAACTCGCTCCTGCATCTAGTTTCTCTTGTGCATCAACAGCATTCATTATCCCACCCGCAGCAATAATGGGTATCTTGCTTTGCAATTCATCCGCTAAACACGCTACCACATAAGTTGATTTTTGTTTAACAGGTGTTCCACTCAATCCACCTATTTCACCCGCCAAAGGATTACCTTGTACAGCATCTCGCTCGATAGTGGTATTCGTGGCAATCACACCATCAATAGAATACTCTATGAATAGCCCGGCAATATGCTGAATTTCCTCATCACTGAGATCAGGTGCTATTTTTACTACAATAGGTGTATATTTATTATATTTCTCTTGTAGCTTTAATTGTTCTTCCTTTAAAGCAGACAGTAACTTTTTAATTACATCACCTTGCTGCAATTGACGCAGATTTTTCGTGTTTGGCGAAGAAATATTTATCGTTATATAGCTAGCAGCTAAGTAGGCTTTACGTAAACAGATTAGATAATCTTCTGTTGCTTTATCAATCGGTGTATCAAAATTTTTACCAATATTAATACCTAGCACGCCTTTATACTGACAAACCTCTACCCGCTTTAGTAAATAATCAACACCTTGATTATTAAAGCCCATACGATTAATAATAGCCTGATGTTCAGCCAGTCTAAATAAACGTGGTTTGGGATTTCCAGGCTGTGGACGTGGAGTAACTGTACCTATTTCTATAAAACCAAAACCAAGACCCGATAGAGCATCAATATAGTCGCCATTTTTATCTAAACCAGCAGCCAGGCCAACCGGGTTTTGAAAATTTAGGCCCATAAGCGACACAGGATTTTCAATCATCGCCGGATTTAGTAATTTATCCAGGCCTATATTATGTGAAAGTTTTAAACCTTTTAAAGTTAGATAATGGGCTGTTTCAGCATCTAACTTTAAAAGTAAGGGCTTTATATAAGGATAATAATTCATAAGGTTTAAACTTTAATGTTTAGCTGATAATTGATATGGTGAGGAATCTAAGGTAGTTGCCTGATTCGTCATCATTTCATAAAGTAATTGTGCTGAAGCCGGACCCATCGCAAACCCGTTTCTAAAATGTCCTGCACTGATCGCTAGATTATTAATCTCAGGATGCTTATCAATATAAGGAATGCCATGCTGAGTACCTGGGCGTAAACCAGCCCAGTGATGAAGAACGGGCGCCGACTCTAAAGCAGGAAATAATTGCCTGGCAAATGCCACTAGAGATTGTTGTGCCTGCTCCGATGTTGTTTTATCAAAGTCAGCATACTCTACCGTGCTACCACATAAAATTTTTCCATCGCGCCTAGGTATTAAATACCGGTCATTTTCCAGGACCATGGTATCTAAAGTGTCTACTGGCGTATCGAATATCAACATTTGTCCTTTCACAGGAAAGACATCAACGTGCATATCTTTCGAATCAGGAAATATTTGTCTCCATAAATGGCCACTCCATGCCCCCGCAGTAATAACAACAGAATTAACCGGGAAAGTTTCCGATACACTAGCTATTTGAGTAATCTGCTGATTAGTTATACTGATTTTTTCTATTGCACAGTGCTCTACAATCTTCACACCACGCTGCAATAAATCCTGCTTAAGTGATTTAAGTAAACATGGATTTCTTACCTGAGCAATTTTATCAAGATATAAAGACTGATTATTAAGCAGAAAATCGTTTTGTTGCTCAATACTTACTGGAGAGGGATTTATAGAATGCTTATGGCACCAATGCAGGGCTTTATCTATATCAGCAAGCTGGGGCATTAATAAACCACTAACAATATACTCAGGATCTATGCCCGTAGACTCAATCAATGTTTGTGCTAACTCAGGATAAGCCGCAATACTAGGAATAACCAGTTGACTAATAGCATCCGGCTGACGCCAGGGGTATAGGGGTAATAAAATCCCTCCACCCGCCCAGGATGATTCCTTGCCAATTTCCTGTCTGTCTATAATAGTTACATTTGCTCCAGCTAAAGAAAACAAACGCGCACTTAACAAGGCAGTAATACCACCGCCAACAAAAGTTATATCGGAAATAGAGTGCATAACAAATAGGGTAATTGTACAGATATCTACTGGTTTTTAGCCCTTTAATAAACCCTAACTCACAGGGAAATAATGCTTAATGAGAAGGTCTAAACAGTTACCAGATAGAAGTTAAAAAATAGCTTGTCATTATACCTTTTGCACCTCGATAACACAGTTAAGAATGTTTTGAATTTGATCAAAATCCTGGTTTCCAGGCTTAAACCTATAAGTACCCAAGGTAAATTAATTTAACTAAAATAAGGCATCAATGTAAAGCGGACTAAAGTCCGCTCTACATGTCTATTAGCATTACCAAGGTATTTTCTAAAAAGGTTAAATAAATTTTGCAGAGATACTTATTTGTACTTTGAAAGCAAGGTTTACAGAA
This sequence comes from Bathymodiolus platifrons methanotrophic gill symbiont, assembly GCF_002189065.1. Lineage (GTDB taxonomy): Bacteria > Pseudomonadota > Gammaproteobacteria > Methylococcales > Methylomonadaceae > Methyloprofundus. The sequence continues at coordinate 6,188 of NZ_BDMN01000246.1, forward strand.
GATTTATTTTTTTAAGGCAGTTTCGATATAAGGTTTAAAAGAACGGCGTATCATGTCTACTTTCTGACCTTGACACAACTCGGTACCTATAGTGGAATTATGGCAGCGTACATCTAAAAATATACTGACTTTATTATTTTCGCGCTTAGACCTGGATACTGACAGACTGATACCCGTTTCTTTAATTGGGTCATTGCCCATAACCAGAGTTTCGGTATTAAAATTAATCCCTGTCGTAGAATTTAAAATAACAAACTGCGTAGCTTCTTCCCGGGCTAACTGGCAGTCTTTTTCATCCTTACAATGATATAAACCTAGAGTATCAGCAGCTTTTAATTCTGCCATTTTATCACTTACTTTTTTTGCGTTTGCTTTATTGCTGGTAGTTAAAAAGAGAAAGCGTTCAATTTCTTTATCAAATTTTGTTTCTATTCCCTTTCTTTTTTCCAGTACTTTATTTATATTCAGTTGAGTCGTTTTAATATTGTTTTCTATTTTATCGATTTGTTTTAAAACTGCTACCGGAACTTTTTTTCCACTTCTTTCCGCATGTGCTGCTCTTTTGCGTGCACTGTCTAAATTTTCTCTTAAAATTTCTACGGTTTTTTCATAAACACGCTTCTGCGCATCCACTGCAAGTAACTTGCCATTTAATGTTAAACGTAAATCATCGACATTTCGAAAGGTGCTTAATAATACTTTATCGTTTGATTTCTGTCTGACTATAATCTTTTCCTGCTCAGTCCTTAAGATCTTTAGCCTTTTTTCCAGAGCAATTTGTTCCTGAGTTTTAGCCGCTCTAACTACCTCAACAACACGCCCTTGCTCATTTAACACATTACGCTCCAGCCTGGATTGACTGGGGGGAATTCTATCAGAATAAAATATACGCCCATCTTTACCTACCCAGCGATACATTTTTGCATGCACCGGTGACTGCAATGCAATCACCCCGGCAAGCATAGTTATATATAAAATAGGACGGAAATAAATCATAACAAATAGTAGTTAATGAATCTGATAACAACGTTATCCCACAAGAGAGATTAACTGCTGTAGAGGTGGGATGATTAACATTTTAGCTAATTGTAAACCTACTAAAACAATAAGAGGTGATAAATCTATACCACCGATATCAGGCACCATTCGTCTACAAGAAACTAATAATGGCTCAGTTATGCTGTATAACAAATTGGAAGCGGCGTTAAAAGTACCCGGGTTTATCCAGCTTAAAAGTGCGCGTGCAAAAACAGCAAACACAAACACATTAATTAATAATGAAATTAACTGGCTAACAGATAATAAAATCAGTGCAGCAAAACTAAACGGGATGCCTTTTAATGTCAGCGTGATGATGTCGGAAAACATTTGCAAAGCAAGCACAAAAACGATAGACGAAGTATCTACTTTTCCTACAGCTGGAACATAACGACGTAATACACGTAAAGGCGGATGGGTTATTTTCACTAGAAATTGGGAAATAGGATTATAAAAATCACCTCCTACTAACTGTAATAGAAAACGTAAAACAACCGCTAAAATATAAAAAGAAAAGACTGTATCCAGTAAAAAAATGATTGGATCACTCAAATAAGTTGAACCCATTATTCTGCTCCCAATTCTTTAGATAATGAGATGGATCGATCATTAGCAGCCTGTAAAGCGTTTCTAACTAGCTCTGTAAAACCACCCTGTTCAAATGTAATAATCGCTTGTTCTGTTGTCCCACCCGGAGAGGTTACACGATGTCTAAGTTCTTCTGGTGATTCTGTCGATTCCAGTGCTATTCTTGCAGCACCCAAGGCAGTTTGTTCAATTAATAACTGAGCAGTATGCCGTGATAAGCCCAATTCTAATGCTGATTTTTCCATCGCTTCCATCAGCAAGAAGAAATAAGCAGGACCACTACCAGAAACAGCTGTGACCGCATCTAACTCACTTTCATTTTCCACCCAGACAGAAATCCCCACTGAACGCATAATATTTTCAGCTAGGTCATGCTGTTCTTCAGTCACATTCTTATTAGCATGTAAACCTGTTGCACCCGTTTGCACTAATGCAGGTGTATTAGGCATACAACGAACAATAGCTTTATCTGCTCCTAGCCATTTACTTAAACTTGCCTGATTAATACCCGCAGCAATTGAAACCAGCAAAACATTTGCTTTATTAAAACTACCAATCGAACTCTTAATGACTGCTGCAATCGCCTGAGGTTTAACAGCTAATACCACCACATCAACTTCAGCTATAAGAGCATCATTAGTTGCCGATGTATTAATATGCATACTCGTAGCCAGGCTAGATAGCTTCTCTTGATCTGAATCTGCAACCCAGATTTGTTGAGCTGAGTGTCCACTGGCAATTAAACCGCTAATTAAGCTGTTTGCCATATTACCGCCACCGATAAATCCTATTTTCTTTGTTTTCATTATATAAGTAATCTCGTTATTGCTACCAATTTAACAAACTCACACTATTATATAGAGGCTACGAATAAACTCGAACCTTATAATATTCAATTATCACTCTCTTAAGATAAGGGCATTTTACCTGTTTATCAATCATTACATTTTCTTTTTCATATTTGAGTACATAAGATATTCTAAACGACCAAAGCAATCAATCACCAAGGCTACACTTCATACATAAATACACCCTATAACGTATCCGTTGGTT
>NZ_BDMN01000247.1 GCF_002189065.1 Bathymodiolus platifrons methanotrophic gill symbiont
CAGGCATGGTGTTAACGATAGAACCGGGCCTTTATATTCCTGCAGACTGTGCCACTGTGGATGAAAAGTGGAGGGGTATCGGTATTCGTATTGAAGATGACGTGCTGGTGACCGAGCAAGGCTACCAGATATTAAGTCACGCAGTACCAAAAACAATTGCCGAAATTGAAGCCATTATGCAAGAGTGAAGTTGGTATACTGAAGTTTCCCAATTATTGAGTAGCTGAAATACACAATGCTGGTGTATCGAGGTTTATTTTAGGTGGTTTTGCCATGTTTATAGCAAACCCCTACTTAATTCCCCTTAGGCAATAGCATTTGAAACGAATGAAAAGACTATTTTTTTCATATAGTTGTAGCATAGTTTCAATTTTACCATAAATAATTATTGGGAAACTTCAGTTCTTGAAGTGTATCCCTCTTAGAATTCAGGATTTAATAACACCCAAAAGTCCAATGATCCGATTATATTAGTGTAGCTAGAATAACTATTTTACCGTATTTCGCCAACTCCATACCAAGCTGTAGTTTTAAATACAACTACGTGCAAACGTTGGCAAATCATCTCTTAAGCCCATCGCATAATGATTAAAATAATTTTTTATCCAGGCACTATGATTAATCCAGCTCATTCCTGTTCCGCGCAATTGTCGAAACCCTTCATTCTGAGCAGTGTACATTTTATTAATCATATCCATACTACTCATCATCGCCAGGTTATCAGCTTTGCGCCAGCGTTCATATTGCCGCAATAGTTTATGACTGCCGATTGGCCTACCAGCCTGCTGTGCTTTGACAATTAACTCGGCAATAGCAGCAGCATCCAGTAAGCCTGCATTTGCTCCTTGTCCTGCCAAAGGATGCATCGCATGTGCTGCATCTCCAATTAATACAAAATGGTCCGTTGTATATTGCTTTGCATACTGAAAGCGTAAAGGAAAAGCTCCACGCGGACCGACCTCTAGCATCTTACCTAACACTCCACCAGAAGCTTGCTCTAAATGCTGCAAAAATTCCTTATCGGATAAAGCTACATATTCTTGCGCCGTTTGGTGGCTCAGTGTCCAGACAATGGAGCATTGACCATTTTTTAAAGGTAAAAATGCCAGAGGACCTTCGGGTAAAAAACGTTGCCAGGCAGTATATTGATGGCTTTTCTCTGTGCTAATGGTAGCAACCAACCCATCTTGCTTGTATTCCCAACCCGTCGTCTGAATACCTGCCATTTGTCGTAAAGCTGAATCACGACCATCTGCCGCAATAAGCACATCCGCTATTAATATTTGCCCATCGTCTAGTACGACTTGCGCACTATCACTATCTATCTGTATATCAGCTACTTTTGCAGGACACAACAGGCTTGCACTTGGGAGTGCTTCCAGCCTATCCCATAAGGAAGCGACAGTGACCCGGTTTTCTACCAGATGCCCTAATTCAGAAAACTCGGTTTCGGCAGCATCAAAATCCAGGACACCAGCGCTGTCTGCATCCCAGACATGCATATGGCCATACGGGCCAACACCGCGCTGCTCCATCGCCGGCCAGGCACCTACGGCCTGTAAAATATTTTGCGACGCACGTGTCAATGCCGAGACCCGAATGTCTACTGGATCTGCTGGCCATTCTCTAGCTGGATTATAAACATCGACTAACGCAACCTCAATACCAGCTTGCGCAATAGCACAAGCCGCTGTCGCACCAACAATACCGCCGCCGACAACCACTACTGGATATTTTTTACTCATGCTCGCCTCCGACTACCAACATGTGCCATTCGTGCATTTAAACCCATTGCATACCGTGCCAGGTGTTTTTTTGCCCCAGGTATAGTATCTAACAGTGCAAGCCCGACGCTTCTGGCAGCTGCAAGTGATAGCCATTCATTAGAAAATAGCTTAACAACAGAATCGGTAAAATTAATCACGGTATCATGATCTTTTTGTCTTTGACTGGCATACTGCTCTAATAAAGCGGGCGCCCCAATATCGCCACCCTGCTGAGCTTCATTTAAAATCATTTCAGCTAACTGTACAACATCTCTTAAACCCAGGTTAAACCCTTGCCCGGCAACGGGGTGTAATTGGTGTACTGCATTACCAATAATTACCGCTCGTCCAGAATACATACTTTTAGCTCTAATCAGGCTTAATGGGAAAGATCGTCGCGGGGCTGTTAAGCTAAAGCGTCCCAGCTTGTAGCCAAAACACGCTTGTAAACTGGCTAAAAACTCTTCTTCGCTATCCATAAGAAGTTGTTCAGCATCTTCCTTCGTACGCGTCCAGACCACGGCATAGTCTTGCTTAAAAGGTAATAAAGCAAGTGGACCTGAACTAGTAAAGCGTTCATACGCAACATTCTCGTGCGCTAATTCTGTTTTAACAGTAGCGACAATGGCTGTTTGCTGATATTCAGTAAGCTCTTGCTCAATCTCTAATAACTCTCTAACTGTCGATTGGCCACCATCAGCTCCAACCACTAATCTCGCTGACACATTCAGAGAAGCCTCTTGCTGTTTTAAGCTGATGTGAGTAAACTGCTCATCAGAAGCAATGCCTATCACCCGTGCTGGGCATATTTGCTCTATCCCCGCTTGTTCAACTAATTGCCCTACCGCTGCCTCTAAATCACGCGCAGTGATCACATAGCCTAATGCTTCTACGCCTTCTTTTTTTGCAGAAAGCCGTGTTTTGCCAAAATGCCCCTGATCTGAAATATGGATAGTCTTAATAGGTGTTGCAAATGCTTTGGCATGGGACCAGATACCTAAAGCTTCTAACATTTTTACCGTTCCACTGGCTAATGCTAAAGCACGATCTCCTGCAGGTGAGTTATGCAATTGTTCTCGAGTATTCGTTTCTACAATGGCTATTTTCAAATGGCTGCTTTGCAACGCTAATGCCAGACAGTTTCCTGCCAGGCCGCCGCCCACAATTAATACATCATAATCCTGCTTCATGTTTTAACCCTCACCTCATTCTGCTTTTTTTATTAGGGTAATTATACCAACTGAAGTTTCCCAATAATTATTTATGGTAAAATTGAAACTATGCTAATATACCAACTTCACTCTTGCATAATGGCTTCAATTTCGGCAATTGTTTTTGGTACTGCGTGACTTAATATCTGGTAGCCTTGCTCGGTCACCAGCACGTCATCTTCAATACGAATACCGATACCCCTCCACTTTTCATCCACAGTGGCACAGTCTGCAGGAATATAAAGGCCCGGTTCTATCGTTAACACCATGCCTGATTCGAGTACGCGCCACTCATCATTTATTTTATAATCGCCAACATCATGCACATCCATTCCCAACCAGTGCCCTATACGATGCATATAAAATACTTTATAACCTTCTTCGGCTATTATTGTCTGTACATCGCCGGTTAATAAGCCCAATTCAACCAACCCTGTAGTTAATACCTCAACCGATGCTTCATGTGCTTTATTCCAGGGTGTATCAACTTTAATTTCTTGCATGGCTGCTAACTGCGCATCCAGCACTAATTGATAGAGTAATTTTTGCTCAATCGAAAAAACACCATTAACGGGAAAAGTGCGAGTAATATCTGCCGCATAATGATCACATTCCGCTCCAGCATCAATCAATAACAAGTCACCCGATTTTAAGACCGCTTTATTTTCCGTGTAGTGTAGTACACAGGCATTTTCGCCACCGGCAACGATAGAAGGGTAGGCCACAGCCCTCAATCCATTATCTATAAATTCATGAATCATCTCACCTTCAATTTGATATTCATAACGACCCGCCTGACATCGCTGCATCGCTCTAACATGCGCTTTAGCAGAGACATCTGCAGCCTTTTGCATAAGTGCAATCTCAGCTGGACTTTTAATCAAGCGCATTTCATGCAAAGTGTGCTCTAAAGAAACTAGCTCCCCAGGAGCATTAATACCGCTACGTGTCTGACTACGTATATGAGTTATCCACTCCATCAATTGATGATCTAGATCAGAATCCCGCCCCATGGGGTAGAATACTTTACTCTTGTTTTCCAGCAGGCCGGGCAAAATATCACCTAAATCATCAATAGGGAAAGAATCATCCGCACCATATTCTCTAGTCGCTCCTTCCAGTCCAGCATGCGCACCTTCCCACAAGGCTTTTTTCTCATCAAATTCCTGACAAAATAAAATATACTCGCCTTGCTTACGCCCAGGTATAAAGACAGCCAGCGCATTCGCCTCATTAAACCCTGTTAAATAATAGAATTCACTATCCTGACGGAAAGGGTAATCAACATCCCGGTTACGTGTCCGAATCATGGCACTGGCAATAATGGCGATATTTCCTTTTCCCACTTGCTCCATCAATTGCTGGCGGCGCTGAGTAAACTCACTTGCTATCATTATATTTTCCTAATGCACCGTGCTATGTTCTACGGCAGGGTTTAATTCACTACGAATCAACATAACAGCCGCACGTAAATATTCCTGAATCTCTACCAGGTTATTTTCTGCTTCTTCTATATCTTCCTCTTCTAGATCAAAATCAAGCTTCGTAAATTCAATAATATCTTTTAGTACTTCATCGACATCACCGGGCCATTCGCTACTCGTCTGCACTCGCCCCATGCCAAATAAAAACCCCTGACACCACTGCATTAATGCTGTACAACGCAACGCCAAAACCTCATCTTCATCAGGTAACAATAAATCAAAAACAAACTCATCACTTTCCATTAACTCTTTGGTTTGTTCAAACAGGTCATTCAATTCCACCTTATCCTCTTGTAACAAGCTAGGTCCTTCTGCAAAAGCTTCATTTATCCAGTCACTTGCTTCAGTATTTTTATTGAGGCATAACATGGCAACAGCAATTCCATGCACTTCTGCAGCACTATCGGCCGCATCTTTTTGTAAAATTATTGAATTAAGATCAGAATAGCTCATTGGTTTTTGAATAGTTAATTTGCCAGTGTTATCACTCAAAGCTGGTGCTACACCCTATCCGTCCTTTGACGGATAGGGTGATTTTCAATGACCAACCAGAATTAAAGGTACAGCCATATAACACAGTGATACACTAGCAACTAAATTTTGGGTACTTATGCTAACATAGATCATTAAGAGACCTTTACACAAAGTGTAAAATCTCTTGGCACAAGGATGCAGCAACAAATACAATATACCTTGTCCTAGTAAAAACAAACGATCAGTTTTATAAGATATATGGATCATTCATGAACACAGATAATCAGTCATTTGACATTAATGAACTCGAAAATAAGCTGGAAGAGTTAATACAACAGTTTAATTCAGTACAACATGAAAATAGTACCTTAAAAGTCAAACAAGATGAGCTAGTCAAAGAAAAAGCAAAATTAGTTGAAAAAACTAATATGGCACGTACCCGGGTAGAAGCGATGATTAGCCGCTTAAAAACAATGGAACATGGCACATGAGTAATCAACAACACCCCGTCTCACTCAATATACTAGGTAAAGAATATAAAATTATCTGCGCTGAAAGTGAACAAGACGATTTAATCGCTTCTGCACAGCAACTAGACCACCAAATGCGTGAAATTCGCCTCTCGGGGAAAGTCTCCGGTGCCGAAAGAGTGGCAGTCCTTGCTGCTTTGAATCTAATTGTTGAATTGCAACAATCCAAGCAAAATACAGTGCCTGTGAGCTCTAACTTAAACGTGCATTTAAATAAAATGTATCTTAAGATCGAATCTGCGCTAAAAACCGTTTAAAATAACTTATGTATCTCCTGCAGCGTTCGACAGTGGGGTGGGTGTTTCTTGGACCTAAATTTACCCCGGGAGTCGATTCCTGTACTGGTGCGCATGTCCGTTAGCGGAAAGCCTGAAATGCAGGATAGACACCCACTTGAACCTTTTGGTTCAAGAACGATGCTTCACATCGGCGCAGGTGGGAGATACATACCTTTTTAGATTATGCACAGCCTAATCAAGAGCTTTAAAGGGTAGTAGTTGCATACAGTCCTGTTTATATCCCTGAATCATTTCTTGTTCGTGCTTTAAAAAATCAGCTATTAACTTTGCAAAGTCAGGATTTAGTATCCAGTGCGCAGAATAAGTATTGATTGGCTTAAATCCACGTGAAATTTTATGTTCGCCTTGCGCACCGGAATCAAATATTTGCTTGTTGTGCTCTATACAATATTCTAGCCCTTGATAATAACAGGCTTCAAAGTGCAGGCTATGGTACTCGTCGTAACAGCCCCAATAGCGGCCATATAAAGCATCCTGACCAATAAAGCTCAGTGCTGCACCTACGTATGCTTTCCCATCATTAGCCAAGACCAGTAATATCTGCTCGGGCATAGTCTGCGCTAATTGCTGAAAAAAATCGATATTCAAATAGGCAGATTGCCCCCGTTTTAAATAGGTCATTTCATAAAAATGATAAAACACCTGCCATTGCTGTTCAGTAACCTCAGCCCCTGAAAGCCTTTGTAATTGAATCCCTTGTTGCCTCACTTTACGACGTTCTTTATTTATATTTTTGCGTTGCCT
>NZ_BDMN01000248.1 GCF_002189065.1 Bathymodiolus platifrons methanotrophic gill symbiont
GGTCGCGTTAAGTTTTTGCCGCTTGCTTGGGCTGGGATGCCCAAAACAAGCTTTCGCAAAAATAGCGACTCCCCGCCATTTGTACGTTATCATATTTTCTTAATATTTCTTTGCTGGGTTGAGGCACGAAACCCAGCATTTACAGTGTATATATTCAATTCACAGATTTACCATGGCGATTTAATTTGCATGATAATTTCCTGTTTGAGACATAAAATATATTTTTTAACTAAATGTAATGTTTTTGTCCTGGTCTCTGCAGACATTAATTGCAGTAGCAGTCCCAGGAATAATAGAAAAACAAGTTCTTGATAACCTATCACACTAGAGTTGCCGCTTTTTCCTAAGTAGTGTTGCAATAAGGAGAAATGCAGTCCATCGCTGGATGCCAATAGATAGATTGTTCCGGCGACGCTATATAGTGTATAGATATAATTGCTATGCACTGATATTGCTACTAAACAGATTGCCAGGTATTGGTTAGCAACAGCCGATGAGAAAATGACTAATGCAATTGTATATAAATATAAGCTTTCTAAAGGTTTTTTAGTGCGTAAAAATAAGCCTAGAAACAATAAAGTCCCTATAAATAACACAAATATGGGTATTTTATCGATAATAACTTCGGGCGCAACGCCATTCCAGAAGGGGGCATTTGCAAATCCACGATAAAGAAAAACATGGTTTAGGATGCCATCAGCCCCTTTAGAGAGATAAGGTAAAAAACTGGCTAAAAATACTGTATAAGGAATGCTTAGTGTGATTAATTTATCCCGCCATCGGGTATTTTTAAAAGCTAACCAGAAAGGAAATAGAAATAGTAGGTGTTTGATACTTAGACAAACTCCAAGCAAGAAAAGCCCGAGTAGTGTTTTATATGAAAGCTTGTTGCTAGAATTATCAAGTGTTTTAATGCTAATCAAAGCCATTAAAATAGCCAGATTATCAAATTGGCTGTGATAGCCGGTAATGATGATGGATATCGGATTTAAAAAGAACAGAGTAGCGATTTTAAAGCCATACCATCGATAAAGGCACACTGCGATGGCAATATCAGTGATGCTTAAAAATGAAGTAACTTTCCAGCGTAAACTAAGTAGTGGGTCGCTAATAGGAAATGGCAGGGTGTCCAGAAAAGCAAGGATATGGAACCAGATAGGCCCATAGTTATAGCGCTGAGTCTCCTCATAGACATTACCTCCATTTGCCATAATGTCAGCAACGATTCTATAGGAGGCTATATCGAAGTTAAAACCTCTTTGAGCCACAGCCAGGCGTAGTAGTGCGCCAGCTACAATAACTAACATAAACCAGCCAAGGGAAGAGGGTTTATTAATAAGTGCTAAGCATTTAGTCAATGTGTTGCGCATATTTTGAGTTGATTAACGGTTGAGCAGTACAGTAGCTAGAGCTATTGTACTCCGGTGTTATAAATTTATAATCAATGTATTATCCGTAGGCTGGGTTAGATTTTTTTGCGAAGCAATAAAAACGTAACCCGGCATCTTAAGGGCCCCCCACAATGCTGGGTTACGTTATCTGCGCTACGCTAGATAATCTAACCCAGCCTACATGAAACACTAGGTTATTTAGGAACTGAAGTTTCCCAATAATTATTTATGGTAAAATTGAAACTATGCTACAACTATATGAAAAAAATAGTCTTTTCATTCGTTTCAAATGCTATTGCCTAAGGGGAATTAAGTAGGGGTTTGCTATAAACAT
>NZ_BDMN01000249.1 GCF_002189065.1 Bathymodiolus platifrons methanotrophic gill symbiont
ATAGTTTCAATTTTACCATAAATAATTATTGGGAAACTTCAGTAAAGATAGTGTAAGGGGGTTGCGTTAACGGGAGAAAGGCATAAAAAGGAAAAAACCGTGCTTAGTAAAATATGCAAGAAGAGGTATTTTCTATTAAGCACGGCGTTATTTTGGGTATTAATTAACAATTTAAGGGGTATTATTCCTCAGCATACCCTTTTTGAATTAAATCTATTGCAAGTGGGTTGGCATCCACTATGCTACTTTTATATGTCTGGAATACTCCTTCAGGAATATCTGCTTCTTTTAAACCACGCCCAATAGCGATCAGGGTTGCTTCATCCTGCTCCCATGAGGTAACGCCATTAGCTGTCGCAATTGCACTGATTTCTCTGCTAAATGAGGAACGTTCAAATTTCTCGTTGCTTAAATAAGCAATGGTGTAATCGCTTATGTCTTCTTGATATATGTCTTCTTCAGTTATGGAGGAAGATGGGCTACTAGAGCTGGATACGCTGGATTCTGAACTACTTACTGAGCTATTCGAAGAACTTTTTGAGCTATAAGAAAAAGAACAGCCCTGTGCCAGGCTAACAATAATAATGAAAGGGATTAGATAAGGCTTGGTTTGCATGTTAACATCCTTTTTTGAAAAAGGGTGAGGGCTATACGGTTTGATAACCTGAGAGATATATTATTACAAATACTACAAAAAAAACAATGTTGATTGTTTTGTAAAACACCAAGTGTGCTACCTATACGGTGCAGAACCAGGATTGTGGTTTGATAACTGGCACTCTTTGTCGATAGCTTTACTGTTTTATTGCATATTGTAGCCTTTTTGTATATTCATCATTCTCAATTCCTTAGAGTTAGCTATGCTTTTCTTGTAAGTCTCATAGACACTGCCTGTTATTCTTGCTTTCCTTAACCCTTGACCAATTGCTATCATGGTTGCTTTATCGTCTTGCCAGGAAGTAATGCCATTTTCAGTGGCAATTTCAGAAATACCTTTTAAAAAGGCTGGGCGATTATATTCTGCTGTAGAGAGATAGACCGTAGTGTAGTTAATTATTTTATTTTTATAGGCTTTGTTTTTTTTTGATGATGAAGATCTGCTACTCTTGATACTTGAGTCCGACGAGTCTGAGCTACTTTCTGAACTTGCTGAAAATGAACACCCTTGTACAAGAGTAATGACACAAATACTAGATAGTAGAAAAGGTTTAAATTGCATGATAATATTCTTTGCTAGGCTTTTAGTTAAAACATAAGTTTAACCATCTTTAGCTATAAAACAATTAGTTTATTTATCTGATAAAATGTTTCATAGTCGCTCCATCATCAGGCCTGGAGCATGTTCCTGTTGTTTATCAATCGTCAGTTTATAGAGTAGCCTAAGCAATGCAGTATGGAGACTAATGCTGTAAACCGATGTAATCTCATTCTTTAATTTCATAAAGGTAATTATATGACTGATCCTGTTAGTTTATTTTCCGAAGCGAAAACTGTTATACCTGGTGGTGTTAATTCACCTGTACGTTCATTTAGTGGTGTTGGGGGAACACCTATATATATTGATCATGCTAAAGGTGCTTATTTGTATGATTCGGAAGGTAAGCAATATATCGATTATGTCGGATCATGGGGGCCAATGATAGCCGGCCATGCGCATCAGGATGTGCTAGATGTAGTTAATGAAACGGCAGCTAAGGGGCTTAGTTTTGGAGCGCCAACTGAGCTTGAAACTTTGATGGCGAAGAAAATCTGTAAATTAGTGCCATCTATCGAGCAAGTACGTATGGTAAGCTCAGGAACAGAAGCAACGATGAGTGCAATACGTCTGGCACGAGGGCATACCGGGCGAGATAAGATTGTAAAATTTGAAGGTTGTTATCACGGGCATTCAGATTCTTTATTAGTCAAAGCGGGGTCAGGAGCTTTAACGCTTGGTGTACCAAGCTCACCTGGGGTGCCAGCAGCAGTTGCAGCAGATACTATTACCCTGACCTACAATGATAGTAACTCGGTTAAACAGGCTTTTGCGGATATTGGTGAGCAAATTGCAGCAATTATTGTTGAGCCTGTTGCAGGCAACATGAATTGTATTTTACCCGCCGCTGGGTTCTTAGAAACATTGCGTGAGGTTTGTGACCAATATGGGGCAATTTTAATTTTTGATGAAGTCATGACAGGTTTTAGGGTTGATAAGCACTGTGCGCAAGGGCTATATAATATTAAGCCTGACTTGACTACGCTAGGAAAAATAATCGGTGGTGGAATGCCGGTAGGTGCTTTTGGTGGACAACATAAAATTATGTCGTCGCTGGCACCAGTAGGATCAGTTTATCAGGCTGGAACCTTATCTGGTAATCCAGTGGCCATGGCAGCAGGTTACAAAACGCTTGAATTATTATCAGCGACCAATTTTCATGAACTGCTGGCAGAACAAACACGCAAATTGGCAGAAGGAATACAAGCTAAAGCGATTGCAGCAGGCATTGGTATGTCAATTAATGTTGTTGGTGGAATGTTTGGCTTGTTTTTTACTCAAGATGATCATATCAGTAGCTTTGCGCAAGTCATGGAGTGTGATCAGGAACGGTTTAAACAATTCTTTCATGGTATGCTGGATGAAGGTATTTATTTTGCGCCTTCTGCTTTTGAAGCTGGTTTTGTGTCTTCAGCACATAGTGATGAGGATATTGCTGCTACCATTTCAGCTGCTGAACGTGTATTGAGCCAACTATAATCATTTCGGGCTGGGGTTCGCCCAGCCTTTTTTATGCCTAATTATCTCCCCTCAACAAAAGATTTACTTACCCGCTTTTCCGCAAATGAATGTGCCTTAATTCAACGGGCAATTACGCTTGTTGAGAACCTCGAAGATATTGAATCTAATCGTCCTCGTGGATTAGATGTCGCGCTAAATTTACTAAATCTTAATGTCGATTTAGAAACGATATTAGCTGCCATTCTTAGTGACTCAAGACTATTAGATTACCCTTTAGAGCCAGAATTTGGTCAGGTTGTCGCTAGTTTAGTGCGAAATATCAAAGAATTAAATTTGCTCAAAATTTATTCAAAAAATATATCAACACAAGCCTCACAAATAGAAATACTTAGGCGTATGTTGTTATCTACCGCTGATGATATACGCGCACTGTTAATTAAACTGGCTTATCGTTTAGCAAGACTACAAAAATTAGCTGAGGAAGAACAGGAGATGCGTCATTTTATTGCGCAGGAAACTCTTGATCTCTATGCGCCTATTGCTAATCGTCTGGGGATTGGTCAGCTAAAATGGGCTCTGGAAGATTATGCTTTTCGCTATTTAGAACCAGTAAATTACTTGTTTGTAGCCAAGGAATTGGAGAATAAACGAACACATCGAGAAGAGTGTATCGAAACCTTTATCGAGCACTTACAAAAGGCAGTATGCGCTAGCGGCATGCAGGCGGAAATTAAAGGGCGACCCAAGCATATTTATAGTATCTGGCAAAAGATGCAACGTAAAAATCTGCCGATTGATGAATTGTATGATTTGCTAGCAGTGCGAGTGATTGTGCAGGATGCCGCACAATGTTATGAGGTTTTAGGTCTAGTACATCAATACTGGACTTTTATTCCTAAAGAGTTTGATGATTATATTGCTAACCCGAAAAATAATGGTTATCAATCTTTGCACACGGTGATTTTAGATGCTGATAATAATCGCATCGAAGTACAAATACGCACTAAAGAAATGCATGATTTTGCAGAGCTTGGTGTTGCTGCACATTGGCGCTACAAAGAAGGTAGCAAGCAGGACATTGCCACTGAAAAAAGTATCGCTTCATTAAGACAGTTGTTAGAAGAAAAAGATGGTGATACCTTACTGGCAAATTTTCGTACCGAGTTATTTGCTGATCGAGTTTATGTATTGACCCCTAGGGGGCAATTAATTGATTTGATTAAAGGGGCAACACCATTAGATTTTGCTTATGCAATACACACTGATGTAGGACATCGTTGTCGGGGGGCTAAAGTCAACGGTGATATTGCTTCTTTAAGTTATCAATTACAAACGGGGGAGCAGGTCGAAATTCTGACCGCGAACGATATAGCCCCAAACCCGAACTGGGTTGACCCAAATCTGGGATATTTAAAAACACCACGTGCCATTCAAAAAGTAAAAGCATGGCTTAAGTTACAAGGGCAAGATAAACATAATACGATAGGGCAGCAAATCCTGGAACAAGAAGTGCTCCGCTCAGGGATAAAAAAAGATTATCAGACAAAATTACTGCAGCATTTTAATTTATCCGATTTAGATAAGTTATATGTTGCCCTGGGTCGCAGTGTTATTAATCGAAGGCAATTAAGTCATGCTTTGCTGCGTGCCGAGGGGAAAAAAAGAAAAGCGAAAGTTAAGAAAACAGAGCAGGCTCAAAACCATAGTCTGGAAATTATCGTGGATGGTACAGATAATATTTTGACCCACTTTGCTCATTGCTGTCACCCAAAGGTGGATGATGAATTAACAGGCTTTATTAGTTATACAAACGGTATTGCTATCCATAAAAAGGATTGTGAGAATATTAGTAAGTTAAATGATGAGCAAAAGAAACAACTTGTTGCAGTTAGTTTAAAGGTAAATGCTAATTTGTAAAAATGTAGCCCCTTTCATTGACCTCCTCCTTCTGGGGAAGAGAAGCGTGAGTGGCATTAAGCTAGGCTAACGGAGAAAATTCTATGAATCGAGCAATATTTTTTGTTGTATTTTATATGTTGAGTACGGGCTATTGTTCTGCGCAAAATAGTGAATTTACTTTTATTGACGATGAAGCTCAAAATTATCGATATACAGTTGTACAGGCGGGTGATAACTATAATTTTAAATTTGACACTGCTCCGCTAGAAAACACAACAAAGCTAAAAGCGGGCTACCACGTGCTTCAGTCAATCTATAAAGATAGCTCTATTAACAAAACCTATAGTGAGCACTATATACGCGAGCGAGCAAGATGTTATGTTTTTGATAGTAGCTGGCATACCTATAGTTTGTGTTTTTTACCTAATGACTTTAGCGTCAAGCATAAAGGCCGTTTCTGAGGATTTGCAACTCAAATGCCCAACTGGAAATGGTTAGTTACGCGTTTTTTCTTGCCGCTTGGTATGATTTATGGCTTAGTGTTTTATTTTAGCAGACGAAAAAAGCCAGTAGCGTAAAGTCTTTTATATTTCTCAGATCTATGAAAAAGACCTTTTTATTCTGCATATTTATTTTCTTAACTGCATGTGAGCAGGCTACTGCCCCTGTTTTTGAGAAACTACACCAGGATGCTGTTATTCTCGCATTTGGTGATAGCTTGACCTATGGCACGGGTGCACCCAGAGAGAGTGATTATCCGAGTAGGTTAACTGAATTAAGTCAGCACAAAGTTATCAATGCCGGAATCCCTGGTGAAATTAGCAGTACAGGACTTAAACGCTTACCAGTCGTGCTGGATAAATATCAACCAGAGTTACTGATTCTGATTCATGGTGGGAATGATATGTTACGCAGAATACCGGAGCAGCAGCTTGCGAGTAATTTGCGTCAGATGATTGATGTGGCTAGGCAGCGAAATGTTAAAGTGGTTATGTTGGGAGTACCCAAGCCAAGGTTGTTTTTATTAGATAGCGCGGCAATTTACCAGCAAATTGCGGAGGAACAGCAAGTTCCGATTGATCTAGAAGCATTACCGACGATACTGGGTGATAATGCACTGAAGTCAGATACTATTCACCCGAATAGTGATGGATACAGGTTAATGGCAGAGAGTATCCATCACTTATTGGTTGCTACGGGGGCTTTGTAAATTAGTCTAGTGAAAACTGATTTCAATGCGGCGATTTTTCTGACGACCAGCGAGAGTATTGTTTGCCGCTAT
Organism: Bathymodiolus platifrons methanotrophic gill symbiont; assembly: GCF_002189065.1. Lineage (GTDB taxonomy): Bacteria > Pseudomonadota > Gammaproteobacteria > Methylococcales > Methylomonadaceae > Methyloprofundus. The sequence goes on from NZ_BDMN01000249.1 coordinate 5,898, forward strand.
AGGACGGTTATCACCATAGCCAATTGAGGAAACCCGCTCTGGTGCAAGTCGATTTTTATTCAATGCTTTGCGAATAATATCGCGTATAAAATCTGCACGTTGTTGTGAGAGTTTTTGGTTATTATCCTTATCTCCAATGTTATCGGTATACCCTGTCAGAATAATTTTCTTTTGGGGATATTTACCCATATAATTAATTAGTTGATCAATTCCCTGAAATGATCCAGGCGTTAAATTAGCCTTTCCAGGGTCGAATTTAATTTTTTTGAAATTTTCTGAAATTTTGTGCTCACCTATGCTGGGTGAGGGGTTTTTGGAGACTTTTGAGCAATTCCCTTGGGCCTGAAATTTTTCGTCTTTAAAAATACGCGCATGTATTTTTTCTTTAGTGCGGTCCTCACTGGTCCAGACAATAACATCAGCCTTGCCAAAGCATGGAATCTCATTTTGTTTTAATATTTCGCCAGTTTTCCACTGCGGGGGCTTTTCTATTTTGTTAAATCTGGCAATTATGCCTTTCATATTTGGCAGAACTTCTATACGGTCTGAACGTTGGGCACCTATTGTTACCACTGTACTACGCCACAAGTCTTCTCCTTCCAAAAGAAGAGCGACATTTTCCTGGCCTACATAAAAATCAGCAAGCTTATTGCTATGTGGGCTGTTGGCAATATAGGGAGTATGTCCCACTTCGTAGCCTAATTTA
>NZ_BDMN01000250.1 GCF_002189065.1 Bathymodiolus platifrons methanotrophic gill symbiont
GGAGCCATTGGTCTGGCATTATTCATTTCGTTGAAACAAAGATTACAAATGGAATTCTTGAGGGAATTAATAGCAAGGTCCAACTGGCCAAACGACGAGCAAGAGGTTATCGCAATATTAATAATTTTATCAATATGATTTACTTTCTTTGTGGTAAGTTAAAATTCGACTACCCACTGTATTTCACATAGAGCCGAAATTTATAAACCCTGCTGTTGTTGCATATAGGCATTAAGTCTCATGTCGGAATGAATAATATGCTTCCCCCATTCTGCTACAAAACCCTGTACTTCATTTTGATTCCAATTATCGTCATTAATTTTGTGTTCCATATTGGTTAATTTTTTAAAAAATCTTATTGTGCTCTTTTTTATGTTCTTTATAAGCAAAATAATTAAGCTTTTTCATTAAGGCTTCTTCCTCGCTAAAATGCTCTTTAACATGCAGGTAAAGAGGCTCAATATTTTGTAGCAGTTCCTTTTTAGTGCGCGAAGAAACTAGTTTTTCTGCAAGGTCAAATAAGTTTTTATGTTGGCTATCGATTAAATCATCACCCATTTCATATTGTTGTTGCCAGACAAAATGACTCATACTGCCTGAACCAGGCTGACTGCTTAAACCATCTTTTCGCCGGTGCAAAGCTATATTTTCTGGTGTTTGTTTATCACTGATTTTATAAACAAAGTTTTTTCTTGCCTGATGATAGGCGTCATTGCCATAAAAGTTAGCGTGCATTTGCGTTAGTTCAAATTATCGATAAGAGGCAAGTGCTTTTTTAGCTTCATCAAAACAACGAGTTTCCGCTTTCTCCGATAAGGTTTTTTTGTAATAAGGCTTTATCGGCAATATATGTCTTAGCTAAGTGCTTCACCTGAGCAACAAAAATTTTATGATTTTTATCCAGCACTTTATCAACAAAACCAATGTGCCATGCTTTCTTGGCACTAATAGGCAATCTTTGTTCTTCGGTTAAGCTAGCCGCCATTTTCTCACCGACACGTTTCGGTAATAAATAAGTCCAATATTCAGAACCAAAAAGCTGCCCCATATTTTTATGGCTCTATGTGAATCCTAGTGGGTAGTCGAATTTTAACTTACCACAAAGAAAGTAAATCATATTGATAAAATTATTAATATTGCGATAACCTCTTGCTCGTCGTTTGGCCAGTTGGACCTTGCTATTAATTCCCTCAAGAATTCCATTTGTAATCTTTGTTTCAACGAAATGAATAATGCCAGACCAATGGCTCCGAACGGTCTTTACAAACTTCATAAATGCTGAGATTTTAGATTTTTCTACTTCTTCACACCACTGCTTTAGAAAGGCTTCAGCCGATACTTTATCGGGCATTGACCATAAGTCATTAAAAAGCTCTTTCAATCGATATGCCTGCCCTAACGTAGGATATAGGTCAATCATTTCAGCTAATGAAACTTCTTGTTTATTGGTTAAGTTTTCTCGGTTCCTTAAAAAAGTATATTTGTGTCCTTTGAGTGCATCATGCTCTTTACGCTCACTAATCCTGACTTGATTCATTGCTTCATTTAATAATTTGACAACATGAAACCGATCGAAGGTTATCTCTGCTGATGGAAAAGCCTCTGCGGCTCCAGCAATGAAGGATGGCGATAGATCCATACTTATTTGTTCAATTTGTTCTTTCTCTACCCCTTTGTTTTCAAGGTGTTCCTGAAGGTTATGCAAAGTGGCTTTACCTTTACCCTCAGTGACAAAAATAACACGAGACTCTTCTAAATCGACACCTAAAGTGACATATTTGTGACCTTTTTTTGAGGAGGTTTCATCTATACCAAGTTGAGTAATGGATGAAACATCATCCGCTATTTTAGCTTTGCCGATCCAGTGATTAAAGATCGTCCAGATTCGCTGTGGATTCACCTTTAACATTTCAGCAACCCGATTGACGGGCATTTCTCTTTCAATCAGTGCCCATGCCATGGCTTCAAATAGCAGAGTGAAACCACTGCCGGGGCGAGCCCAAGGGACTTCTACAGTACGAACTTTCCCGTCCGTTGTTGTGATGCGAGGAACAGAGCAATGTAGATAGCAAGAATGCTCAAAGAAGCTCAAGTGTTGCCATTGCCGATCGACTGTATCATGCACTGGGCAGAGAACCCCCGATTCATCAGCAAAACGGGCGCCTGGTTCAAAACCTATCTGCAAATGAAGTTCATTCTGTTCTAAAATATTGTCGTTTGAAAAGATAATTTCTTCCACTTTCCAAGGCGATTGTAAGCCTAAAGCCATACTAAATAAAGATTCATTATTCATGGTATTATTATCGCACTACCCACTAGGATTCACATAGAGCCAAAATTTTGTACATTATGTGCTAATAGCTTATCGCATACACGGCAACATAAATAGCCGCTTTGCAATGCAGAATCAGGTTTATTCTCCATGTCGCTCTATTAAAGTCCAGATCAAATTTTTATTTAATAATTGTGTTTGTAATGCACTGGTAAATAGCAGAATAATAAAAGCATACAGGCCTACACCAGCCTCTAAGTCAGCATCATCATTTAATTTAATAGCTGAAACAATAATACCCAGCATAAAAATATCTAACATACCCCAATGGTTAAGGCGGTTATACCATTTAAAACTGGCGGCCAGATATTGACTCTTCACTTTAAAATAAATACGCGAGGTAATAAAAATAATCAGCATCATTTTTATCAAAGGAATCAAAATGATGGTCAATAAAACTACAAAACCAATTGCCCAGTTACCAGTATAAAATAAAGTTTGTGTGCAGTTAATCATCGACATGACTTCAGTATTACCAAGCATAGTAAATTTCATAATCGGTAATAATACCGCAGGAAAATAAAACACCAGGCCTGTAAATACACACAAAAAATTATTTCTTATAGATAAGCGGGTAGGATGCTGGATTACATACTGACACCGGGGGCATTGGCTAATATAGCCCTCTTTCACCTGATCAGTATTATCTAGTAATAAATCACATTCTGGGCAGGCGCTGAGATGAGTATGCTTATCTATACTTGATACTGGTTGCATTATCTTGTTTAAGTATGCGTTGTAAGCGTAGCACTAATTCATCTGTAGGGTGTACACGCCACTCATCGCCTAATTGAATACTTGCCTTAGCTGTTGTTGAAAGATAATTGATGACCAGCATGCATTGCCCCCCAGAAAAAGGTTGTAATGTTTCCTGCAAACACTGTATAAAATCAGGTGTCTTTTTTGCTGTTGCGACACTATCCCAATTCAGCATTAAACAGCGTGCAAAACTTTCTCTTGCCTGCTCCAGGCTATATATTTTTTCTGCCGTAACACTTAACTGCCCAGTATAACCATCAATACGGGCTGAGCCTTCAACTACCAACACTTCATCGGTTGTTAATAAATCTTTATACAACTCAAAAGTTTCACTATAGATTGCCACATCGACTCGCGCACTTTTGTCATCTAATGTCGCAAACCCCATATTGCGCCCTTTGCGATCTTGTCGGGTTCTCATGCCGATCAATAAGCCTGCTAGACGAACATCACTTTTCCCCCGGCTGTTTTCGACATTGGCCATTGTTTTAGCAATACTGCCATGAACAATATTCAGCAATTCTGACCAATATTGATCGATCGGGTGGCCTGTTAGAAATATTCCCAGAGCTAGTTTTTCATAGGCTAGGCGCTCTTTTTCTGGCCAGACAGGCACCTTATGTGCGTAATCCTTAACTTCATCATCCTGGCTTTCTGCATTGACGGCTAGCCCAAACAAATCATTTTGCCCCACTGCAGCCATTTTGACATGCCGTTCGGCAACTCTTAACGCGGTAGGTAATTCAGCCATATGACTAGCCCGGTTCTCGTTAAAAATGTCGAAGGCTCCACCTCGAATTAGAGCTTCGAAAACACGGCGATTAACTTTACGCAAATCAACGCGTTTGCATAAATCATATAAGCCGTCAAAAGGACCGTTAACCTCTCTTTCACGCAACAAATCTTCTATTGCCGCTTCACCCACGCCTTTAATTGCACCAATACCATAAACTATCTCACCACCCTCATTGACGGTAAATTTAAGATTAGAAATATTAATATTCGGCGAACTCACGGTTAATTCCATATCCTGGCATTCAGCAATCAGGATAACAATCTTATCGGTATTATCCATATCAGCAGATAATACTGCTGCCATAAAAGCTGCTGGATAGTGGGCTTTTAACCAGGCAGTCTGATAAGCAACTAGGGCATAAGCAGCTGAGTGCGATTTATTAAAACCATACCCGGCAAATTTTTCCATTAAATCGAAGACATAAGTGGCTATTTCTTCATCTATACCATTGGCAATGGCTCCTTTAGTAAAAATGGTCCGTTGTTGTGCCATTTCCTCCACTTTTTTCTTACCCATGGCGCGTCGCAATAAATCTGCTCCACCTAGGGTGTAGCCACCCATTTCACGGGCAATCTGCATCACCTGCTCTTGATATAAAATAACACCGTTTGTTGGCTCTAAAACAGGAATCAGGATTGGGTGTGCATATTCAGCTTTAGCTCCATGTTTGACATTAATGTAGTCATCCACCATGCCTGACTCTAATGGACCCGGCCTAAATAAGGCAACAAGAGCAATAATATCGTCAAAACAATCAGGCTTTAACTTTTTAATCAGCTCTTTCATACCACGAGATTCAAGCTGAAAGACTGCCGTTGTTTCTGCGTTTTTTAATAACACATAAGACGCGGCATCATCTCGGGGAATTTGAGTAATATCAATCAGTGGTTTATTTAATTCGACCTGTTTTTTATTAATCGTCTTTAACGCCCAATCGATGATCGTTAGTGTGCGCAGACCTAAAAAGTCAAACTTGACTAAACCAACGGCTTCAACATCATCCTTATCAAACTGGGTAACTAAATTCCCTCCTCCTTGTTCACAATACAAAGGCGAGAAATCAGTCAGTTTTGTCGGTGCAATGACCACACCACCGGCATGTTTACCTGCGTTTCTAACAGTTCCTTCTAATGAAAGTGCCATGTCCATCAGGTTTTTTACTTCAGCATCATTATCATACAAGTCCTGGAACTCAGCGACATCAGACAGAGCCTTAGTCAATGTCATTCCAATTTCAAAGGGTACCAGTTTTGATAATCTATCGACAAAGCTATAAGGGTGACCTAATACCCGACCAACATCACGGATAACCGCTTTTGCAGCCATTGAACCGTAAGTGATGATTTGCGAAACCTTATCTCGTCCATAATTCCGCGCTACATAATCAATCACTTCATCACGACGATCCATACAGAAGTCAACGTCAAAATCCGGCATGGAAACTCGCTCAGGATTTAAAAAACGCTCGAACAGCAAATCAAACTCTATTGGGTCCAGGTCAGTGATATTGAGTACATAAGCAACTAAAGAGCCAGCACCAGAACCACGACCCGGCCCTACAGGTATGGTATTGTCTTTTGCCCACTGAATAAAATCAGCAACAATCATAAAATAGCCTGGAAAACCCATCTGTACGATGATATCCAGTTCCATTTTTAATCGCTTATCATAAGCGATGCGATTTTCTTCTAATGTACCGTTACCTATTGCCGGATATTTTTCTATACGAGCGTTCAAGCCTTTCTCAGATTCAGCAATAAAAAACTCATCCAGAGACATTCCTTCGGGCACAGGAAAATCAGGTAAAAAGTTTTTTCCTAAAGTTAATTTGATATTACATCGTTTAGCTATTTCTACCGTATTCGCTAAAGCTTCAGGTATATCTGCAAATAACGCTTGCATCTCTTCAGTACTACGTAAAAACTGCTGTTCAGTATAATCTTTAGGGCGACGAGAATCATCAATTACCCGCCCCTGATTAATACATACCCTCACCTCATGTGCGCCAAAACTTTCGCTTTTTATAAAACGTACATTATTTGTTGCGACAACGGGTAAATCCAACTCTGTCGCTAAAGAAACTGCGCTAGCAAGATACTGTTCTTCTTGTTTCCTGCCGACACGCTGTATCTCTAAGTAAAAGCATTCTGGGAACAATTGACTCCAGAATTGTGCTAATTTTCTAGCTCGCGGTTGGTCATCAGCCAATAAAGCCTGGCCTATATCTCCTTCCATCGCACCGGATAAGGCAATTAAACCATCATGGTTTTGCTCTATCCATTCACGACGCAGCATAGGAACGCCAAGATGCTGTCCTTCTTGATAAGCTCTTGATATTAATTCAGTTAAAGTAACATAACCGGCATTATTTTTAACTAGTAAAGTCAGACAAAAAGGTTGAGAGGCATCATCCGGGCTAAAAATATGAACATCAGCTCCGGCAATGGGTTTAATACCTTTGGCCAGTGCCGTACGATAGAATTTGACTAGAGAAAAGAGGTTAGATTGATCAGTAATAGCCACTGCAGGCATGCCTGCTTCTGCTACGGTATTGATCAGTGGCTTGATTTTAACAATGCCATCTACTAATGAATATTCAGAATGTAAGCGTAAATGGATAAATTCAGGCTGCATAAACAAGCACAAAGGTCGAATAGGGAACGAGGGGGTAATAATACCCGAAAGTATGGCGCAGGTTTTGGCTTAGTTAACTCGCAATAAATAACCTACCTTACATAGAAGATATAAACCACGAAAGTCACGAAGAACACGAAAGAAAGACTAATAAAACTGCAGACTTGTTCCCAAACTTCGAGGCTGTGAAAGAATATGTTTTTAGCCTCCCCCCTTGAGAAGGGGGGATCGTATAAACACATATTTCATTGATATTGTATGATTAGTTTTAATATATCAAACCTCCCCTAACCCCTCCTTAACTAAGGAGGGGGATTTTATTGAATACTTTCACAGTCTCTTTGCTTGAAAATACATGGAGCAGCAGCTCTGCTGTGAAAAGTTTTGGTAAGCAGAGCTTACTTGCCATGCATTCCCAAACGGAGTTTGGGAACGAAAGTTTCGTGTCTTTTTCGAGTCTTTCGTGGTTAAATTTTCTTGTAATCAGCATCTTAAGCCAAGTTTCTGGCTGCCCACCTTCAAGTAACAAAATACTATATATTTAAAGACTTGTACTTTTGTTACTTAGAAGCGAATTAGGGCGCTCTGCGACCACCAACCATAGAATAACAAAATCAATCACTTACAATTTTGTTATTCAAGAGTTTTTACAACATAAGCTTAACAGGTGCAAATGTACGACGATGCTGTTCACTTACTCCCAGCTCTGTTAATTTTTCTTTATGTAGTTTAGTTGGATAGCCTTTATGCCTGGAAAATTCATAACCGGAGTAAAGAGAATCTAATATAGCCATTTCCCCATCTCTATATACTTTTGCAATAATAGAGGCTGCTGAAATTTCAGCTACTAATAAATCCCCCTGGATAATAGTTTCTCCGGGGCATTCACTATCCGGATATTGATTACCATCTACTTTTAACCAGCTTGGTTGTACTGATAATGAGTTTACTGCTCGTTGCATCGCAAGTAACGAGGCTTGCAGAATGTTAATTTGATCTATTTCACTAGCTTCAGCCCTGCCAATTACCCAGGCTATAGATTGTTGTTTTATCAGAGAAGATAACTGTTCACGCTTTCTTTCTGTTAATTTTTTCGAATCAGTTAAACCAGTAATAGGCCGTTCAGGATCTAAAATAACCGCAGCCGCAATAACAGGCCCAACAATACAGCCTCTACCTACTTCATCAACACCCGCTATTATTTGCGAATGAGGCATAGCAGGCTTATGACTCAGCGTAAAATACCGCGAGCAACATTACGTAAAAAACTCACCATATTTGAGATTTCATCACACTCACCTGCCAGATCTTCCATCTTTTCAATAGCGTCTTCCAGACGAAGGTTATTTTTATACAGAATTTTATAAGCTTTACGTATTAAGCGAGTAGCTTCAGGACTGCTTCCAGAACGTTCCATACCTACCGAGTTAATACCATGAGGGCGCGTAGGGCGTCCGCCAACCATAACATAAGGGGGTACATCCTGAGTAATGGCACTACCCATCGCAGCAAAACTAAATGTACCAATTTGAGTAAATTGATGCACTAAAGTAAAACCACCTAATATAGAATTGTCACAAAGATGTACATGTCCAGCTAAAGAAGCACCATTTGCCATAATGACATTATTGCCTACAACACAATCATGAGCTACGTGAGTGTAGGCCATAAAAAGATTGTCATTACCTATGCGTGTTTCAGCATGGTCCTGTAATGTACCTCTATGCAGGGTGGCAAACTCACGAATAACATTTCTATCGCCAATAATTAAACTGGTTTTTTCATCTGCATATTTTTTATCCTGAGGGTCTTCACCAATTGAGGTAAATTGGTAGATATGGTTATCTTTACCAACTTTCACAGGCCCTTTCATGACAACATGAGGACCTATGATAGTCCCCGAATCAATAGTGACATCCGCACCAATAATAGAAAAAGGTCCTATTTCGACATCTTCTGCTATCTCTGCGCTTACATCAACTATTGCTTTAGGGTCAATCAATCTTATCACCTACCGCAGCGCAACGAATATTAGCACTGGCAACAAACTCACCATCAACTGTTGCCGTACAATTAAATGACCATATATTTCGTCTACTTCTTTCAAAGACAGCTTCAAGCATTATCTGGTCACCAGGCACTACTGGACGTTTAAATTTTGCCTTATCAATTCCAGTCAGAAAGTAAGTCATACCATGACCTAATTCATCAGGTGATGTTTCTGAAGCCAATAAACCAGTTGCCTGAGCTAATGCCTCAAGAATTAAAACACCAGGAAAAATCGACATATGTGGAAAATGTCCCTGAAAAAAAGGTTCATTATAGGTCACGTTCTTGACCCCTACTAACCTGACACCAGGTTCACATTCAACGACTTTATCAATCAACAAAAATGGGTACCGATGAGGAAGAAATTCCTGAATCTGTTTAATATCGAGTACTGTTTCCAATTTAACAACCTTTTTAACTTAACTAAATTAAAACTTTAAAACAAATTTATATTGATAATAATGACAGGATTTACTGATATTTTTATATAAATCATATTTCAAAACATGAAATAAAACGAAACAAAACTTAAATAATTATAGTACGTTTCGTATTTTATCTTTTCAGAAATCCTTCTTGAGCCCAGTTAGGATCAGTAAAGATTTTCTGTATGTATACTTCGCACAGCCACGCGAAGTATAGCAGCGAGCAAAATAAATCCTGTTAAGGCACTGTTGAGAGCTTCGCTTGTACTTTATCGGTTACATCCACTTTGTCGCTGGCATGGATAACACCTTCCGTTAGCAACAGATCGTAATCACCTTCTTCAGCTAAAGCTTTAACTGCTTCGATGATTCTATTTTGCATTTTACCTAATTCTTCATTCCGACGAATACTAAAATCTTCTTTAAATTCTTGTTGCGCACGTTGAGCATCTCTACGCTTAGAAATAATTTCACGTTCTAAGTCGCGCTTTTTTGATTCTGTCATCGTAAGACCATCTCTGGACAGCCTTTCTTCTAAATTTTTAATGCCTTTTTGCTGCGCGACTAATTGTTTGTCCTTAGGAGAAAACTCTTTTTCTAAGCGTTTTTTAGCCTCGGCAGCCTGCGGAGCATTTGCCATTAACAGTGGTATGTTGACAACTCCTATTTTAATTTCTGCCTGGGATAATTGACTTATCATAAGTAATCCCATAAAAACAGCTAATCTTTTTAACATTAACATTCTCCATATCACTATTCAAAAAAGCAAAACTCAGTGGCGCATTATAACTGTATCTATTAAAAAATGAGAGCCTTTCACCGAGAATTTAATCAAATTTATTGCTTAAATGCTGTCGCAGAAGATAAATCACCCTTATCAAACCCCATTTAATCGCGAGACAACTTACTAAAACAGCTACAGACAGAGTTATAACCCAGAATTTCAGATAACCTGAACTCGCGGTAGTTACTTGATACTATTTTATACCTCGTCATTCCGGCAGAGCCTACCCCAAGCGAAGGCTCTGCGGGTATGACGGGGTGATTGGTACATTATGTAACTTGGTTCTGATGCATGAAACTGTGCATTATGGTCTCACTATATTATCTTGATAATTTCCATAAGGCTTTGATTTTATTATGCTGAGATCAGGTGTTCTGAATTTATAGATAACAATTTCACTATCACCCCAAGGAAGTATTGATAAAATTAATTAGGTTCATATACCTACAAGATAATTCATACATTATTTCTTGCTTCTATCTCAGACTGGTTTGTACATTTAGTTTATTGAGTACGAAGATAATGGGAGGTCATTCTAAAAATAACCGGGCTCAATAATACCAATGCTATAAGGTTTGGAATAGCCATCAAACCGTTTAAAATATCTGCGACTAACCAGACTATTGTAAGTTTACTCATGGCACCCACTGGAATTGCACACAGCCATAAGAAACGGTAAGGCCAGATCACTTTAGTACCAAACAGATATTCAGCACAACGCTCTCCATAATAACTCCAGCCTAGAATAGTGGTAAATGCAAACACCACCAGACCTAGAACAACCACATAACTTCCGATACCCGGTAGGCTGGTTTCAAACGCCAGTGTTGATAAAGCAGCGCCATTTACACCACTAGACCATGCTCCACTCAGAATAATCACCAGGGCTGTCATCGTGCAGACCAGAATGGTATCGATAAATGTACCTAGCATAGCTATCATGCCTTGTTGTACAGGATCATTTGTTTTTGCAGCCGCGTGAGCTATGGGCGCACTACCAAGCCCAGCTTCATTTGAAAATATACCTCGTGCAACACCAAACCTAATAGCTGCCCATACAGCCGCACCAGTAAAACCTCCTACAGCAGCCGTTCCAGAAAATGCCCCTTTAAGAATTAAACCTAATGCGTGTGGAATTTCCTGGTAATGCATAAAAATGACTACTAAAGCGCAAATAATATAACTAATTGCCATAATTGGAACCAGTCCTGCAGCAACCTCAGCAATACGATTAATCCCCCCCAGAATAACTACCGCACTAAGCAAAGTTAAAATAATCGCGGTATATAGAGGTGGCACTTGAAACAAGGTTTGAACTGCATCAGCAACTGAATTTGCCTGCACCATATTACCAATCCCAAATGCAGCAAAAGCACCGAAAAATGCAAACGCAACAGCAAGCCAGTTCCATTTTCCTTTCAGGCCATTTTTAATATAGTACATGGGGCCGCCAACATGTAGACCCTGATCATCAGTTTCACGATATTCAACGGCTAATAGTGCCTCAGCATATTTAGTCGCCATACCAAATAATGCTGTTAGCCACATCCAGAATACAGCCCCCGGACCTCCTAACGCTATAGCTGTCGCGACACCTGCGATATTTCCAGTTCCAATAGTAGCTGATAATGCCGTCATCAAAGCCTGGAATGGAGTTATATCTCCTTCCTGATCAGACTTTCTTCCTTGCCATAGCATAATTATGGCTGATGTAACTTTACGAAAAGTAAAAAACTTTAAACCGAATGTTAAGTAAACACCTATCCCTAACAACATTGCCAACATAAATACGCCCCAGACCTGGGAGCTGATTTCATTCAAAATAGTTTCTAATTGTTCCATTATGCTCACTTATTTCTTTAAAAATTTCAATGCTACGGGGTGGAGAAATTAGGTTTTAATACAAACTAAGGGAGACGGAAATAAATAACCGTCCAATTTTTAAACGTTAATAAGCTAGATTCAATAATCTTTGTGGATAATTTCGACTACCCACTTAACAGGAAATATTGCGGTAGGGTGCGCATCGCGTACCTTTCAGAGCTGCTATAGTTTCTCTGAAATTTCAAGTTGAATTAGTCGTCTAATTTTGGATGGTTTAATTTTTCCATTTCCCTAATTGAGTGTAATAGTTGATATTACTTAACCGGTGGCGGCATTTCTTCAAAAGCAGGAATACTTTCATCCATAAAATCCCATTGCGGCTTACTTTTGTTATAGACAATCGCTGAAAATCATGGAAACGGAGCTTAGCGAAGTGGTGATTTTTAGTCCCTGATAGGCGACAGGGCAATTCG
>NZ_BDMN01000251.1 GCF_002189065.1 Bathymodiolus platifrons methanotrophic gill symbiont
GAAGGCGTAGGGCCGTTGTTTTGTCGGAATCGTAGCGCTAGCGTAGGTGGAGACAAAATAAAAGGCATTCCGAAACGCCGTCCAGTCATTTGAGGGAGTGTTACGAAGCCAGCACCGAGTTTACGATGGTAGTGGCGAAGTGGCACGTACGCAGGACGTCTGGGGCGCCGAAGGCATTAGCGGTCGCGTTAAGTTTTTGCCGCTTGCTTGGGCTGGGATGCCCAAAACAAGCTTTCGCAAAAATAGCGACTCCCCGCCACAGCAGAGCCACCAGAATGGGCAATATCAGGAGAAGCAGGCGAAGTGACTGGTGAGCTTGAAGTGCTCTATTTCGATGATTTCGAAAATCACCGTGGTGAACAACGCTATTTCGTTCATGACAAACGCCAAAACAAACGTTACCAACCTGAATTTCAGGGTGAACCGCCAGCAGGTGCCACTACAGGTTCCTTTGTCAGAGTCCGGGGGAAAGGCAACGATCAGCAAATTTTTATGGCAGCTAACGGCACCAACAGTTATGAGACACTGGCAGCGGCCAGCACGATGGTTAGTGGAGATCAGAAAACAATTGTTTTGGTGGCTGATTTCAATGATAAAGCCGTTTCCTGTCCTGTAGCGGACATTGAAGACCTTATGTTCACAGACTCTGATTTCCAATCTATCGACGACCTCTATCGTGAAACATCTCTTGATAAGATTCAATTTAGCGGGACAGTTGTCGGTCCTTTTTCAATTGATTATTCCAGTACCGATGCTTGTGATATCACAGCATGGGCTGATGCAATTGAAGCACAGGCCCAGGCCAGTAGCATCAACCTGGGCGAATATAACCGAAAAGTCTATGTGCTACCACCTAACAAATGCGGTTCTTATGGACTTAGCACGATAGGCGGCAACCCTAGTCGTTCATGGATCTTCAGGTGCGATGTACCAGATGTCTTTGCGCACGAACTGGGCCACGGTTTAGGGATGGGGCATGCGGGTAATACAATAGACGACTACGATGATATTTCAGATGTTATGGGTTATAGCGACCATGGGCTTCGTCAGATCAACGGCCCACATCAGGAACAAATGGGCTGGCGAGATCCACAACAAATCGTCGAAATTAATACTAATGGCATTTACGATATTGCTCCGCTGGAACTTGACTCCTCAGTAGCTAGCGCCCCCCAATTATTGAAAATTCGCAAACCTGATACGGCTGAATGGTATTACTTATCCTTCCGTCAAGCTATCGGTTTTGACCAGTCATTATCAAATAACTATTTGAGCGGTCTCAGCATACACCAACATGCAGGTAACGGTTCTACCAGTAAAACTGTCTGGAAAAATACATTGCTTGATGGTGAAAACTTTGCAGATAGTGTTAATAGCTTGTCCATTACCCAGCTCGCACACGATGAAAATAGTGTGACTATTCAAGTCTCATTACCTAATATTTGTACCCGCAACCAACCCACAGTCAGTTTAACGCCACAAAGCCAGACTGACCTTGCAGGAAGCACATTGTCTTATGACGTAAATATCACCAACAATGACTCAGCAAATTGCTCTGACAGTAGTTGGTCAGTGGCAACTCAGATTCCATCTGACTGGCCTGAAGTCTTGTCCAGTAATGAAATTACCATTGCGCCTGGTAGCAACACATCAATAAACTGGCAGGTAAGTTCAGCAGACTCGGCAGTGGATAATAACTATGCCTTAACTGTAGATCTAGTGGACGCTGGTACGATTACCCATGATAAAACCATGGCAGCCAATTATACCGTGACTACCCCCGGTGATACTCAGCCTCCCTCTGCTCCAACTGGGCTGACAGCAACTGCACAACGCAAAAAAATAATCGTAAGCTGGCAATCATCCACGGACAATATCGCTGTCGCCGGCTATAAGCTGTTTCGTAATGATATTCAGGTTGCCACCACGGCATCTATTAGTTATAGCGATGCTAGCCTGACCAGTGGGGAAACCTATGCTTACTATGCAGTGGCATTTGACGTAGCCAACAATCTCTCCTTATCCAGTAAAATTAGCAGTGTCACTTTTGGTAAGGGAGGAGGAGGCGGTAGCAGTAAAGGTGGTGGCAAAAAACGCTAACGTTAAAAACCTCAAGTGAATGTAATATAGTAAACTAAGATTGCTAATACCTTAAGGTAATGTCATAAACTGAAAGACTTCTTACCATCAAAAATCCCACCAACCCTAGTAGGTTGGTGGGATTTTCTGTTACTGAGCTCCGAATTTACTCACCCTAGACACGACATGATTAGCTCAGCTCGTTAGGATAATGGCAAACTATGGTGCTATATATCCATCAAAAACAATACCTTCGCCATTTTCTGAGAAAACATCACTGCCTACTACGGTGACTTCCGTAATTTGTCCCACTACTTCAGGCTCAGGATCAGTTTCATTAATAGTAATAATGCTGTCAACTCCATTATTGTCGATCGTATACGTAGCCGCAGAATCTTGAAGAAATACCAGTGTATCGTCTGGCGTATCGAACCCCAGAATTTGGTACGTCTCTTCGAAAGCGGAAAGGTCGATATCAAAAGTATCCCAGTCACTATCATTACCATCCAGTGTAAAATCAAACTCTGAGTCAAGGTCATTAGCAAACAGGTCAACAGCAAAGTTTGTGGTGGCTGAGTCACCGTCCGCATCAGTTAGGATTGATTGGAAGTCTATTAACATATCATTAGCAGGATTGTCCTCCTCAACTATAACCTCGATATAACCGATCTTTACTTCACCGAAGTCCATACTCAAATCAATATAGTCTATCTTTCCAATGGTGGGGTCTGCCATAATAACAATTGTTGGGTTAAATTGGCCTGGGTTTGCCGAGTCTTCCAAAGATATTAAATCACTTTCCTCGTCGATGATAAAGGGACCAGTAGTCGTTCCATCATCATAAGTGATGGTATAACTTATCTGATCATCACCGTTTAAGAATCGATTATTTCCAGTCCCTGTAATGGCAATATTTAATTGAGTAAAGTCATTTACTAACGGGTCGATGCGAAATTGCTCGTCAAAAAAGGTTTCGGTTGCATGAACACCATTAAATATATTATTACCAACACCGATGCCTTGGTTACTGATGTTCATTAAAGGAGTAGCAGTAGCAGTAGCACTATCGCTGTTCAGTGCCGTAAACTCAATCCTCTCAATAGGATCCTCCACAGTGGGAATAAACAACGTTTTCACTGGTTCCGGACCACTAGCTGCCAGTTTTCCATTTTGCGAGTTGAAAGTAATCGTTGAACCAAAGCCATCTGCCAAATCAAAGACATAGCTTCCATTGTTAATTTTTTATGGTTCCCAAGCTCTAGCCTTGGAACCATGAGAGCATTAAAATTTAAACACTAAACAAGCGCCTAAAATTCTCATTAGACTCCTGAGCTATCGTGTCTTTATCTGTCTCACGTAAATCTGCTATATATTGAGCGACATGTTGTACATAGATCGGATAATTAGATTTCCCTCGAAAAGGAACAGGTGCAAGATACGGTGAATCAGTTTCAATTAAGTATCGATCAGCGGGTACTTTTTTAGCTACTTCCTGAATGGCTTTGGCATTTTTAAAGGTGACAATACCGGAAAATGAAATATAAAAATTCAAATCCATCGCCTGTTGAGCAAACTCCCAGTCTTCGGTAAAACAATGAATTACTCCTCCCACTTCATCTGCACCCTGCTCTTTTAAGATACGTAAAGTATCTGCTGCTGCTTCACGGGTATGGATAATCAATGGCTTTTTAGTTGCTTTAGATGCTGCAATATGATTAACAAAGCGTTCATGCTGCCAGCTTAAGTCACCTTCGCTGCGAAAATAATCCAGCCCGGTTTCACCAATAGCAACTACCCTTTTATTGTCTACTAAAGCAATTAGTTCTTCTGCACTTGGATCTTGCCCTTCATCAACATTAGGGTGTACTCCCACAGATAAGGATATGTTCTGATAAGGTGCAACTAAATCACACATAGCCGGATAAGCTTCCAGGTCTATGCTGATACACAGCATATGTTCAATCTGGTTTGCTTCTGCTTCCTGCATAAAGCTAGAAAAGTCATTCTGGTAAGGGCTTAAATCGAGTTTATCAAGATGGCAATGAGAGTCTATTAACATGTTTGTTGTCACTAGTGAATTCTGGATAATGTTAATTATAACTTTTTTTACTTCACTCAGTTAGCCTGACACCCAGTATAATATGCTTTAGACGCCACAACGGCAGATTTCTAGTGACTGAATGCCGGTAGCTACGTTGCTGAAAAGTTACGTAGTCAACTATGCGCTTATTTCACCGCATCCATGACCGTGTGAATTATAAGTACCTGTGCATAATTATTTTAACATTTTGTTCTGCAAAAAAAGGAGTGCAATAGCTTTAGCTATTGCTGTTATTAGAAAAAAGCTAAAGCTTTTTTACTCCGGCTAGTTTTTGCATTTTATTAGTTTATTTATAC
>NZ_BDMN01000252.1 GCF_002189065.1 Bathymodiolus platifrons methanotrophic gill symbiont
CTAAAGTGACATATTTGTGACCTTTTTTTGAGGAGGTTTCATCTATACCAAGTTGAGTAATGGATGAAACATCATCCGCTATTTTAGCTTTGCCGATCCAGTGATTAAAGATCGTCCAGATTCGCTGTGGATTCACCTTTAACATTTCAGCAACCCGATTGACGGGCATTTCTCTTTCAATCAGTGCCAATGCCATGGCTTCAAATAGCAGAGTGAAACCACTGCCGGGGCGAGCCCAAGGGACTTCTACAGTACGAACTTTCCCGTCCGTTGTTGTGATGCGAGGAACAGAGCAATGTAGATAGCAAGAATGCTCAAAGAAGCTCAAGTGTTGCCATTGCCGATCGACTGTATCATGCACTGGGCAGAGACCCCCCGATTCATCAGCAAAACGGGCGCCTGGTTCAAAACCTATCTGCAAATGATAGTTCATTCTGTTCTAAAATATTGTCGTTTGAAAAGATAATTTCTTCCACTTTCCAAGGCGATTGTAAGCCTAAAGCCATACTAAATAAAGATTCACTATTCATGGTATTATTATCGCACTACCCACTAGGATTCACATAGAGCCGTTTATTTATACTCAGTTTCTTAGTAACAATATTTAACAAGATTATATTTACCATGAAACATGCACTCATCCCAATCTTAGGCCTTGCAGCACCTAGTGGCACGGGAAAAACGACCTTACTAACTCAACTTATCCCCCAATTAAAGCAACATGATATTCGTGTTGGTCTGATCAAACATAGCCACCATAATTTTCAGATTGATAAGCCAGGTAAGGACAGCTTTCGTCTGCGTGAAGCGGGAGCAACTCCTGTTATGCTGGTTTCTAGCCATCGACGCGCTATTATTACCGAGTTTGCCACACCTGAAGAACCCAGTTTAAATGAACAACTTAAGTATTTTGATCAATCCAGCCTGGATTTAATTCTGGTAGAAGGCTTTAAGAGTGAAACATTCCCTAAAATTGAATTACATCGCCCTAGCCTTGAGTTAGCACAACTCTATCCTGATGATAGTTCGATTATTGCCATTGCTACTGACCATGAAATCTCAATAAAAAGAGAGATCATCACTCTGGATTTAAACAATATTCCTCAAATAGCTGATTTTATTTTACGAACTTTTTTAAAGAAACATGACTGATTTATGTAATTCAAATTTATTAATTAGTATCGATCATGCTCTGGATAATATCTATAGTTCTCTTTCAGTTATTGATGGTGACGAAATTGTAAGCTTGCATACGGCACTGGGTCGGGTCCTAAGTGAAAACTGTATTGCACCTTTTAACCTGCCTGCCTATCCTAATTCATCAATGGATGGGTATGCATTTAACAGTACAGACATCCAGGCTTCTGACTTTAATTTACAACAGGTTGGAGTTTCATGGGCTGGCCGCCCTTTTGATGGTATGCTTGCAAGTGGCCAATGTGTACGCATTTTTACCGGGGCAGTTTTACCTAAAGGCGCTGATAGTGTAATTATGCAGGAGCTGGTTCAGGTCCATGATCATACCATTCATTTTCCTGATAATACTCAGGCTAAACAAAATGTGCGTTATATAGGCGAAGACGTTAAACAACATGGTAATTTACTACCTGCGGCTAAACAATTAACCGCCATTGATCTGGGCTGGCTTGCCTCTGCCGGGATTTATGAGGTTCGAGTTAAACGTAAAATACGTATTGCTTTTTTTTCTACGGGTGATGAATTACGGCCTGTGGGGAGTCATTTAACAGAGGGACAAATTTACGATAGTAATCGCTATACATTAGCAGCTTTACTCAAAAAACCTGGTCACGAAGTTAATGATCTTGGCGTAATTGCTGATGATAAGGCACAGATTCAACAAAGTTTATTACAAGCCGCGCAAAGCAATGATGTCATCATCACTAGCGGTGGTGCATCTGTTGGGGATGCAGATTATATAAAGCAAATATTAGATGAAATTGGCCAGGTAAACTTTTGGAAACTGGCTATTAAACCTGGAAAACCACTCGCTTTTGGCTGCATTCAGAATTGTTATTTCTTTGGTTTACCTGGTAATCCCATCTCGGTCATTGCTACCTATCAGCAGATTGTCACTCCAGCATTACGCCATTTAACTGGTTTAACAAACAACCAGCCCATTCGCCTTAAAGCCACTTGTAAAAGCCCCTTATTTAAAAAACCTGGTAGGCAAGAATTTCAGCGCGGTATATTAACTCAGACATCTCCTGGTGAATTTGAGGTAACTTCATCAGGTAAACAGGGGTCCAATATAATAAGTGCCAGTAGCCGTGCAAATTGTTATATTGTTCTTGCACGTGAACAAGCAAATGTAAACAGTGGCGAACAGGTTCTAGTAGAGCCTTTTAATTTATTGTTATAAATGGAGCACCGGCAAGCATGTTAGAACTTAATCAAACAGCACCCACTTTTGCGCTTTATGATGCGCATGAAAACCTACATCAACTATCAGACTACCAGGATCACTGGCTGGTTATTTATTTTTACCCAAAAGATAATACTCCAGGCTGCACAAAGGAAGCCTGTGCATTACGTGATGATAGTGAAAAATTTGCTCAGTTAAATACTAAAGTCATTGGTATCAGTACTGACAACAGTAAAAGCCACCTTAGTTTCAGTAAGAAGCAATCCCTAGCATTTACCCTGCTCGCAGATCCTGATGGCAAAGTCAGTGCAACATATGGTGCCTTGTTTAAACTAGGCCCGGTTAAATTCTGTAAGCGGCATAGCTTTATTATTAGTCCGGATGGAAAAATAATGAAAATCTATCGCTCGGTTTCTCCTCGTTTGCATAGTCAGGAATTATTAAAAGATTTAAAAGACTTACAAACAAAAACCAGCAACAGGCGCGCCATGCTACCTCACAACATTCTGGGACTCCTGTCACCAACATTCATTCGCCTACGCAGCGAATGGGAGATGCCCTGGTCGCCCTGCGTCCGTCTCAACTACGCACAAAACCCTGCTCCGTTAAGACTACCTCAAATGGCTGGACGGCTATTCGGAATGCAATTCTTGCCTCCCTCGCGCG
>NZ_BDMN01000253.1 GCF_002189065.1 Bathymodiolus platifrons methanotrophic gill symbiont
CTTCTGGGGACTACCAGCCCTCGCGTTCGCTCTCCATGGCTGGCAGCGTAAGTGGCTGGTATTTAATGACACGGACAATAAACCAGCAGCATTAAAACATCATAATTTATGATGTCGTTGCCGGCAAGTTTGAGCCTGAATAAAAAACTGTCAAGGTTGAGCTGGGTTTATAGGGCGTTACATAATAGAAAATAATTTATTTAATATTCAGGAGAATATATAAGTGAATGATGTTGAATATGCAGGGTTTTGGATTAGAACAGGTGCAGCAATTATTGACTCAATTCTCATGCTGATAATAGTTTTACCTTTAATGATGGCTATATATGGCGAGGATTACTGGCTAAGTGATTCCTTTATTCTAGGTTTTTGGGACCTTCTCTTAAACTACATACTTCCTGCTATCGCTGTAATTGCTTTCTGGACATACAAATCAGCCACTCCCGGGAAAATGGCAACAAAATTAACTATTGTTGATGCTAAAACAGGCCAAAAACCTTCAACAAAACAGCTTATCATCAGGTATTTAGGCTATTACGTTTCTATACTTCCTTTAGGTATGGGGTTAATTTGGGTTGGTATTGATAGCCGAAAACGGGGATTTCACGACATGCTTGCGGGGACGGTTGTTATTAGAAGAACCAAGCCTGAACCCGTTAAATTTGAACGTAAATTATAAAATTCGACAGTGTCACAACAGATAAAATCACATGTAATTTATTAGAAAAACAAAGAGGAAAACTAATTGGATATTGAAAAACTCAGACAATAGTTAATTAATGGAAAGATTAGTTTAAGCGAATCGCCACAAATCATCATTCAAAAAGGGAAGTTAACGCAAGCGACACCCTACGAGATTAAGTGTGGCTGGCAAATAGGATATGCTAATGACTGCGACATGCAATGGACAGCCTTTTATACCCAAGTATTTGAATTCCTAGAAAAACAACAACTACCACCTGAAGAAGAAACAATATTAAATAGCTTATCGACGCAAGACAAACACTGGGATTGGTTTAAAAAAGCCTGCAGGCATAAAACGGATGAATATGAATGGTTCTTTTTAATGGCTGAAGATAAACCTCAGGGTGTATGTGTTATATTCCACCCAAAAGCCTCAAAGCTATCCACTGGCGATATTTTTTATATTGAATATCTAGCCGTTGCTCCGTGGAATAGAGATAGCTTGTTTAATAACAGGGCGTTCAAAGGCGTTGGAACCTTGCTTTTAAAATGCGCTATCACGTACGCCACCGAAACACTCAAGTTACAGCCTGGCTTTTCGTTACATGCACTAGAGCAAGCTGAGGGATATTATTTGCACATAGGCATGATCCATCTTTCATCAGAAGATAAGCATGATTTAAAATTTTTCGAGATGGAAGCCGATACAGCCCAAAAAATGGTATCAACAACATGAAAAATTTGAATGATATTGATGATTTTGAGCTTAAAAACAGCACACAAAGCGATGACATTAATACCCTGTACCAAAAATACAGAGAATTTAAAAGAGCGCTCAAACAAATCCCCTTAAAAACGCTGCAACACAATAACTGGTTAAGTAACTATGGCTCTATGTGAAATACAGTGGGTAGTCGAATTTTAACTTACCACAAAGAAAGTAAATCATATTGATAAAATTATTAATATTACGATAACCTCTTGCTCGTCGTTTGGTCAGTTGGACCTTGCTATTAATTCCCTCAAGAATTCCATTTGTAATCTTCGTTTCAACGAAATGAATAATGCCAGACCAATGACTCCGAACGGTCTTTACAAACTTCATAAATGCTGAGATTTTAGATTTTTCTACTTCTTCACACCACTGCTTTAGAAAGGCTTCAGCCGATACTTTATCGGGCATTGACCATAAGTCATTAAAAAGCTCTTTCAATCGATATGCCTGCCCTAACGTAGGATATAGGTCAATCATTTCAGCTAATGAAACTTCTTGTTTATTGGTTAAGTTTTCTCGGTTCCTTAAAAAAGTATATTTGTGTCCTTTGAGTGCATCATGCTCTTTACGCTCACTAATCCTGACTTGATTCATTGCTTCATTTAATAATTTGACAACA
>NZ_BDMN01000254.1 GCF_002189065.1 Bathymodiolus platifrons methanotrophic gill symbiont
AGGAATGTGCACGAAATAACTTCCTGAAGCAGCCAAGCTTGAATAATGAAATATCTCCCCTAAATTAAGGTTATCTTAATTTATTACTCAGTGGTTGTCTTATGTCATTTCCTTATAAAAAAAATATCGAAAAGTCGATGAAGAAATTTTATGACTCACTTTGTGAAAAAAATAAGCGACGGTATGCCGCCATTGAAAGTGAAAAATTATCTCATGGTGGCGTTAACTATATTTCAGCTTTATTACTGAAGTTTCCCAATAATTATTTATGGTAAAATTGAAACTATGCTACAACTATATGAAAAAAATAGTCTTTTCATTCGTTTCAAATGCTATTGCCTAAGGGGAATTAAGTAGGGGTTTGCTATAAACATGGCAAAACCACCTAAAATAAACCTCGATACACCAGCATTGTGTATTTCAGCTACTCAATAATTGGGAAACTTCAGTTTAGCAATACAGCCAGTAGAAAGCATACAAGGACAATTTAATATTGTGACAGCCAGAACCGTGCTGGAATTAAATGGTGTGGCCTGTTTTTCACTGGAAGATATTATTCCTGAGAAGCAACAGATTGTGTGTTCACGTAGCTTTAAAAAACGGCTAAGTCAATATCATGAGCTGGCAGAAGCATTAGCCAGTTTTAGTAGTAGAGCCGCAGAAAAATTGCGCCAACAACAGTCCGTTGCTGGCTCTATCAGTGTTTTTATCAGAACTAATGCGCATAATGATAATGAGCCACAGTACCAGCGATCAATCCGAATGGTGCTTCATCAGGCGACTAGCGATACTAGAGAAATTATCAGCATAGCAAAAAAAAACTGTTGCAGGAAATATTTAAAGCAGGTTATCGTTATCAGAAATGTGGTGTGGCTATAGGGCTCATTCAGCCTGCAGCAATGCCGAGCCAGGCAGATCTTTTTGACTTGCCAGAAAATCAGCATAATAAAACTAATGAGCTAATGCTCACGATGGATAAAATTAATCAACGCTTTCCCAAAGGTATTGCTGTCAGTGCTACGCAAATGGGGAATAGCTGGCAAAGCCAGGTAGAGTATAAGTCGCGGAACTATACGACGGACTGGATGAATTGCTGATGGTAAAATGTCATTAAGCAAGGAATAGTAGCTATATAAAATATAGCTTATTTATATTGATTCTAGTGTATATGCTGATGGTTATTGGGGTTATTAATAGGGAAGCATGATGAAGACTAAATATGAACTAAATAATACTCTAAAGGTGAATGTGGCTATGTCTATTCTGCTAAAAAGTCTGGTAATTTTATCTTTATGTTTGTTGAGTATGCCGGGTGAAGCAAAAAAACTATATAAATATCAGGATGAAAAAGGGCGTTGGCATTATACCGATAAAGCGCCATCAGCTTTGCAAAGTAAAGAATTCAAGGTGGAAGTTCGGCAATTAAAGGTCGCGACTAAGCAACGTGTTCAGCTAAATCAGATAGGTGAAAAAAGACAGCCGGAATTTGTTATTAGAAATGATTATTTTGGTCCGATAGAAGTCGAAGTTGTTTTTGCGGAACAGGAAAATGTACAGGCAGCGCCAGCATTACCAAGAAAGTTTGTGATTCAGCCTGGTGTTTCCGAAACGTTGTTTGAACTGGGGGCAGTGAATGAGTTTCAAGGTTGGCGGTATGCTCTTAGTTATCGTTATTCGCTAGGTGAGCCATCAGCACAGCATGATGCGCAGGCAATCTATTACCCGCCATTTGCCAGTTACAGGAAATTTCAAATCAGCCAGGCTTTTAATGGTCAGTTTTCTCATACTGATGAGCAAAATAAATATGCAGTAGATTTGTCGATGCCAGAAGGCTCTGAGATTCACTCTGCTAGAGCAGGAGTCGTTATGAGCCTGGAAAATGATTATTTTAAAGGGGGCACGGATAAGCAGGCTTATAAATCGCGAGCTAATAGTATAAGGATTTTACACGATGACGGCTCGATGGCCGTTTATGCGCATTTACAAGTAGATCGGGCACAAGTCTATGCGGGAATGCGGGTTAGGGCCGGGCAATTAATTGCTTATTCGGGTAATACGGGTTTTAGTTCGGGGCCGCATTTACATTTTGCTGTGCAAGTGAATCAAGGGATGAATCTGGTGTCCGTACCTTTTAGGTTTAGTGATAGGCAGAGAAAGCTATCTGAGCCTAAAGCCGGGCAATGGCTATCAGGTTTTGTGGTGGATTAGTGATAAGTCAGGTTACATTTGTATAAAATGTAACCTGACTTTCATATCGCTATGATTGTGTTAATTTTTATTCGGCGTCTGTTGCTTCTTCTTCTGCTTGGGCATCTAATGCGCGGTTAGTCACGGTAGAGATACATTCTAAGTAGCTTTCAGAATAATTTCTATGTGCATCTGCCAGGCCTCTGGCTGAGCCAAAGCTTTCGCGTAACTCGTTTAAGACTTCTTCAGGATTTTTTGAAGTTTTAACAGCAATCATTTTGGTATAGCCTTTATAAGCATCTTTACGCATTGGCTCAAAGGGTGCGAATCCAGCCATTTTTTTTGAGGATAACTCAACAATACACTCTGTTACGCTTTCAGGGTCGAGATGATAGGATTTAATATCCGCGTCATTGCTGATTTGCTCGAACACTGTTTGGCGGTATTCATCTTTTTCGCTGCAAGCGGCTAGAGCCAAGACTGAAAGGCTAATAATTAATATCTTTTTCATAGGTTCAAATTTTAAAGTGTATGTGTTGTAGTTTCAATTTTTCGCATGGTATTGTTAATCCAGGCTTCTGCTTCAGCATTAATGTCTTTGCTTTTTCTGTCTTTAACAGTAATAACAGAGCCAATTTTTACCTGAATAACCCCCGGATATTTTACAAAACTATTGCGTGGCCAGAATTCACCGGCATTATGGGCAATAGGAACAATTGGATAGCCAGTGCGCTGAGCAAGCAGGCTGCCGCTAGCACTGAATTTTCCTTGTTCACCTGGAGCCATTCTAGTACCTTCGGGAAACATGACTATCCAGTAGCCTTCCTGTAAGCGTTTTGCTCCTTGTTTTAATAATTGCGATAGTGCTTGTTTAGGGCTAGAGCGATCAATAGCAATGGGTTTTAAGGTAGCCATTGCCCAGCCCCAGAACGGTATCCAGAGTAAGGATTTTTTCAGTAAAATACTGGATGGGGGTAGTATTGCCATTAAAAAAATAGTTTCCCAGGCAGACTGATGTTTACATAAGATAATAGCATTGTGATCTTGAGTAATATTTTCCAGGCCAGACACCTGATAACTTAAGCCGCAGATTGCCTTAGTCATAAACATGACATAGGTCCCCCAGAACGAAGCTAGTTTATATTGCAGAGAATACGGCAGTAATACAGCAACCAGCATTAATAGCCCTATAATTATTGTGGCCGCAAGTACCATAATAAATAAACAACAAGAGCGGCAATAAAGTAGAAGCCGGCTACTTTGATAAGATATATTCTGCTGCGTCATAAAGATTCTCGAAAGTAGGAATGTTTAAATCAGGGTTGGCGGCTAATGTTTTTTCGCCATTCCCTGTTTTAACTAATAGGGGTTTTGCACCGGCAGCAATACCCGCCTCAATATCGCGTAAGGAATCACCGATAAAATAAATATCATCTAAGGCTACATTTGCATCCTGGCTAAATTGGAGCAGCATGCCGGGCTTGGGCTTTCGGCAGTCGCAACCTGCATCAGGCAGATGAGGGCAGTAATAAATATGGTTGATTTTGCCGCCCACCGCTTCTGTCAGGCGGGCCATTTTACGGTGCATGTCAGTTAATATGGCATCACTATATAAACCACGCCCGACACCGGACTGATTAGTAATCACAACGACTTGATAGCCATTTCTGTGTAATAAGGCAATGGCTTCAAGGCTATTGTCGATCGGGAGCCACTCATCAGGTGATTTAATAAAATTACCTGAATCGTGATTAATGACCCCGTCACGATCCAGTAATACATATTTTTTAGCCTGTGCCATTAGCTTTGTAGTTTTGATATGTCAGCTATTTGTAAAAATAATGTTGATAACTTAGTGAGTAATGCCAATCGACTAGCGCGTAGCTCTAAATCATCACACATAACCATGACATCATCAAAAAAGCGATCAACATCTGTACGTAAATCAGCCAGACGGTTTAACGCAGCCTGGTAATCCGCTGCAGCTAATAGCGGTGTCACATCCTTTTCTGCCTGTTCAGCGGAGGCTAATAAACTAATTTCAGCGGGTTCCACTAATTGACCTATCGTGGCAGACGCTTGATCAGCTGATTTTTTCAGGATATTAGCAATACGCTTATTGGCGGCGGCCAGACTTTCCGCTTCTGGCAAGGCTCTAAACTTCTGCACGGCTTGCAATCTACGCTGAAAATCATAAGGCTCAGGGGGTAAAATTGCCAGTACTGCAGCATATTCATCTGCTGTATAGCTATGCTCCAGGCTATAGCTTTTTAAGCGCTCATAGGTAAAGGTGATTAATAATTTGCGTGTTTTTTGTACATCAAATTCATGGGTGAATTGTTGCAGGGCAAAATCAAGACAGGCAATTAAGTTAATTTCCAGTTTATTTTCAATAATGGTTCTTAGAGCTCCTAGTGCTGCACGCCTTAAAGCATAAGGGTCTTTGTCACCACTAGGAATTAAACCTGCACTAAAAATACCACTGAGTGTATCTATTTTCTCCGCAATCGAAAGGACCTGGCCCGTGCTGCTAGTGGCAGTCGTGCTGCCCGAACCTTTAGGGTAATACTGTTCTTCAATTGCTTGTGCCACCTCAGCTGATTCACCATCAGCCAGAGCATAATAGCGCCCCATTAGACCTTGCAAGCTACCGAACTCTTCAACCATATTAGTGACTAGATCAGTTTTTGCCAGTTTAGCAGCACGAATTACCTGGTCTGGATCGATACCGATGCTATTGGCAATAAACTCAGCTAATTTTTCTACACGCAGTGATTTATCTGCCAGGCTACCCAGTTTTTTCTGAAAAACTATATTAGTTAGCTGATCCATACGCTCTTCAAGGCGTAGTTTACGATCCTGATTCCAGAAGAATTCGGCATCGGCTAGGCGCGGCATCACTACGCGTTCATTTCCTTGCTGAATAGAGATAGGGTTCTTGCTCTCAATATTACTAAAGGTAATAAAGTGGGCGAGTAATTCACCTTGCGTATTTTTGACCGGAAAATATTTCTGGTTAATTTGCATGGTCGTAATCAGCACTTCATCGGGTAACGCTAGATAGCGTGTGTCGAAACTGCCGGTAATGGGGACAGGAAACTCATTTAGTGCAGCAATTTCTTCTAATAAGTCTTCTTCAATATGGGCAATGCCTCCGACAGCAGAAGCGGCGCTATTGGCTGCATCACGTATGATTTGCATGCGCTGGCTAAAGTCAGCAATAACTTTACCCTGATTAAGTAAGATACTTGCATAACTTTCAGGCGCGTCAATCGTAATCGCTGCTGGTGCATGAAAGCGGTGCCCATGTGTAGTGTTACCAGTGTTTAAGCCTAAGATTTCAGTTTTAATGATATTGTTACCGTACATCAATACTGCCCAATGCACCGGGCGTACAAATTCAGTATTAGAAGTTCCCCAGCGCATACGTTTCGCGATGGGTAATTGGGTAATGCTTTTGGCAATAATGTCTGGGATTAAAGCGACACTCGCCTGGCCTTTCACTTGTTGAGTAAAGCTTAGCCATTCACCCTTATCAGTTTTTAACGTGCTTAGTTGTTCTACTGTTGTGCCGCAGCTTTTGGCAAAACCCTGGCAGGCTTTGCTTGGCTGGCCCTCTGCATCAAAAGCAGCCTGTACCGCGGGACCTCGTTTTTCTATGCTCTTATCGGCTTGTGCGCTAACTAGACCTTTAATTAAAACGGCAAGGCGGCGAGGGGTGGCGTAAGCAATACATTCGCCAAAATTTAAATCAGCTTGTGTTAGTCCTTGCTGAATATTTTCCAGCAAAGCATCACTGAGTTTCCGTAAGGAAGCAGGAGGTAATTCTTCGCAACCTAATTCAAACAACAGATATTGAGTATCGCTCATGCTGTCTCTCCGGTTGCTTTTAGCATAGGAAAGCCAAGTGCTTCACGCCGTGCATAATAAGTCTTGGCAACTGCTTTAGACATATTTCTTACTCGTAGAATATAGCGCTGGCGTTCGGTAACAGAAATGGCATGACGAGCATCAAGCAGGTTAAATGTGTGTGATGCTTTAAGTACCATTTCATAAGCGGGTAATGCTAGGCCTTGTTCAATTAATTTGGCTGACTCAGCTTCGTAGGTATCAAAGCAAGTAAACAGAAAATCAACTTTAGCGTGATCAAAGTTATACTCTGACATTTCCACTTCATTTTGATGAAATACATCGCCATAAGTGACAACACCTTGAGGGCCTTTAGACCAGACTAAGTCATACACACTTTTTACACCTTGAATATACATTGCGATGCGCTCAAGACCATAGGTTAATTCACCCGTCACAGGGCGACATTCTAGCCCGCCAACTTGCTGGAAATAAGTAAACTGTGAGACTTCCATGCCGTTTAACCAGACTTCCCAGCCTAATCCCCATGCACCTAGAGTCGGAGATTCCCAGTTGTCTTCAACAAAGCGCACGTCGTGTTCTAATAAATCCAGGCCAAGGTGGCGCAAAGAACCAAGGTATAGTTCCTGTATATCATCTGGTGACGGTTTTAGTACTACTTGAAATTGATAATAATGTTGCAAGCGGTTAGGGTTTTCGCCATAACGGCCATCGGTAGGGCGGCGGGAAGGTTGCACATAAGCAGCATTCCAGGGCTCGGGGCCAATTGCGCGTAAAAATGTGGCAGGGTGAAATGTTCCGGCACCAACTTCTAAATCAAGCGGTTGTAATAAAACACAACCTTGTTCTGACCAATAGTTTTGTAAAGCAAGGATAAGCCCTTGAAATGTAGATAAATCGTTATTTGAACTGGACACTATATCGAAGTTGTTTAAGCGAAAAAATTTGTCAATTATAGCTTAAAAATAATACGCTGGTATGAGTAAAAGGAAAATGTCGCAATAGAGGAAGTAAGCTGGCCAAAATTTGCTTAGGAAAAGATTAGTTTTTCTATGTTTTGACGATGTTATGTGGTCGTTTACTTGAGGCTGACTTTCTTTTTAAATAAGAGAAGATACGGGCACTTAGTAGTATAAATATTATGCTGGCATACAGAAGGGGATCACTAATATCGGATTTTACTAACCAGAGGTAATGAATAACCGCACTGATATTCGCGACATAAACTAATCTATGTAATTGTATCCAGCGCTTACCTAAGTATTTTTGCATTGCTTTTGTTGAGGTAAATGCCAGAGGAATGAGTAATAAATAGGTAAAAATCCCAAGTAGAATATAGGGGCTTTTAGGTACTTCATCAATCAATGCTTCCCAGGATAATGATAAATCAAGAACAATGTAAACAGTTAAATGCATAGTGGCATAAAAAAAGGCATATAGCCCTATCATGCGCCTAAAGCGCACAGGCCAGCTCTGTTTTAAGGTTTTTTTTAGGGGAGTTAATGCCAGGCCTATACAAAGAAAGCGCAAGGCCCAGTCACCTAAGCTAAAGTGCAGTTCTTGTATCGGGTTTGCGCCTAATCGATCTTGAAGGGTTGCATTAACTAGCAGTAGAAAAGGGCTTAGGCTTAGCAAAAAAATAATGATTTTTATCAGTGCCCAGCCCTTTTTGGGAATACGCATTAGAAATATTTTTTCAGATCCATTCCTGAATAAAGAGAGGCAACTTGCTCTTCGTAGCCATTAAACATTTCCGTTTTACGCTTTGGGGTAAATATGCTGGCTCCAAGAATACGCTCTCTGCTTTGGCTCCATCGGGGATGGGCAACAGCTGGATTGACGTTGGCGTAAAAACCGTACTCGCCAGGGGCCATTTTATTCCATGCCGTAGCTGGCATGGTTTCAGTAAAGCGAATTTTGACAATAGCTTTAATGCTTTTAAATCCGTATTTCCACGGGATGACTAAACGCAAGGGTGCGCCGTTTTGATTGGGTAATGTATCGTCATACATGCCTGTTGCCATAAATGCCAAGGGGTGCATGGCTTCATCCATGCGTAAACCTTCGACATAAGGCCAGCCTAGCGCCTTTGTTTTTTGGCCTATCATCACTTCAGGGTCATAGAGTGTGGTGAATTTAACAAATTTCGCTTTTGATGAGGGTTGGAATTGTTTTAGCATTGCGCCTAATGGGAAGCCTATCCAGGGTACAGCCATGGACCATGCTTCTAGACAGCGGAACCGGTAAATGCGTTCTTCAAGTGAATTATTTTTTAATATATCTTCTAAATTAAATACACCTGTTTTTTTCTGCCTCACCTTCAACCGTTACATTCCATGGGCTGGTTTTAAGCTTTTTTGCTAAAACGGTGGAGTCTTTTTTGTTGGTGCTGAACTCATAGTAATTGGTGTAATTGGCTGCATCTTCGTAGTCGGTGACTTTTAGCGAGGCTGAGTAAGGCCCAGCTGGAATATGCGCATATTTTTTCCTGTGCATTGACAGAGCCGGGAAGTAACGATGCGATAGAGATTCCGGCTGCAGCCTTTATGATTTTGCGCCTATTTATAAAAATAGCTTTATCAGTAATTTCACCACTTAAAATAGGTGTTTTTTCCTTAATTAACATGCGTATATCTCCCTGTTTTGTGCTATCAAATTGATAGATTTAATAATAGCTGTCAGCCTTTGTAAACGCAACTCTTAATTTAGGAGGCTGGTGTTGTAGGGCTGACATAAGTAAAGTAGCTATATCAACAATGCTCATGCATTGTAATTACACAGGCAAGGGCTTCGCATGCAGGGGTGTTAAATCAGTCTTTTCAATTGCAGGCTAAAGACTGGTGTCGCATTTTAATGTGTGAAAGTTATTCCGGGTGTGCTTAGGTGATGTAAATATTTGTATTTTTATTTTAGTGAATAATCATAGTCCATAATTAAAGGAGCATGATCTGAAAAACGCTCATCTTTATAGATCGATGCGGATAGTACCTTGTCTTGTAGGTGTTCGCTTATCACCTGGTAATCAATTCGCCAGCCTACATTTTTTGCCCATGCCTGCCCGCGATTTGACCACCAGGTGTATTGGTCTGGCTCTTGATTAATGCTTCTAAAACCATCAGCCCAGAGTTCCTGGGTAAATAACTGGTCTAGCCAGGCTCGTTCTTCAGGTAAAAATCCTGAGTTTTTTTGGTTAGCCTTCCAGTTTTTTAAGTCAATTTCTTTGTGCGCGATATTCCAGTCGCCACAAATAATAAAGTCACGCTCGCTTTTTGCTTTTTCCTGTAAAATCGGCATAAAGCGATCCATTACGCTGTATTTGAAGGTTTGGCGTTCTTCCTTGGAGGAGCCTGAAGGGAGGTAGAGAGAGATAACGCTGAGCTTGCCTATTTGTATTTCTAAATAACGTCCTTCGCTGTCTATATCATCAAAACCCATACCCACGATGACGTTGTCGGGGTGATGTTTGCTGTAAATAGCAACCCCGCTATAACCTTTTTTCTCTGCGCTATGGTAATAGCAATGGTAGCCATTGGGTCTGAATGCATCGGCGATCAGTTGTTCAGGTTGTGCCTTTGTTTCCTGTATACAGACTACGTCAGCGTCTTGTTTTGCTAGCCAGGGGAAAAAACCTTTACGCTCTGCAGCGCGAATGCCGTTAGTATTTATTGAGATAATGCGCATAAAATTAAGATAGTTACTTGCAGTAATTGGAACAAAGCAGTATTATACTCTGTTCAAAATTGTATGTTAGTCGATTTTTCGACGTGTAAAGGTCATTATGAAACCAGAAATTCACCCAGAATATAAACAAATAACCGTAAGTTGCGGTTGTGGAAATGAGTTTGTTACAGGCTCGGTCTTGGATAAAGATTTACATATTGAGGTATGTTCTTCTTGTCATCCGTTTTATACAGGTAAGCAGCGTGTCGTTGATACAGCTGGACGTGTAGATAAATTCCGTAAGCGTTATAGCAAATAACTGCATGAGATTAGGCTAGTCTAGTCCTTAATCAAAACATTAGGAAACA
The DNA here is from genome assembly GCF_002189065.1 of Bathymodiolus platifrons methanotrophic gill symbiont. Taxonomy (GTDB): domain Bacteria; phylum Pseudomonadota; class Gammaproteobacteria; order Methylococcales; family Methylomonadaceae; genus Methyloprofundus. Next base: position 10,086 of record NZ_BDMN01000254.1, read on the forward strand.
TCATGGCTCAAGAGACTCTGACGTTAAGAAATAACTCTACAGGCAAGGAAGTAGAATTTTCTTTGCTAAAGGGAACTGTTGGTACACCCGTTGTTGATGTAAGTACTTTGCATAAACAAATGGGCTTGTTTACTTATGATCCTGGCTTTATGTCAACGGCAAGTTGCAAGAGTGCAATCACCTATATTGATGGTGAGCAAGGTATCTTGCTCTATAGAGGTTATCCGATAGATCAGTTAGCTGAAAAATGCTCGTTTCTTGAGGTCGCTTACTTATTGATGAATGGCGAGCTAGGTAATAAGGAAGAGCAGGCAGTTTTTGAGCATGAAATTGGGCAGCATGCCATGCTGCATGAAGCAATGCGCAGTTTTATTGATGGCTTCCATTATGATGCGCACCCGATGGCTATAATGGTGGGGATCGTTGGCTCTTTGTCGGCGTTTTATCATAGTGAGCTGAATATGGATGACCCTGAACATCGCCGTATTTCAGCAATGCGTATGCTGGCAAAAATGCCGGTGATCGCTGCGGCTTGTTATCGTCATTCAATTGGTTATCCTTATGTTTATCCGCGCTCTGACTTGAGCTATTGTGAAAATTTTCTGAATATGATGTTTTCATTGCCATCTCAGAAGTATATAGAGAAAGATAATTATATTGATCCTGTTGCGGTCAAAGCCTTGAACCTGTTATTTATTCTGCACGCGGATCATGAGCAGAATGCTAGTACTTCAACTGTACGTTTAGCAAGTAGTACAGGTGCAAATCCCTATGCCTGTATTGCTGCGGGAATTGCTGCGCTTTGGGGGCCTGCTCATGGTGGTGCCAACGAAGCTGTTTTAAGTATGCTAGCGGAAATTGGTACTGTTGATAGGATTCCTGAGTATATAGAGAAAGCAAAGGATAAAAATGACCCTTTTCGTCTGATGGGTTTTGGTCATCGGGTCTATAAAAACTTTGATCCGAGAGCGACGATTATTCGTAAAGCGTGTTATGAAGTCCTAGAAAGTACTTCTGCTAAAGATCCTTTATTTGATTTGGCGTTGGCGCTGGAAGACTATGCATTGAAAGATGAATATTTTGTCGAGAAAAAGTTGTACCCAAATGTCGATTTTTATTCGGGGATTATTTATAAGGCTTTAAATATTCCTGTTGATATGTTTACCGTGATGTTTACCATTGCCCGTACTGCTGGCTGGGTATCTCACTGGCTGGAAATGATGGCGGAACCAGGACAGCGTATAGGAAGGCCTAGACAGGTTTATACAGGAAAAGATGTGCGTGATGTGTAGCTTATTACATTAGTGCGTAAGAAAAAAGCAGCCATTTGGCTGCTTTTTTTTGCCTAGAAGAAAGTGTAGGGCTGGGTGGAGATTTGATTAAGGGTGTAGAGGTCTGCTTGAGGACTGGGTAGAAGAGGCTTTAGCTGTGATTTAAAGCGCAGCTAAAGCTAAAGGCTTTCTATGTTGGTTATGATAAATAGGGGGGTAAATAGTGTCAGGAATTAAAATAATACTTCAGGCGCTACTTGTTCAGTAATATCTTGCTCATCATTTAGCTCGTTATCCTGTTCGTCAATAAGGGTAAGCTCGGTAGGAATAAATTCGTCTCTAAAGTATTCCCAGCTGCCAAGAGGCGACTCTTCTCTAGCTAATAGGCCGGTTTCTGGGTCAATTAGCACTTTGCTCATACCTTCCGGCATGATGAGTTCCTCTTCTATTGTGTCTTTAAGTGCGTAACGCATAAAATCAATCCACATGGGGAGCGCTGCTTTACCTCCGGTTTCCCAGCGACCAAGGCTTTTGGAGTTGTCTTGTCCTACCCAGGCTATGCCTACAATATCAGGCGTAAAGCCATTGAACCAGGCATCTTTTTGATCGTTAGTTGTGCCCGTTTTTCCTGCCAGGTCAGAGCGTTGTAGTGATTTAGCTTTCACGGCAGTGCCGCGCTGGACAACGTCACGTAATAGTGAATTCATTAAAAAATTTATTTGCTCAGAAATAATTCTAGGAGCAGTGCTATTTTCGCAATAGGGACAAGCGGTCAGTGGCTCCGCTTGAAATAGGATTTCGCCCGTATTGGATTCAATGCGATCTATAAAGTGAGGGGTAATTAAGAATCCGCCATTGGCAAAGACTGAATACATACGAGCCATTTGCAATGGCGAGGCGTAGCCGCTCCCTAATGCCAGAGATAGCTTTTGCGGGAGTTGTTTCTGTTGAAACCCAAAGCGTAGAGCTGTGTCAGTAATCGCGGGGATACCGATAGATCTTGTCAGGCGTATGGCGATTAAGTTACGAGATTTACGTAATGCTGTGCGCAGGCTGGTAGGGCCGTAAAATTTGTGGCTATAGTTTTCCGGTCGCCAGGCACTTTCTTCAGCAGGGTTTCTGGAGCTTACAATAGGGGCGTCATTGATCATGCTAGCACTAGTGTAACCGTATTCAAGGGCGCTGGTGTATATGATGGGTTTAAATCCCGAGCCAGGCTGACGTTTTGCCTGTGTGGCACGGTTATATTTATTGTTGAAATAAGCGTAGCCGCCAGATAGAGCTAAAACAGCTCCATTTTTAGGGTCTAATGCAACAAAAGCACTTTCCGCTTGTGGGATTTGCGCGAGTCGCCATTTTTTGTTTTGTTGTCTGACACGAATAGTGTCGTCTAGGTCGATAATATCGAGATATGAGTTTATAGTTTCTTTTTTCTGGGTCTTGGGGGTGTATTTTGTGCTCCAGGGACTGTCCTCCCATAGCAGAGTGATGGTTGTGCCATCTTTAAATTTAGCGCTAAGTTGTTGCTTGTTAATTTGAGTGACCTGGGCGGGAAATGTTGCGCCTGTGTTGTAGCTTGATTTTAAGGGAAGTTTTTGTTTTTTATTGATTCGGTAGCTATGGCGCTCATCGAATTGGTGTAGGTTTGAGCGTAAAGTTGTAACGGCGATATTTTGCAAGTCAGATTTTAGTGTTGTATAAACTTTTAGGCCAGTAGTGTACGCAGTGTCCTCGTCATATAGATTAAGAATTTCATTGCGCACCATTTCTGCAATATAAGGCGCATAGAGCTCTCTTTGGGTGGTATAGGAGTTAGCTGTAATGAGTGCTGCAATGGCGCTGTTGTATTCTTGTTGATTTATGTAATGTGAATCTAACATGCGGGAGAGCACGTAATTGCGACGGATTAAGGCGCGTTGTGGGTTGGCGATAGGATTGTAGCGAGAGGGGGCTTTAGGTAAGCCTGCAATCATACCGAGTTCGGCGAGTGTTAGTTGTGTCAGGGGGCGGTCATAATAGATTTCAGATGCTGCTGCTATGCCGTAAGCGCGCTGTCCCAGATAAATTTTATTAAGATAAAGTTCAAGAATTTCATTTTTGCTAAATTCTTGTTCAATTTGTATGGAAAGAATAATTTCTTTAAATTTCCGGGTGTAGGTTTTTTTATTGTTAAGCAAGAAATTTCGCGCAACTTGCATGGTAATAGTACTGCCGCCTTGTTTCTTTTTGCCTGTTAGAACTAGCTGTATGACTGCGCGAGTAAGCCCCTTGAAATCAATGCCAAAATGGGAGTAAAAAGCACCATCTTCAGCTGCTATAAAGGCATTAATTAGTTGCTTTGGGGTGTCGGATATACTAATGGGGTTACGAATTCTTTCGCCAAATTGTTCAATTAAGAGTCCGTCCTGGCTGTAGATATTTAAAGGTTGTTTATACTGGATGTTTCTGAGTACTTTGATGTCAGGAAGTTCTGAGCTTAGCTGCTGGTATGCAAAATAGCCAATGATAACACCCAGTATGGAGAAGGTAAGGAGGGCGGCTAAGGTCCATTTTAATATTCTCATTTAAACAGTATCGGTATTTTGTTGAATAAAATTAAGTTAGTGTTGCGTCTGAGTATAACGGAATTCTTGCGCATATATTATGCTAATAGATGTGTTGCAGTAAATTGTGTGACTCATGTAGAGCGAAGTTTTGGCCAAGGGTTGTAGCAATAAAGTGACTATGGCGGCACAATAGATATCACGTAAAGTATGAGTTTAAAGTGTATATTGGGTAACCTTTATATATGAAATTATATTATACTGATTATTTGACGGGGCATATTGTGTTAAATCTGTGCCAGGATTAGTATGATTTTTAAGGGTGACAGGGGTAATTGTTCGGCCTGTTATTTGTTAAGTAAATTATTCAGGACCTTGTAACAGGTGAAATAAATCGGGGCTATGTGTCTTTATAAGTGCTTATATCCGAGCAAAAAGCGAGTATATTTTAAAAAAATATAATAATAATTGTTGTTGTATAACAATATATTAGTTGGCTTCTGTGGTGTTTATCATTAAGTTTTATTTGCAGATGGTATGAAAATATTAAAAGATGGCTATACTTCTTACCTGAAGTTTCCTAGAAATTCATCAAGCGACCATGCGTAACAAAACGGTAATGTAGATTTGAAATGGGTAAAGTGATTTCTCATGCGATTGCATTCGTGCGGGCTCTTAACCGAAGGGGGGTAATGGCTTAAGCGAATGCCATTGGGGTCTTTAGCCCCGCCTGGTAGAATGCGGGGCTAAAGACCCCGCTTCCGAATTATAGTTGTTTACTTTATTTCGTGCTCGTTCCCAACTTCATATAAATCAATCGACTTATAGTCTTCTGTATATTTAGCCAATTACATGTAAATTGTTCTCATGATAGTAAAAATTGATGTTGTACTTGACAATTTATATGATATTAAATATAAATTAATAATAGATGAAAAATAGATAATGAAACTCTTGAAAAAAGCGAAGGTTTACCACTACGGCTCATCCTTTTACAGGGCTTGTCAATGGTGAAGAACGTCAGGCAAAAGCACAACTGGCACATCAAATTAATTAAAGAGCGAGGCATGAAACAGCAACAGGCCTCTAAATTACTCGGCAATACACAACCTGAAGTTTCTCAAATTGCCAACGGTCACTTATCTGGATTTACATTTGATAAGTTATATCGCTGTTTATATGCGCTTGATATGGATATTGAAATAACGATCAAAAAGCACATTTCTACAGGTAATATGGCAGGTATCCATGTGTTTAATCCTAACCTATAGCAGTAGCGATAGAGATAATTTTATTCCGGATAAATTCAGCTACATCACGACATGCCCTTTCACTCCTCTCTTTCTTAGATGGTTCTTTGGAAGGCAAATTAAATACTTTATTATGCTACGACTCACCTTATTATTCACTCTCTTATTACTTAGTGCCTGTGCTCAGAACAAGGCCAAAACAGTACCAGCAGAAACTGACAAGGACACAAATCGAGCCCTGATACGCCAGAACGATCTAAGAGAAACCAAACGTATAGCACTCATCATAGGCAATAGTGACTATGCCGGTGGCTATAGCGGTACGGCATTAAAAAACCCGGTCAATGACGAAAAAGATTTAGCTAAAAAGCTGAAGTCTCTAAACTTTAACCTAGTCAATAACAAAGCATTGCTGGATGCCAATAAACAACAGATAGAGCGAGCGGTTAAACTATTTACCCAGGAACTTAAACAAGGTAGCCTCGGTTTATTTTTCTATGCTGGGCATGGTATGCAGATCGATGGTATCAATTACCTTATACCATTGGATGCTGAGTTTAAGAGCAAAGCGGATGTTAAATACAATGCTGTTAATTTATACTAGAAACCTCCAATGGGTCGAAAGTTACGGTAGTTATTAAGTAAAAGTGCAATACTGCAGGTTAAAGAAGCATCTAAAAAATATCAGGTTTTGGTTAACTTGTTCTGTGCAGTCGTATAGGCTTTAGTATAAACAACAAGCATAAAAAAGCCCATCAAAGATGGGCTTTTTTGTTAACCTTATAACACAATAAATCTTAGTTTTTACCTTTATCAACAATCTGGTTTGCTGCAATCCAGGGCATCATCGCACGAAGTTTTGCACCAACAACTTCAATTGGATGCTCTGCATTCAGGCGGCGTTTGGCAGTCATTTCAGGGTAGTTAGTCATACCTTCCATGATAAATTTCTTGGCGTATTCACCTGTCCGGATGTTTTTCAGTGCTGCACGCATTGCTGCACGGCTTTCTTCGTTAATAACTTTAGGGCCAGTAACATACTCGCCATATTCAGCATTATTTGAAAATGAGTAGTTCATGTTTGCTATACCGCCTTCAAACATTAAATCAAAAAATTTTGGGGTCACACACAAATTTTGGGGTCCAAAGTTTTGGGGTCAGGTCTTTCTATGCCACATGGTTGTTTATCCGATTATATTTTAATACGCCGCGGAAAGACCCCGCTTTTCATTTGTGTTAACTACAGCTCTAATGATAACCAGAAAATAGACCCGCAACACTGAGATCTTCATCTATCTCAGGCCAGTGATCACCTTATCCATCGCCAAGCAACTCCCAATTAGCACGTTGTTGCTGAGTAGTTTGAGACAAGCTAGGAAACCAAACTAAAGGAGCCGATATTGTACGGCCACCAAGTAACTTAACAACTAAATCCGCGTCAGTACACTTTATTGTGTGGGCTTGCGGATGTAACTCAATTACTAAAGTATTCATTCCAAGCCTCCAAAAATGCTTCTCTATTTTCAGCAACAAGCTGCTGAAATTTGCGTATTTCTTTTGGTGAAAGTCGCGTTGAACTAACTAACGCTATCGGTTTAACCAAAATTTAGCGTGTTATGCCTTTGCTACCAGGTTGTTTGCACGTATTTATAATCTTGAATCTTTGAATCGCTAGTCACAAGTGGCGCTGAGTAATACCGAGCTAAGGCCGTAATAATTCGGTCGGCAAGGTCTGGATGAAAGTCTCCAGGCAGGCACACAGATTGCACCGCAATTTCATTATCAACGGGGATAAAATGCAGATTGTGTATGCTTGCAGCGACTCGTAACCACTCATCCAGTTCCATGGTCAAGGTTAAACGTCCTTTTTCAATTAACAAACTGATTTCCCAGACTGAAATTGATGATACAAGAATTTGCCCACCTTTTTTCTTTAATTCTTGCTCGATCGCTTTATGTGCCGGTTTGGACAGTTTTTCTGGCTCTATGTGAAATACAGTGGGTAGTCGAATTTTAACTTACCACAAAGAAAGTAAATCATATTGATAAAATTATTAATATTACGATAACCTCTTGCTCGTCGTTTGGCCAGTTGGACCTTGCTATTAATTCCCTCAAGAA
>NZ_BDMN01000255.1 GCF_002189065.1 Bathymodiolus platifrons methanotrophic gill symbiont
CCGTTTTGTTACGCATGGTCGCTTGATGAATTTCTAGGAAACTTCAGTACTAGAATTGTATTTACTTTAATACGCATGGGAAGGGTGTGAAGATCTGAAGTGTAAGGCTTTTGATTTCTTCAGGTTAGAATCTGGCTTTATGCCCCTCAGCTGATTTCTCGGTAAAGACTTTATTTACAATTTCCAAATGAGCCGCTTTTTCTTTATCTGCGGTTAAAAACTCTACACTCGCTGCAATTTTTGGAGCTTCAAATGCTTGTTGCATTATGTATTCTGCACATTGCCCAATTGCCTTTTTATGCAAAATATCATCAACAAGCAAGCCAGAAAAAGGCTTCATTACCTCGGATGCCCCATTATCTCTGGTTGTTATCACAGGGCAGCCACAGGCCCAGGCTTCCAGGCATGCATTTGCAAAAGGGTCATGTCTAGTTAATAAAACTAACATATCAGACGCTTGATAATATTGAGCAACGTTATTTATTAAACCCTTAAATAAAATAAATTCGATGAGTCCTGTCTGGTTGATCAGCTTTTTTACATAACTACTATCACCTTTACCAACCACCACTAGATAAGCTTTACATCCTCGTTCATGTAAATTTTTTACAATACCAATTGCATGATGCAAGCCCTTACGTTCGAAACCTGAACCTGATAATAATAAAATTTTATCAGCATCTAATGGTAACTCTAGTTGTTTCCTCAGCGTGAGTTTATCAATTTGTGACAGCTTGAAAGTTTGCTCATCAAAACCGTTATAAATAGTCACCATTTTATGTTCAACGTGTGGGTAAGCAGAAACCACCTGGGAACGAACCAGTTCAGAGTTAGCTATAATGTAGCGCGCTGATTCAAAGCTATTTCTTTCTAGCTTCGGCATTAGCCAATGTACTGGATTAACCATCCAGGCCTTACTGCTCCCATATTTACCCAACATATTTATTCTATGAACGCCATCCCCCGCACGATAAATATCACAAGTCGGGCCTTTTTCCAGGCTATAAACTACACTGTTCTGCTTATAAATAGCTAACCGGTTTATATAATGAGCATAGCGCCAGTGCCGCCACCACAATATCCCAGAAAATCCAGGTATTTTCTGGCCATTAAATTGGTTTCCAGCCCATAGCCTGTATACTTCAAACTGATCACTAAAACTAGCAGCGAGTCTTTCTGCAACTCTTTCAGCGCCACCTTGACCGCTATTACGGCGAATGATATAAAGCAGTTGTTTCAATTTTGTGCCTATTTTTGTATATTATTAAAAAGTTCAAAATACATAGCCATATACTTTATGCTGACTTATTATATCTCAAGTTTCGGAGTTCAAAATCACATAAAATTTCACAGTTCCCCTTGATTTAAAGCTTCTTGCTCTAAGATGAAAGGGTCTAATTGTAGAGCTTGCACAAAAAAGTAGTTTATGTACTCTTCAATTGCATGCATTACCTGCTCAACTGAACAACCAAGTTGCTGTTTAATACCTGTAAGACCATTACTGAAGTTTCCTAGTTTTTAAAGCATAAGAATATTAGTTAGTGCTTATTTTTAATAAATATTAGCATTCCCTAATAACACTGGCATTCCGTTTGCTAAAACCCTTGAATTTACTTAAAAAACAACAGGTTAATGATGAATGAGACCTGTTTTGTTTGTATAATAAAAGATGTTAACTCATTGATTATACAAACAAAACGGCCTCATTCATGTTCATTTTACGCGATATTTTACTCCCGCTTCAATATCATTTTTCCGAAACCACTTTAGGCCGCGAACGAGCCTCTCTGTTTGTTTACACGATCCTGTCCATTATCGTTCCCTTTACGTCGTCGATGACATCTAACCTTTGGCGTTGCCTTGATACGCTGTTTGGGTTTGAGATCAAGAATAAGCGATTTTACACTTTCATGGCTTCTCCAACGCTACCGTGGGCTGGGCTATGGCAAACTATCTGGGGGCTAATCCCGTCCCCTGAAACTGATGGCCGCATATTGGTTGGTTTGGATGACTCCATTATCACTAAAGTAGGCAAGAAAATCTTCGGTTGTGAAGCAATTTTTGACCACGCGGCCAAGTCGAACCAAAGCAAATATCCATGGGCACAAAATATTGTATCGGTGGGGTTGTTGAAACAGGTCAAAGGTCGCTGGGCGTGCTTATTTTTAGATTTCCGGTTTTATCTGCCCTTAAAAACAATTCAGGGAAAAAAAGAGACAGCCACGATAAGAGGGGAAGTAGTTCCTTTCCAGACCAAGATGGCTCAGGCGGCTCAAATGCTGATTGAAATTGCAGAACATTTTTCCACCGTCCCCATATTGGCAGTTACTGATAGCTGGTTTGGCAATAATGGCCTATGGAAGCCTGCTTACAAAGCTATCGGGAACCGGTTTAATATTCTCTCTCGGTTAAGGTGCAATAATGTGTTGTATGACCTTCCAGAAAAAAGAAAACCAAAGCAGCGGGGCCGGAATAAAAAGTATGGTCAGCGTCTAGGCTCGGCTACAGACATGGCAAAAACAGTACAACAAGAGGCTCGGTTTTACAACGTGAATCTCTATGGAAAGCAGCGTGAAGTTAGTGCTTATAGTCGTGTTGTCATGCTGAAAACATTGAAACGGCCCGTTCAGGTTGTCTGGGTGTTTCGTCGCACGCAGTGGATTGCTTTGTTTACTACCGATTTAAATTTATCCATCACACAGATTATCGAGTATTACGGGGCAAGGTGGAAAATCGAATCCGGGTTCAAAGAACTCAAGCAGGACATAGGTAGCCAGAAAAGCCAGTGCCGTAATGCGCAGGCAGTGACCAACCACCTGAACTTCTGTATGATGGCAACAACGTTAACGTGGATTTATGCTGATCGTTTAAAAACCAATCCGGAACGTCGGCACAAAGTAAAGGGGCGGACCAGTTTTGCCTTTTCAGATATCCGGCGTATCATTGCCGAAGCTGCTTTGGACCCGGATTTTGAAAGGGTTTGCCCCAAATACAGCAGCTCCCCTGTAAATTCGGTGGTAACCGTTTTGTTACGCATGGTCGCTTGATGAATTTCTAGGAAACTTCAGTCTATAATAAGACGCGCATAAAAAGGGTATGTAGGGTATTATAGTGCATAAATTTTTAATGTCTGGTAGCTTTTTTATATTCTACCTAGATACACTCATCGTATACCACAACGGAGCAGTACAGACTCTGTTGACGCAAACAAACTAGTAGGAACGCTTAATGACCTTCGAAGTATCATCACTTCCAAAATTTTCAGATTTAGACCTTATTGATCCACTATTCAAAGCACTGGATGAAGTAGGCTATGAAACCCCCTCTCCGATCCAGGCACAAACAATTCCACTTATTCTCGAGGGTAGAGATGTTCTGGGCCAGGCTCAAACTGGAACCGGAAAAACAGCCGCTTTTGCCTTACCTTTACTATCAAAACTAGACCTGCAACAAAAAGACCCTCAAGTGCTGGTTTTGGCTCCTACGCGTGAACTGGCAATTCAGGTTGCTGAAGCCTTTCAAACATACGCTAAATTTATTAAAGGTTTTCATGTTGCTCCCATTTATGGTGGACAGGATTACTCAGGGCAATTACGTATGCTAAGGCGTGGCGCGCATGTTGTCGTTGGTACTCCTGGGCGTGTTATGGATCATATGCGTAAAGGCACTTTAAAACTAAATAATTTAACATGCCTGGTTCTAGATGAAGCCGATGAAATGTTACGCATGGGTTTTATTGATGATGTTGAGTGGGTGCTAGAACAATTACCGGAACAACGTCAAATCGCATTATTTTCAGCGACAATGCCAACGGCTATCCGTCGTATTGCTAATAATTATTTGCGTGATCCTGAACATGTCACCATTAAAGTTAAAACCACTACTGCCGAGACCATTCGCCAGCGTTACTGGACAGTTAGTGGCGTGCATAAACTGGATGCGCTAACACGCATATTAGAAGCTGAGACTTTTGATGGCATGATTATTTTTGTGCGTACTAAAAACTCAACTATCGAACTGGCAGAAAAACTAGAAGCACGCGGCTTTTCAGCGGCGGCAATTAACGGTGATTTAGCACAAAACCAGCGTGAAAAAACCATTACCAAATTAAAAAATGGCAAACTGGATATTTTAGTCGCTACCGATGTTGCTGCACGTGGTCTAGATGTACAGCGTATCAGTCATGTAATTAACTATGATATTCCTTACGATACCGAAGCCTATGTGCATCGTATTGGTCGTACTGGACGAGCCGGTAGAACTGGGGATGCGATTTTATTTGTCGCCCCACGTGAAAAACGTATGCTAAGCGCGATAGAACGTGCGACCAAGCAACGTATCGAGTTAATGGAAATGCCATCGACTGAAATGATTAACGATAAACGTGTTAATCGTTTTAAGCAGCAAATTACTGACACCCTGGCCAATGAAGAATTAGAGTTCTACACAAAAATTATTGAACAATACGAAACCGAACATGATGTTCCGGCAATTGAAGTAGCCGCTGCTCTAGCAAAACTGGTCCAGGGTGATGAGCCTTTATTATTGAAAAAACAGGCTAAAGTAAAAGAGCGCTCAGGGCGTGATCGAGACCGAGGCAGGGATAGAGAAAGTGGTTCCGTACGTCGTAAAGGAGGCTCAGCTATTCAGGGCAGTATGCAGCGCTACCGTATAGAAGTGGGTAAAGACCATGGCGCAAAACCCGGCAATATTGTTGGTGCGATAGCTAATGAAGCAGGGTTAAATGGTAAAGAAATCGGCCAGATTGATATGCACGATGACTTTAGTATTGTTGATTTACCCAAAGGTATGCCAGACGAGGTTTTTCAAGGTCTGCAAGCAACACGGGTTGCCGGACAAAAACTTAATATTGCTCCGGTCAAAGAAGGGGAAGTCCCTAGACAGCAAAAGGACTCACGTAGAAGTGGTGAAAAATCTGATAAAAAACCACGTAGAAAACCACGTAGAAGTAAGTCTTCATAATAAAAACCAACCTCGTTCCTACGTTCCGCCTCACAGCCATTAAGTTAAGGAATATTGTATTAAATAACAAAATATTACAATGTAGGCTGATGGGTTAGATTTTTTTGTGAAGCAATAAAAACGTAATCCGGCATCTTAGGCAGTTCATAAAATGCTGGGTTACGTTATCTGCGCGACGCTAGATAATCTAACCCAGCCTACAGCATAACTCATTGTTTATTACATACTGGACAAGGCACGAGATAAGCTAATATTGAATTTAGAGGATCCCATGTTTTCCCTAGACACCATTCCCTCTCAACTGCACGATACCACTAATCTGCATATCCAGAATTTCACGGACTCTCTCCAGCGATTAGCACTTGAGTTACCTGAAAACCAGGATATCATCAGCACACTGCCTAAAGTCTTTTGTTGCAGTGAGTTTGTTGCCCAGACAGCTAGTCGCCAGCCTCAGTTTCTACTGGATTTAATGAGCAGCGGTGATTTATTTAGCACTGCTGTCCGTGACAACTATACAAACCAACTCAGCAACTACGATATCCAGAATGATGCTGAGCTGATGAAAATTCTGCGCCAGTTTCGTAATAAACAAATGATGCGTATCGCCTGGCGTGACCTCGCCGGCTGGTCTGACCTCAATGAAACACTATCAGATTTAACAGCATTGGCAGAAAGTTGCATTCAGTTTACTCTGGATTATTTATATCAGCAGGCTTGTCATAGACGTGGAACTCCTGTTTTAGCTGATGGTACTGAGCAAGGTCTGGTTGTGTTAGGCATGGGAAAATTAGGAGCCTGGGAACTTAACTACTCTTCCGATATAGATTTAATTTTTGCCTATCAGCAGGATGGTGTTTTAGCAGATCGCAAAGAAACTAGCTACGGTGAATTTTTTAGTCGTATTTGCCGGCAACTGGTTAAAGTTCTGGATGAAATCACTGCCGATGGATTTGTCTTTAGAACTGATATACGTTTACGTCCCTTTGGCGATAGTGGCCCTGTCATTATGACTTTTGATGGTCTGGAAAACTATTATCAAACACAGGCGCGTGAATGGGAGCGTTATGCGATGGTCAAAGTTCGTCCTGTCGCTGGCGATAAACAGGGGGGTGAGCAGTTTATGGCAATGATTAAACCGTTTGTTTATCGCCGTTATCTAGATTATGGCGCATTTGAAGAATTACGTTCGCTAAAACAACAGATCACCCTGGAACTACAGCGTAAAGATCGCATGGAAAACGTAAAACTCGGTCCCGGAGGTATTCGTGAAATTGAGTTTATCGGTCAGGCATTTCAACTAATACGTGGTGGGCAAGATACCGCATTACAAGAGCGAAGTATTCAGCCTATTCTTGCTTTGTTGGGGGAAAAGGATCTAATCTCGGCTGAAGATAGCAAACAACTGATAAGTTCTTATCGGTTTCTGCGTCGAGTGGAAAATCATATTCAGGAATTTCAAGACAGGCAGGCACACGATTTACCCAGATCAGAACGTGATCAGGCTATTCTGGCCTTTTCGCTAGGTTACCAGAATTGGGATGATTTTAAATCTGCCCTGGATCAGATACGCCAACAAGTACACAGTGTTTTTATCGGCGTATTTTCTATTCAGGAAATGGATAAAGCACCGCAATGTAGTGAACAAATATGGATGGAGCAAACAGATGAAGAAATATGCTTAAATCGGTTATCTGAACTAGGCTATCAACAACCCGAACAAATATTTAACATACTTGAGCAACTTAAAACAACCTCTGCAATTAAACGCTTAACCACGAAAGGTACAAATACACTGAACAAACTAGTGCCTAAAATTCTAGAGTCACTAGCTAAAGAAAAAAATGCCAGCTTAGTACTACAGCGTTTATGTGCATTATTTGAAGCTTTGGCCGGACGTAATGTGTATTTATCATTATTAGCAGAAAATGATAACGCCTTACAGCAGTTACTTACACTTACTGCTGCCAGCTCATGGATTAGTGAGTATTTATCCAAATATCCGTCATTATTTGATGAATTACTGGATACACGCTCACTTTATGATCCATTAGATAAGATGGCGCTACAACAGCAATTAGCTGAACAACTTGCACGTAGTGACCCATCGGACATTGAACAATTAATGTTTACTTTACGTAAGTTCAAACAAATCAATGTGCTGAGAGTCGCTGCCGCCGATATTATGGGGGCTGCGCCGCTTATGGTGGTCAGTGATTATTTAAGCTATATCGCCGAAGTGATTTTAGAGCAGGCGGTAAAAATTGCCTGGACTATTTTGTCGGAAAAACATGGCATCCCCCCCGATACCAGCGAATTACAGATGTGCTTTGGTATTCTGGGTTTTGGTAAATTAGGTGGCGTAGAGCTGAGTTATACTTCTGATCTGGATTTGGTTTTTATCTGCGATTATCCCGATAATAATGCCTTAACGGATGGACGTAAACAAAGCAGTAGTGCGCAGTTTTATGCCACGTTAGGACAACGAATCCGTAGCCTGCTTAATACGCAAATGTTATCAGGTATGGCTTATGAAATAGATATGCGTTTACGCCCCAGTGGTGATTCTGGCTTATTAGTATCGCCTTTAAATAGCTATGAAAATTACTTGAAAAAAGAAGCCTGGACCTGGGAACATCAGGCTCTTGTCAGAGGTCGTTTTATTACTGGTGATACAGCAACTCAGGAAAAATATGAAGCAATCCGCGATAGAATCTTATGTCTAACAAGAAATGAAAGCGATTTAAAGCAGGAAGTCCGGGAAATGCGTGAGAAAATGCGCGAAATACTGGCTAAGAGTAATAAGGAAATCTTTGATTTAAAACAAGGGATAGGCGGTATTACCGATATTGAATTTATCGTACAGTTCTGTATTTTAGCCTGGTCAGAAAAACATCCTGAGCTAACAAAATTTACCGATAATATGCGCTTATTGGATGCCTTGGCTGAACAGCAGCTGCTAAGCCAGGAATATGTCAGCACCTTAAAACAAGCCTATTGTATTTTTCGTGACCGGGGACATAAAGAAGCCCTGCAAGGCAATAAAGCCTTAGTTACACAAGAAGAATTAGTTGAAATACGTAAGCAGGTGGCTGATATTTGGCAAGATATTATGCTTTAAAGTCGTACTTAATATGATTTATAACGCCTTTCACCAATACTCTTATTTGGAAATATAGCTTGTAACACTCTATATAACAGTACCTCTAACTAACAAAAATACAAGTCTTTGAATATATGGTATCTTCTAAGTAACAGTATGTAGAAAACACGCGTACAAACTATAGGGTTTGTGTGAAACCTTATTCGCTATCGCTTCCAGGTACACTACCCTGATTGTGATTGGTTTATTTCAGGGATTTTTAATTTACCTTTTTCAAGTAGTCCGCAACCAATACTATTCGTACCCCATTAACACGCCCTTCAATATGTTTGGGGTTATCTGTTAATGAAATATTTTTAACAACAGTTCCGCGCTTAGCAGTAAATCCTGCCCCTTTAACATCTAGATCTTTAATTAGTGTAACTGTATCTCCTGCTGCTAATTTGCTACCATTATTATCCACTGTAGCTTCTGTATCATCTTCTATGTGTGTAGCAATACTAGCTGACTCTGCCCAACTGAGAACTTCTGGCTCTAAATACAGCATATCTGATAAATCCTGTGCCCAGGACTCAGCCGATAAATACTGTAAAACTCGCCATGCCATCACTTGAACGGCTGGTTCCGGATTCCACATACTATCATTAAGGCAGCGCCAATGATTGGAATCCATTGTTTCTGGATTGGAGATTTGACCCTGGCATGTATCACATAGTAAGACTGATTTTTCAACACTATCTTCATTCTCAGGTGCCAGCTTATAAACGGCCAGATTTTGTTCCGCTGTACATAGCTCACACTTGGAATCACTACGTTGTAATAAAGTTTGTTCTGTACTCATAAAAAGCTCTTTAATAAAAAATGTAGGGTATATTATCGCTTTTTTTCTATAGCCTAAGCAAAAATCATGTAATATTTCATCACACACAAACTGGGAAACACGCCAAAATATGAAACTGTCTCTTATTGTCGCTATGGCTATGAATCGTACGATTGGTCTAAATAATCAAATGCCCTGGCACTTATCTGCTGATCTTAAAAATTTTAAAAAAATTACCATGGGACAGCCTATTATTATGGGCCGAAAAACGTTTGAATCCATAGGTCGTCCCTTGCCTGGCCGACAAAATATTATTATCAGTCGTAATCCACATTATCAACAACAGGGCTGCTCTGTCTTTAATGATCTAGATAGTGCATTGCAAAGCTGTACAAGTAGTGCTGAAGTATTTGTGATTGGCGGCGCTACACTGTATGAAGCCACCCTGTCACGCGCCGATAGATTATATGTCACTGAAATACAAAAAGAATTTAATGGAGATACCTGGTTCCCGGAAATTAACAAAGAACAGTGGCAAGAAATTTCTCGGGAAGATATAAATGATGATAGCAGTGTTGATTTTAACTACAGTTTTATTATCCTGGACAGATAAACTTGCTAAGTATTTTCGGTTCTGTCGCATAAAGTTCACTTCTCCGCGTTACCTGCTATCATGAGTCACAATTCGAATAAAATAAGGTTCATATGCTTAGTTTTAAATGGCGTCATTTTGAAAAATAAATCATTCTCCTAAATGTCAGATGGTACTTGGCTTATCCACTCAGTTATCGCAATCTTGAGGAAATAGCTGAAGAACGAGGCTATCATGTTGACCACAGCACCCTTAATCGGTGGGTGATAAATTATGCACCTGAATTAGAGAAAGAATTTCATAAAAAGAAGCGTCCTGTTAATCGGCGGTGGCGGATGGACGAAACCTATATTAAAGTCAAAGGAGA